>CAVDXW010000075.1:0-3344 GCA_963613145.1 Bacteroidaceae bacterium | reverse complement strand
GGCAGCCGCATCGACCTGCTGGAGAACAAGGTGGCTCTGGCCGTGGCCGAGGGCAGCGATAAGGGCATTGACAGCTTCGACAAGCTGGCCGAGCTGCTCAAGAGCGGCGATGTGATGCTGGCCATCGGCAACGAGGATGTGCCTGTCGGTCAGTACACGCAGAAGATCTTTGCCTACTATGACATTGACGAGACGGCCATTGCCGACAAGCTGACCTACGGCTCCAATGTCAAGGAAGTCACCACCGCCGTGTCCGAGGGCACCGTGGACTGCGGTATCATCTATGCCTCCGATGCCTACTCCGCCGGTCTGACCGTGGCTGACGAGGCCACCGCCGATATGTGCGGTCAGGTCATCTATCCTGCCGCCGTGCTGAACACCTCCGCCAATCAGGAGGCCGCTGCCGCATTCCTGACCTATTTGCAGGGTGACGAGGCTTCTGCCGAGTTCGAGGCTGTTTTGTTCACCCCGCTGTCCAAGTAAGGACTTTTCATTCATAAGGCTACGGGCAGGGCGCAAAGCGTCCTGCCCGCCGCCCCGTTTTCTACAACGGCTTCAGGAGGTCACACATGGATTGGTATCCTCTCTTAAACTCACTGCGTATCGCCGCCATTTCCGCGGTTGTCGTGTTCTTTGCGGGTATCGCTGCGGCGTACTATATCGCCCGTCTCCCGCGTTTGGTCAAAGGTGTTCTGGATGTAATACTGACGCTGCCGCTTGTCCTGCCGCCCACGGTGGTGGGCTACCTGCTGCTGCGCGTCCTCGGCCCGAAGCGTCTCATCGGCGCGTGGGTGCTGGAGACCTTCGGCATCCGGCTGGTGATGACATGGTGGTCGGCCATATTCGCCACCGTGGTCGTGGTGTTCCCGCTGATGTACCGCACGGTGCGCGGCGCATTCGAGGCCTTTGACGAGACGCTGGCGTATGCAGGACAGACGCTTGGGCTGTCCAATACCTACATATTCTGGCATATCCGTATGCCCTGCTGCCGTCAGGGCGTGCTGGCGGGCGCGGTGCTGGTCTTTGCCCGTGCGCTGGGCGAGTACGGCGCAACGAGCATGATCGCGGGCTACACCCCCGGCAAGACCGCCACCGTGTCCACCACGGTCTATCAGCTCTGGCAGATCAACAACGACGCGCTGGCGCTGAAATGGGTGCTGGTGAATATCGCCATCTCCGCCGTGATACTGCTGGTAGTGAACATGCTGGAAAAGAAGAACCTGCTGGCCGCGTCCGGCAGGGGAAGGGGGCAGCCCGCATGAGCCTTGTGGTGGATATTGAAAAGAAGCTGGGCGGCTTCACCCTGCACTCCCGATTCGAGACGGGCAGCGGCACGATGGCTCTGCTGGGAGCTTCCGGCTGCGGCAAGAGCGTGACGCTCAAGTGCATTGCCGGCATCATGACCCCTGACAGGGGACGCATTGTGCTGGACGGCGAGACACTGTTCGACAGCGAGAAGCGCATCGACCTGCCGCCGCAGCAGCGGCGCGTGGGCTATCTGTTCCAGCAGTACGCCCTGTTTCCCCACATGACGGTGGCGCAGAACATACAGTGCGGTATCCGCACGGGCAGCCGCGCCGAAAAGCAGCGGTGTGCATCGGAGCAGCTGCGCCGCTTCCGCTTGGAGGGGATGGACAGGAAGTACCCCGCCCAGCTCTCGGGCGGACAGCAGCAGCGCGTGGCACTGGCGCGCATTCTGGCCTCCGAGCCGCGGGCTATCCTGTTGGACGAGCCGTTTTCCGCGCTGGACAGCTTCCTCAAGTGGAATCTGGAGCTGGAGCTGTCCGACCTGCTGGCGGATTTTACCGGCCCTATCCTCTGGGTCAGCCATGATCTGGGCGAGTGCTACCGCAACTGCCGGAGCGTCTGCGTCATGGAAAACGGCATGTCCACGCCCGTGACGGATATGGAGACGCTGGTGCGCCATCCCGCCACGGCGGGCACGGCGCGTCTGGCGGGCTGCCGCAACTTCCTGCCTGCTGTCCGATGTGACGGCGGTGTGCGACTGGACGGCTGGGGCATCACGCTGCCCTTGCAGGCAGCGGCGGAGCGCGTCACCGTTGCCGTTCCCGACGCGGCTGTTGCGGTGGGGGAGGGGGCGCATATGGCGCGGGTCTGCCGTGTGATCCGCGATCTGAACGCCGTCCGCGTGGTGCTCTGCCCTGCGCAGCAGCCGGAGGGGTCGCGCATCAGTGCCGTGCTGCCCGACACCGTGGAGCTCGCCGAGGGGCAGGTGCTCCCGCTGACTATCGCGGCGGAGCAGTGCCTCTCCTGCGAGATGTGATACGAAAAGAAGCACCCCGTGAGGGGTGCTTCTTTTCGTATCACATATTCTGCATATTCTGCTTTGCATGGTTGCAGATAGCGTCAAAGGTCTTCTGGCTGATGTCGTGCTCGATCTTGCAGGCATCGGCCTCGGCGGTGGCGGCATCCACGCCCAGAGCCATCAGAAATCGGGTCAGCGTGTGGTGGCGGCCGAGCATACTCTCGGCAATGGCCATGCCCGTGTCCGTCAGCGTGATCAGCCCGTCCTTGTCCATGACGATGTAGCCGTTCTCCCGCAGCCGCTTGGTGGCGTAGGTCACGCTGGGCTTCGTCACGCCCAGATGCTCCGCCACATCAATGGAGCGTATGTAGCCATGCTGCTGCTGCATCATCAGCATAGTCTCCAGATAATCCTCGGAGGCGCGCAGTATTTGCATCAAGTATCACCAACTTTCCCGATTGCTTTACGGACAGCATACCACAAATTCTACAAAGTTACAAGCCCGCTGAAAAAATTTCATTCAACCCCTTGACAAAGTGGGTTAAAGAGGTTAAACTGCACATTGGTTAGTGATGGTTAACCGCCGTGATTCGCCATGCGCCGACGGAATACCTGAAAAACCGCCTTTTTAAGTCACACGGTTAGTGTCGGCTAACCCTGAAACGGAGGGATACATATGATGCCGTTGATGCTGGCAGACGCCGGAACGGAGCAGCTTATCCACAAGGTGGGCGGCAGTCCCGAGCTGAAGAAGCATCTGGAGGATCTCGGCTTTACGCCGGGCAGCGCGGTGACGCTGGTTTCCGCCATGGGCGGGAATGTCATCGTTAAGGTGCGGGAATCCCGCATTGCCATCAGCGAGGAGATGGCGCGCAAAATCATGGTCTGAAAAGAAATCATATAAAGGAGAGAACAAGGTTGAAACATTGTAATCTAAGTACCATACCCAAAAATTGTGCACAAAACCAAGCCCCCTGAGAGCGGGCAAAAAAATGAAGCTATGCTTAAAGTCTATGCAGTGGGTGGAGCAGTCACCAGATAGCCCTGTCGTTGGAGAATATAGACAGCTTCTTCCACA
>CAVDXW010000074.1:0-3382 GCA_963613145.1 Bacteroidaceae bacterium | reverse complement strand
ACTCCAGCGGCGTGAGGCGGCGAATGAGTTGAGGTGTTTCCTGTATTGCCGCAACTGCGAGATTCTCGCTGCCGCCTCCATGGTCTCCGCCGCTGGCACGCAATGTTGAAATTCCTTCTTGATAGCCGCCGAATTGAGATTGTCCATACACAGAAGGCTGGCAGACGAGGTCGGTGGCGTCTTTATACTGTCGTGCGCTCTGCGTGCTGACCACCTCACCGTCCTTGAACTCATCCACCCGCTGACGGGCATAGATGCAGTGCCGATCCGTGGCAGTGAGCGTATAGGACAGTTCATCCTGACAGCCAAGACCGTTGCCGCCGTTCTGCGGCTGCCGGTCGACCGTATTGCCTGCAATGCAGATGGCATCTGCCTCCTGCTCCACCAGCGGCACATTGTTGCCTCCCGTGCCGTACCGTGCGGACATGGTCGGCGCGACCTTATGTGGCCCTGTGTAGCGGCTGTCAACGCCGTGGTTTTCATATACGAGAGGCTGGTGTCCATGCTCCTGCGCCCGCAGCGTGCCGGATACATTTTCAGAGCAATTCATCACGCTGCCGCCCTGGTCATTGAGGCATAAAACAGACGGCACCATGTTCGTGCCGCTTTCCGCTGCTTTCAGCGTAGGAGAGCATTCCTCCTGATACCCGATACCACCGGCCTTGCTGCCTTGACCCGCTGAAAAAGCGGCAGCGATGAAGGTCTGCTGTTTCATTCCCGGCTGTGCGCCCAGCGCACCAGCTACATCATGGAGGTTGCGCACCTCGTCCCGCTGATTGGCGGCAAAGGCCATGACGCCATTCCTGCCGGTGGACATCCCGCAGTTGACGCCGAGCGTGGCCGCTACATCGCCTGTCAGGTCGCCGTTGTAGCCGTCAAAGCCCCCCGCAGCTTCGTCCGGCTGTGTCACGAAGGTCTGCATCTGCATATTAGCTGTTGCCATCAATGCACCTGATACCCCATGCAGGTCGATGCCCTCGTCTCGCTGGTTGATGTGGTACGCTTCTAATTCTGTGGGCTGTCCGTCTGGGCGCATAAGCCCCGCCTGAATCTTTAGGGCACGCTCCAGCTTCTTCGGCAGCTCCTTGCCGCGCTCAAAGGCCCGGCGCAGGATGCCAATGCAGGCGACTTTCGACAGATAATACTTATGCGCCGGATCTGCCTCCAGTATACCGGAGAGCGGGACTCGGATCGGACAACGGGGCGCAGCCCCGGTATTGAGGGGGCGTTTACCTTTGCGCCATGGAGATCGGAGATCCCAGTGGCGCTGCCCGAAGAGGTCGACAGAACCGGATACCAGATCCAAGTGGAAATACGGGATCGAAACCAGTTCGGAGTCCGGCCTGCCCGGTCTGCGCTTGGGCGGAGCCCCGGTCCCTTCGGCTGCTTCCAATTCAAGCATCGTCAGCTGCCCGTTTGCATCGAATCGGTACATCTATGTGACCTCCTTCCCGCGGTTTTCCGTTTCGCCAAATACATCAAATAATAGCTGCGGCGCAAGCGGCCCGGCGAAGTCAGCAAGGAGAAAAATGCGCTTGCGACGCTGCGCGATGCCCCAATACTGTGCGTCTAAGCAGCGCCATGCCAAAGAAAATTCATCCCCCGCTCTGAGTTCGCCTGCATCCGGCCATGAACCGGGATAGGGGCTGGGGACGACCTCGTCGGGAAAAGAGATCCGCACGATCTCCTCCAGCACGATCCGAAAATCCTCATACTTCGGAGTTCCGCTCGAAAAGGCGCCTGGCACATTCTCCCAACACATCCAGCGTGGGCGGATATCGACACCGAAATGGCCTCGCTTCTGGTCTGCTACCCTCATCTCCCGCACGATCCGCATCTGCTCCATAAAAAGGCCGGAACGCGCCCCCGCAAGACCTGCCCTTGCGCCGGCAACGGACAGGTCCTGACACGGGCTGCCTCCGCAGATGATGTCCACGGGCGGCAGTTCCGCACCATTCAGCTTTGTGATGTCGCCCACATGGAGCATATCGGGGAAACGCAGCTTTGTCACCTCAATGGGAAAGGCTTCGATCTCCGACGCCCACACCGGCGTGATGCCGCTGCGAATCGCGGCCAAAGGGAAGCCGCCAATGCCATCGAACAAGCTGCCCATCGTCAGTCTGCTCATTTCGCCACCGCCTGTACGACCGTGCGCGTGGTGTTGACGGCGGCCTGCGCGGTATAGACAGCACTCATGAGGTTTGCCTTGGTGGAGGTATCCAGTCCAAAGGCTCCCGCGATACGGGGGATCTCGCCGGCGGAGAGCATGAGTCCAAGCCCTAACAGGGCATGATCCTTGAACACCATAAGTCCGGCGACAAGGATCGTCGCCTGCAAGAACGCCGACAGGCATAGGCCGATGATCTGCTTGCACCATTGGATAAAGCCGTCCGTATATCCGCGAGGGACGCTGAACATATAGAGGCTTCCCACGGCGATCTGGATGAGCAGGATGCCGCCGCGCTTTAGATTGGCGAAGAAGACCTTGACAACGGCATAAGCCATGAGGATAAGGCAGAACAGGATCATGATCCCGCTGGTGATGCTGCCGAAGCCCAGCAGCGGCCCTGCCGTCAGATCGGATATCGATTCCACGGCGTTGAACTCCTGCATGACCTCACCGGCCACATCCCCGATGGAAGTCCCATAGCCGGTGAGCGCCGCAGTGAAGGTCCCCTGCAGAGAAACGCACAGCTCATAAAGCCGGACCGGAACAACGGTGAAGAGGCTGACAGCCATAAAGCCCTTGATGGCATTGAGGGCGGTCTCACGGATGTTGCCGCGGCCGCTGGAATACTCCACGCCGGTTTCAAAGCAGGCCACCACCAGCCCTGTGCCGTAGAGTGCCCATGCCAAATAGGAGAAGAACAGAACGATGCTCTGCACCCAATCCATGGTGAAGAGCTCCGCGCCCATGTTTCCCATCTCCGAAAAGAAGTTGCCGAGAAAGCCTACGATTTGACCGTAGAACCAATCCACGATCTGGCCTAACACCTTGGCGGCAACAAAATCCCAAATGAACATTGATCGGTTTCACCTCACTATTCCGGGTGAGGCCGCACCAGCTGCTTTGGGATATGGCAAAGGCCGTACAGCTGGTACGGCCTTCAAATCATGCTTTCATTACATTGTCTGCTCCCACTGTCGGTCAGAGGACTGGCTCATATTCTGAAATACCTCCAGATAGTCTGATACCGCATCGGACAGGATCTCATAGTCCTGCCGGGTGGGGTGATATACATACCAGTCCACCTTGCCGCTGTCATCCCAAATATGCGGCATGACGCCATTGCTGAAATTGGGGTTGGAAGTCATCTTTGTCCCCAACAGATCCGAGAAGCGCAGGCGCAGGGTATCCACCTGTCCTTCGCTGCGGTTGAGG
>CAVDXW010000073.1:0-3532 GCA_963613145.1 Bacteroidaceae bacterium | reverse complement strand
CCAGCAGCAGCTTGAGGTCGTGCAGGTCGTGGCCGGAGATGACGATGAACGGCCCTTTCTCCACGGCCAGCGGCACGGTGACGGGCGCGGGTGTGCCGTAGCTCTCGGTGTTTGCCTTGTCGAGCAGTGCCATGCACTTGAGATTCTTCTCGCCGACCTCCATGACGATGGGCAGCAGCTCGTCCATGCCCCAGTCCTCGCCGATGGCAAAGAGTGCCTTGACAAAGAAGCGGTTCACCTCGTCATCGGTATAGCCCAGCACGAGTGCGTGGTGCGCATACGCCGCCATGCCGCGGATGCCGAACAGGATGAGGGATTTCAGGCTGCGGATGTCCTCCTGCGCGTTCCAGACCTTTTCCATGTCGTAGTCGTCGGTGCGCCCGCAGGCGGAGGCGCAGGCAGAGCAATCCGGCACGAGCCGCGCCTTCTCCGCGTGTACCCTGTCAATCAGGGCGCGGAGCGTCGTTTCGTTGAAGCTCACATTCGTCACGGTGGTAAACAGCCCCTCGATGAAGAGGTTCCATGTGCCCTTGTTGACATCGGGGGCGTTGTCTGCCGCTCGTGCCAGTCCGATAAGCGCACCCGTCAGCTCGTCCTGCAGCTTCGCTACATCGGCGGTCTTGCCGCACACACCCGCCTTGCCCGTGCAGCCGGTGCAGCCGGCCGTCTGCTCACACTGGAAGCAGAACATCTTCGTATCCATCATTTGTGCTCCTCCCTTTTCGTTCAGTCAAGTATATTTCCGTCCGTGGAGATTGTGACGACCTGCCACGGAATGAATTTCCCGCTCTGCTGTAATGCCGTTTTCGCCGCGTGCTCCAGTCCGCCGCAGCAGGGAACCTCCATGCGCACTACGGTCACACTCTTGATGTCGTTATCGCGGATGATCTCCGTCAACTTTTCAGAGTAGTCCACACCGTCCAGCTTCGGACAGCCCACCAGCGTGATGTGCCCCTTGATGAACCGCTCATGGAACGCGGCATAGGCGTAGGCCGTGCAGTCGGCGGCAATGAGCAGCTTTGCGCCGTCAAAATACGGTGCGTTCACGGGGACGAGCTTGATCTGCACCGGCCACTGGGAAAGACGGCTCTGCGCCGCGGCGGGAGGTGCCTCAACGCCCGATGCCTCCTCGTGACGAATCGTTTTCATCCGCGAGCCGGGGCAGCCGCCGTGAAGCCGCATACCCTCCTGCTGCATTTTCTTCTGCTTGTTGGCAAGCACCGCTGCCTCGTCATACGCGGCAGCTTCGCGCTCCACAAAGGAAATCGCGCCCGTGGGACAGGTGGGCAGGCAGTCGCCCAGACCGTCGCAGTAGTCGTCGCGCATCAGCTTCGCTTTCCCCTCCACCATGGCGATCGCACCCTCGTGACAGGCGGCGGCACAGGCACCGCAGCCGTTGCATTTATCCTGATCGATCTCAATAATTCTTCTTTTCATAACAGTGCCTCCTTGCTTTTGTACCTGTATTATAGTACAATAAAATCAACAAGTCGGTCGAATTTTCAACGAAAGAGGATTTTATGAAAGATTTTTTACCTGTAATCCGCACCGCACCGCTTTTCTCCGGCATTTCCGAGGAGGAGCTGAGCGCGATGCTCGCCTGTCTCAAGGCAGAAAAAAAAGACTTCCCGAAGGAAGCTTTCCTTTTGCACAGCGGTGACACGGTGGAGTCTATCGGCCTTTTGCTCGCCGGCACCGTTCTCATCATTCAGGAGGACATCTGGGGCAACCGCAATATCCTCTCCAAGGCGGGAGCGGGGCAAACCTTCGCCGCCGCGTTCGCCTGCGCGTCCGGCGCACGGCTGAACATGAGCGTCATAGCGGAAACGCCCGTCACCGTGCTGTTTTTGAATGTAAAGCGTATTCTGAGCGTGTGTCCCTCCGGCTGTGCACACCACAGCCGCATCATCCGAAACCTGCTCGGCGAGCTGGCCGAGAAAAATCTGCACCTGAGTGAAAAGCTGACGCACATGGGGCAGCGCAGCACGCGGGCGAAGCTGATGTCCTACTTCTCCGCCGAGGCGCAGCGGCTGGGCTCCTACGAATTTGACATTCCCTTTTCCCGCCAGCAGCTCGCGGATTATCTCGGTGTCGAACGCAGCGGACTGTCGCTGGAGCTCGGAAAAATGAAGAAGGACGGGCTTCTCGACTATCACAAAAGTCACTTTGTCCTGCGGGTATGAGCCTCTACCTCCGCACAGTATTTTTTCTCCAGCTCCAGCAGTGCCGTTTTCATCTCCAGCCCACCGCCGTAACCGACAAGGCTTCCGTCCGCTCCGATAACGCGGTGACATGGGACAGCTATGAAAACGGGATTTGCGTGGTTTGCCATGCCGACCGCCCGAAATGCCCTCGGGTGGCCGATGGCCTCCGCGATGTCCTTATAGCTGCGTGTTTCGCCGTAGGGTATCTCCCGCAGAGCCGCCCAGACCTTCTCCTGAAACAGCGTCCCGTGCAGCCGGTACGGGAAGTCAAACGACCTGCGCGCTCCGGCAAAATACTCATCCAGCTGCCGGAACACCAGCTCCGTCAGCGCATTCTCCGCACCGCCCTGCACGCCGTTATCGGCTCTCCGCAGTTCCGTGACCGCGCCGTCCTCCCAGCTGAGCTGAATATCCCCCACGGGGGAATGGTAAATTGCAATTCCTTTCATGGCTCTACGCTCCCTAAAGAAATTCCCGTCGGTGTTCTGCCGCTGAAGTGATCATACCATATCCGACAGATTTTGAAAAGAAATTCCTGTAAGAAAGAAGTGTAAAATATGGAGCTTATCCGCCCTGCCACCTCAGACGATGCCCCTACCCTGCTTGAGATCTACCGTCCCTATGTCACCGACACCGCGATCACCTTTGAATATGTCCCACCCACGGAAGCGGAGTTCCGCGCCCGCATCGAAAACACGCTCCGCACCCATCCCTATCTTGTCATGGAGCAGGAGGGCGAGATCATTGGCTATGCCTACACCGCGCAGCTCGGCAGCCGTGCCGCTTATGCTTGGGCGGCGGAGACAAGCATTTATCTGCGGCAGGAGAAACGCCGCTGCGGATTTGGCACAAGACTGTACGACGCGCTGGAGGCGGCCTCCTGCGCACAGCACATACAGGTGCTCTATGCCTGCGTCACCGCATCCACCGATGCCCATGACCCCCACCTCACCCGCGCCAGCATTGATTTTCACACCCGACGCAGCTACACCGTTGCGGGTGCCTTCCACCGCTGCGGCTATAAATTTGACAGATGGTACGATGTGGTGTGGATGGAGAAGCGTCTCTCGACAGACACCGTACCGCCCGCAGTGATACCGTTTCCCGCTTTTGTATGGTGAATTTGCCGTAAAAAGGCCGAGACACTGTTTCAGTGCCTCGGTCAAAATTTTATTCTTGTTCAGTAACCAAACTCTCCGATTCTGCATTCACAAATCGACCCCATGTGGGGTTATAGTACCGACTGCCGAGGTAGTACAGCCCTGTCTCCGTATCATAGACATACCCGCGGTAGCGGAAGGGGTTGAGTTTGCCCAGCGTGTCGGCCA
>CAVDXW010000072.1:0-3596 GCA_963613145.1 Bacteroidaceae bacterium | reverse complement strand
TACTATGGCTTATCAGATCGGTTCTGCCTGCGTGAGCTGCGGTGCTTGCGCTGATGCTTGCCCCGTGGGTGCTATTTCTCAGGGTGATGATCGTTATGTCATCGATGCCGGTGCTTGCCTGGACTGCGGTTCCTGCAGCGACACCTGTCCCAACGGTGCTATCAGCCCCGCTGAGTAATCGACTCTCAGACGCAACGACAGAAAAAACGACCGGCTTTTGCCGGTCGTTTTTTGTTGCACCGCACCGCATTTTATATTACAATAGACGCAACTGTGCAAAGGGAGGCGGGACGATGGAACGATGGGACGCGCTGTGGACGGGCGGGCTTCGCTTCTGCTTCGGTGACGGAGCGTTCAAGCCCTCGACCGACACCTTTCTGCTGGGCGGCTTCGCCGCCGTGCGCTCCGGCGAGCGTGTCTGCGATCTGGGCGCGGGCATCGGGCTTCTGGGGCTGCTTTTGCTGGGACGCGAGTGCGACCTGCATATCACGAATATCGACAGGGACGAGACCGCCTGCGCCATGGCATCACGCTCCGCCGCCGCCAACGGTTTAGAGGAGAAAATCACCGTCCTGTGTACCGATCTGCGCGACAGAGCAGCCCTGCCGCAGGCGGGGAGCTTCGATGTCTGCGTGGCCAACCCGCCGTACTTTCCACCGCGCAGCGGCGCGGTGGCGCAGGGGCAGCGCGGCACCGCCCGTGCCGAGCTGACCTGCAATTTTGACGAGCTGTGCGCAGCGACAGCCTATCTCCTGCGCAGCGGCGGGCGGTTTTATCTCATCCACCGCGCCGAGCGCACGGCGGAGCTGCTGGAAACGCTGCGCCGCCATCAGCTTGAGCCGAAGGAGCTGCGCTTCGTCCAGAAGGATGCCGCCACCCCGCCGCGTCTGGTGCTGCTGGGCTGCCGCAGGCACGGCGGCACGGGGCTGACGGTGCATACGCCGCTGCTGCTGCAAGCGGACGGCGGCGAGAGCGAAGAGCTGCGCCGCATCTATTTCAGAGACAGGGGGTAACGACCCAATGGCAGGTATCTTGTATCTTGTGGCGACGCCCATCGGCAATCTGGGCGACCTATCGCCCCGCGCCGTGGAAACGCTGACCTCTGCGGATTTTATCGCCGCCGAGGACACCCGCGTCAGCGTGAAGCTGCTGAATCATTTTGACATCAAAAAGCCGCTCGTCAGCTACCATGAGCACAACCGCGCCGCGGCGGGACAGGCGATTCTGGAGCGGCTTCTCGGCGGCGAGAGCTGCGCCCTCGTCACGGACGCGGGCACTCCCGCCGTCAGCGACCCGGGGCAGGAGCTGGTGGCACTGTGCGCCGCCAACGGCGTGACCGTGCAGGCCATCCCCGGCTGCTGCGCGGCCATCGCTGCGCTGGCGGTGTCGGGCTTGGATACGCGGCGGTTCACCTTTGAAGGCTTCCTGCCGTCCCCCAGGGGTGAACGCCGCGCCGCGCTGGAGGAGCTGACCGGCGAGACGCGCACAATGATCTTCCACGAGGCACCGCACCGCCTGCGGCAGACGCTCTCCGATATGGCGGAGCTGCTGGGCGACCGCCCCGTGGCACTCTGCCGCGAGCTGACGAAGCTGCACGAGGACACCGTGCGCACCACGCTTTTGCAGGCGGTGGAGCTGTATCGCCGGAACGAGCCACGCGGCGAGTATGTCCTCGTGGTGGCGGGACGGGAGAAGCAGGACGCGCCCGCCCTGACGCTGGAGGAGGGCTCGGCGCGAGTGCTGGCTCTGCGAGATGGCGGCATGAGACTGAAGGACGCCGTGCGCCGCGTTGCGGACGACACCGGCCTGCCCCGCAACGCCCTGTACGATGCCGCACTGAAGGCGTAACTCCCGTATTCTACACAAGCCCCGTCAGCAGGCCGTCCGTAGGGCGGTCTGCTGGCATTATGCCTGCACTGCGGAATTTGTCGCCACTTTCTGCAAATATCCACCCCTCTCGCCGCGTACACTGCCCTGAAAGGGGGTATCCGCGATGGCAATGGGCGTTTTGTGGACGGCAATGGCGGTGATCTCGCTGGTGTGCGGTGCGGCGAACGGACAACTGACGGCGGTCACGGCGGCAGCACTGGAGGGCGCGGGCGCGGCAGTGGAGCTGACGCTGGCGATGGCGGGTGCGCTGTGCCTGTGGTCGGGGGTGCTGGAGCTGATGGAGCGCAGCGGCATGGCGGCGGGATTGAGCCGCCTCCTGCGCCCCGTCCTGCGCCGCTTGCTGCCCAAGGCGGGGCGCGATGCAGAGACGCTTGCCGCCCTCAGTGCCAATGTCAGTGCCAACCTGCTGGGGCTGGGCAACGCCGCCACCCCTGCGGGCATACGGGCGGCGCGGCGCATGGCGGCGGGCTGCGGCGGCGTGGCCGATGACGAGCTGTGCCGCCTCGTGGTGCTCAACACCGCTTCCATTCAACTCCTCCCCTCCACCGTGGCGGCGATACGGGCGGGGCTGGGCTGCGCCGCGCCGCTGGACATTCTGCCGGCGGTGTGGCTGTCCTCGGCGGTGTCGGTGGCTGCGGGACTGGCGGCGGCAGGGCTTCTGCGCCGCGTTTGGAGGGCGTGAGAATGGAGCCGTTTTCCTCGTGGGTGCTGCCGCTGCTGCTGTGCGGCGCGGCGGTGTGGGGCTGCTGCCGCCGCGTGGATGTGTACGATGCCCTCGTCACCGGAGGGAGGGAGGGTCTGCGCACCGCCGCCGCCATCCTCCCCGCGCTTGCAGCACTGCTGACGGCGGTGTATATGCTCCGTGCCTGCGGCGCACTGGACGCGCTGACCGCCATCCTTGCGCCGCTGCTGAGCACGCTCGGCCTTCCGCCGGAGACAACGCCGCTGCTGGTGATACGCCCCCTGTCCGGCTCCGGCGCACTGGCAGCGGGCAGTGAGCTCATGCATCAGTACGGCACGGACAGCTACATCGGCCGCTGCGCTGCCGTGATGCTCGGCTGCACGGAGACGACCTTTTACACCGTGGCGGTCTACTTTGGCGCATCGGGCATCCGCCGCAGCCGCTACACCATCCCCGCCGCCCTGACTGCGGATGTCGCGGCCTATCTCGCCGCCGCCCTCTCCGTCCGATTGTTCTTCGGGGAATAAAAGACCCGTGCCTCCGGCACGGGTCTTGTGCTTATCAAAATGTGCGGACGCAAACAGCACCGCTTACGCGGTGCTGTTTGCGGAACAAAAAGAAGGAAAACCGTTTCGGTTATAAGCGGGATTTACTTGTGGTCAACGCTGTACATGTGCTCGATGAGGCAGAGCACCTTGTCGGAGTAGCCCATCTCGTTATCGTACCAGCTGACGACCTTCACGAAGGTGTCGGTCAGGGCGATACCGGCCTTGGCATCGAAGATGGAGGTGTGGGTGTCGCCGAGGAAATCGGAGGACACAACATCCTCATCGGTGTAATCCAGAATACCCTTGAGCTCATTCTCGCTGGCCTTCTTCATGGCGGCGCAGATCTCATCATAGCTGGCGGGCTTGCTCAGATTCACGGTCAGATCGACGACGGAGACATCCAGTGTGGGAACGCGCATGGACATGCCGGTCAGCTTGCCGTTCAGCGCGGGGATGACCTTGCCCACGGCCTTGGC
>CAVDXW010000071.1:0-4122 GCA_963613145.1 Bacteroidaceae bacterium | reverse complement strand
CAAGCTCGTTGAGCTTTGTGTGGACATTTGCAAGCGCAACGGTAAGAGCAAGCTCCTGTGGCTTGGGGACAAGACTAAAACGCTGAACTACACCCCCGCCACCGATGAAATGGTACTGAGTGTCCACCGTTGGTTTGCGAATAAAAGTTGCCCCGGCGATTGGATGTACAACCGTCTCGGAGACCTCGCCACGGCGGTCACAAAGCAGCTTGGCGGGACGGTTGATACCAAGACAGAGGATGAGACTACCCCCACTGTAATAAGCTCTGTTAAGGCGGGAGATACCGTGAAAATCTCCTCCTCTGCTACTTACTACAACGGTAAGGCGATTCCTGCATGGGTCAAGGCGAAAAACTGGATTGTCAAGGAGGTCAACGGTGACAGAGCGGTTATTGACAAGTCCGCTGACGGAAAGAACGCGATTTGCAGTCCCATCAACACGCAATTCTTGAGTATCGTTTCTACGGCTTCTACGACCTCTCAGAGCGCGTGGACACCGCAGGTAGGGGATTATGTCTCTTTCACTGGAAAAACGCACTACGCAAGCTCTAACAGTGACAGAGCGGTATCCTGTAAGGGCGGCAAGGCAAAGATTACGCAAATCTACGCAAAGGGCAAACACCCGTATCATCTTGTCCGTGCCGACAGCACCGCCACTGTCTACGGTTGGGTTGACCGCGACACTTTCACCAAAGCGTAAAGGAGGTCAGACGGTATGCGGGCAAAGAAAAAACCACCGAAAGAGTTCTCCAAAAAGATACTTGTTGTAGCGGGGATTATCAACACTCTCGTTATCGTCTTCACAATGATAATGATATGGCGCACTCTCGATCTCACGCCGCTTGCTTACCTCATACCGTCAGTAGCCGCCGAAGTTGCCACAGGAACAGGATTTTACTACTCCAAAGCAAAGGTCGAGAACAGAATTAAGCTGATGAAGCAAAACAAAGTAGAACCAAATGAAACACATTTTTCTGAAAATTACTAAGGAGGTATCACCATGATTGACATTACTAATGTTGTTTCCGCTGTAATCACTCTGCTCGTAGCAGTCGTTACCACTTTCCTCATTCCCTATCTGAAAGAGAAAGTGGACGCTGAGAAGTTCGAGAAAATCAAGGCGTGGACGAAAGTTGCAGTCGAAGCCGCCGAAATGATTTACAACGGCGCAGGTCGCGGCGCAGAGAAGAAAGCCTATGTACTGGACTATCTGAATCAGAAAGGCTACAAGCTCGACTCTGACTCCATCGACAAGCTGATTGAATCCGCTGTTCTTGAACTGAAAAAGAGCTAATTTGACCCCGTTCAAGTAGTTAAAGTAGTGGAAAATCGGGTTTTGCGTGTAACTTCCTCTTGGTACGCGCATATTAGGCAAAAGTTTACGCAAAAACCGAAAAACAACTACTTTAACTACTTCATCTTATCCCGTGGCAAAGAAAAAGAACGCACAATTACCGTGCGTTCTCTATCCGATAAACAAATCCAAAAGTGTGTTTGATGAAAAACACAGAGTTCGGATTTGCATTGTTTGGTGGAGCTGAGGGGAGTCGAACCCCTGTCCGAAAGCACTTTGACAGGACTTTCTCCGGGCGCAGTCAGGTTTCAACATTCCCTCCCTGCGCAGACACCTGACGGACTGCGCAGCTCAGTAGAGTCATAATGCGTGGGCGGGGCAACTCTTACCCGCCGCACGGACGCCGCATCAACGACGCCTTCCCCGGCCTGCGGCCTCTCCGGTTCAGACGGCTGCCTTTAGTTAGGCAGCGACAGCAATACGATTGTTGTCAGTTAATTTTTAAGTTGCCCGTTTTATGGCGGTCAGGCACCGCCGCCCGCTTATCCGGCCTCCACGCCCCCGTCGAAACCGTGGCAGCCCCAGATGTATGCCGAACGGTTTTGAGGATAAATATCCCGTGTGAACCTCGGCAGTTCTATGTTCGACCGCGCAGGGGAGGAGAGAGCCTCCCGTGTGCGGTAAACAGCGTTTATCTCCCGAACGGATCGGCCAGCTTCTCCGGCGCGGGGTAGTCCACGCCGTGCGTGTCCACCGTGACCCTTGCCATGACCTGATCCTTTTTGGGCTTGTTGGTCATCATGTTGCGAGGCTGGTTGACGATGCCGTCCACGATCTCCATGCCGTCCATGACACAGCCGAAGGCGGCGTACTGCCCGTCCAGATGGGGCGCGTCCTTGTGCATGATAAAGAACTGACTGCCCGCGCTGTCCATGTGCTGTGCCCGCGCCATGCTCAGTACGCCGCGGGTATGGCGCAGATCGTTGGGTACACCGTTGGCGGCAAACTCGCCCTTAATGCAGTAGCCGGGGCCGCCCGTGCCGTTTCCGTCGGGGCAGCCGCCCTGGATCATAAAGCCGGGGATGACGCGGTGAAAAATCAGCCCGTTGTAAAAGCCCGCGTTGGCGAGCGCAATGAAATTATACACGCTCTGCGGCGCAATGTCGGGATACAGCTCGGCAACGATTTTGCCGCCGTCCTGCATCTCAATGGTCACAATGGGATTATCAGCCATAACAGTTTCCTCGTTTCTGTAAAATACGCAAAATATGCGGTGTTACCCGCGGTTTTTCTCGCGCATGGCGCGATCCATCTCACGCTTGGCGTCCCGCTTGGCGACTGCCTCGCGCTTGTCGTAGGTCTTTTTGCCCTTGCACAGACCCAACTCGACCTTCACGCGGGAGCTTTTGAAGTACACCGACAGCGGTATCAGCGCGTAGCCGTCCTGCTTTTGCAGGTCGTGCAGCTTCCGAATTTCCCGCTTGTGCAGCAGCAGCCGCTTGGGACGGTCGGGGTCGCGGTTGAAGATGTTCCCGTGGTCGTAGGGAGAGATATGCAGACTGTAAGCGTACACCTCGCCGTCCTTGGCCACGCAGAAGGAATCCTTCAGGCTCAGCGTACCGGCGCGGATGGACTTGACCTCCGTGCCAAACAGCTCGATGCCCGCCTCGTAGCGATCCTCCACGAAGTAGTCGTGGTATGCCTTGCGGTTCTGCGCCGCTATTTTCACGCCGGACTTCTCCATGGACGATTCCTCCTCTCCATTGATGCAGATGGTAGTATACCACATTTCCGCCCGCCGCGCAAGGGTGGCAATTCTAAACTTTCTGTGTTATAATCATTAAATAAAAGAGCTGTACAAGGAGTGACTTTTCATGGACATGACCGAGCGGCGGCTGTCATGCCGCGAGATATATCGCGGACGGATTCTGCGTGTACACGAGGATACCGTGCGCCTGCCCAACGGCAGGGAGGGAAAGCGCGAGGTGGCGGAGCACCCCGGCGGCGTGGGCATTCTGGCGTTGGACGGGGACGATGTACTGCTGGTGCGGCAGTACCGCTATGTCTTCTCCCGCGTGCTCACGGAGATACCGGCGGGCAAGCGCGAGAGCGGTGAGGAGCCGTTTGTCACCGCGCAGCGTGAGCTGCTTGAGGAAATCGGGGCTTCGGCGCGGAAGTGGACGGAGCTGGGGACGCTGATCGCCTCCCCCGGCTGCTATGGCGAGGTGCTGTACCTCTACATGGCGCAGGAGCTGACCTTCGGTGAGACGCACCTCGATGAGGACGAGTTTTTGGAGCCGCTGCGTCTGCCGTTTGACAGCGTTGTGGAGCAGTGCCTTTCGGGGGAGCTGACCGATGCCAAGACCGTCGCCGCCGTGTTGAAGGCGAAAATTCTGCTGAGGCGGTAATTCTCCCTTGTATTTTCCCCCGTTTTCCGCTACACTTAACCCAAACAGGAGGAGAGAAATCATGCAAACCAGGAAAAATATCGCCGTTATCCTGCTGGTGCTGGCCATGCTGCTGTGGGGTCTGCGCAAGCTGAATGTGCTCTACATACCGGGGCTGTCCATGCTGCTGCTGGCGGGTTCGATGCTCATCGTGGGTACGATGATGTTCCAGCTCAAGCAGAAAAAGAAGGTGGGCGGCACAATGATTTTCGCCTTCGGGCTGTTCTGCATCTTCGTCGCCGTGATGGAGGTACGGGCGTATTTCGTGTAAGCACACGGCACACATCATGAGGGAGCACTCCGAGGAGTGCTCCCTCAGCCTGTCGAAGGGCTTCCTGCCGTGCGCTTCTCTGTCTGCGCTGACATCTTCCATCAGCTCCT
>CAVDXW010000070.1:0-4405 GCA_963613145.1 Bacteroidaceae bacterium | reverse complement strand
CGTCGGGGTTGATGATGGTCTGCATGGACGCACGATCCAGCGTACCATCGGGATTCACGGCCACCTTACCGGAGGTATCGGGGACCTGCTTAACAGTAACAAGAATCTTCATTTTACCTTTTACCTCCTACCTTACTTAACGCCCAGATTGCTGGAAATGACCATGCGCTGGACTTCGCTGGTGCCCTCGTAGATCTCGGTGATCTTGGCATCGCGCATCATGCGCTCCACGGGATACTCACGGGTGTAGCCGTAGCCGCCGAACAGCTGCACGGCGCGGCGGGTCACATCGGAGGCAGCCTCGGCTGCGAACAGCTTCGCCATGGCAGCGTCCATGGAGTAAGGCTCGTGGTTCTGCTTCTTCATAGCGGCGGAGTAGACAAGGAACTGCGCGGCCTGCATACGGGTGTGCATCTCAGCCAGCTGGAACTGGGTGTTCTGGAACTGGGAGATACGCTTGCCGAATTGGACACGCTCCTTGGTGTACTTGATGGCCTCCTCCACGGCACCCTCGCCAAGACCCAACGCCTGAGACGCGATACCGATACGGCCGCCGTCCAGCGTCTTCATGGCGATCTTGAAGCCCTCGCCCTTCTTGCCGAGCATACGATCCTTGGGGATCACGCAATCTTCAAAGATCAGGTCGCAGGTAGAACTGCCGCGAATACCCATCTTCTTCTCGTGCTTGCCCTGAGAGAAGCCCTTGTCGGTCTTCTCAACGATGAACGCGGAGATCTCCTTCATGGAGCGGCCGCGCTTGTCGGTGACCTTGCCGGTGACGGCGATAATCACAAAGGTGTCAGCCACATTGCCGTTGGTGATGAAGCACTTGGAGCCGTTGAGGATGTAGTTCTCGCCGGACTCATCCAGCACGGCGGTAGTCTGCTGACCCTGCGCATCGGTACCGGCACCGGGCTCGGTCAGGCCGAACGCGCCGATCTTCTTGCCGGAGCACAGGTCGGGCAGATACTTCATCTTCTGCTCCTCGGTGCCGTTCTCGAAGATGGGAGCGGCGCACAGGGAGGTGTGGGCGGAGACGATGACGGCGGTAGTGCCGCAGACCTTCGCCAGCTCC
This sequence comes from Bacteroidaceae bacterium, assembly GCA_963613145.1. Classification (GTDB taxonomy): domain Bacteria; phylum Bacillota; class Clostridia; order Oscillospirales; family Oscillospiraceae; genus Vescimonas. The sequence goes on along the minus strand of CAVDXW010000070.1, from coordinate 3,330 downwards.
TCAACGCACATGGCATAGGACAGCACATCGGCACCCGCGCCGCCGTACTGCTTGGGGAAGTAAATACCCATCATGCCCAGCTTCGCCATCTTTTCGACGGTCTCCATGGGGAAACGCTCTTCCTCGTCGATTTCGGCGGCCAGAGGCTTGACCTCGTTCTCCGCGAACTCGCGGTACATCTTGCGAACGAGCAGTTGTTCCTTCGTCAGATGGAAATCCATACTCTTTTCTCCTTTTTCTGATTTTACTTGTTGTAGTTGAAGAAGCCTTCGCCGGACTTAATACCCAATTTGCCCGCACGAACCATCTTCCGGATCAGCACGTTTGCACGATACTTGCTATCATGTGTCTCGTTGAACAGCACATCCATAATGTTCAGCACCACATCCCAGCCGATCAGGTCGCCCAGATGCAGGGGGCCCATGGGGTGGTTGCAGCCAAGCTGCATAGCAATATCGATATCTTCCGCAGAGGCAACGCCCTCCTGCAGAACGCAAACGCCCTCGTTGCAATAGGGGATCAGAATCTTGTTGACCACAAAGCCGGGAGCCTCGTTGACGACCACAGGGGTCTTGCCGATCTCAATGGAGAGATTCTTGATGTAGTCAACCAGCTCAGCAGGCGTATTGCCGCCGGCAATGACCTCGATGAGCTTCATGGCGGGCACGGGGTTGAAGAAGTGCATACCGATGAGGTGATGCTTCAGACCCTGACCCATCTCGGTGATAGACAGAGAGGAGGTGTTGGAGGCAAAGACGGTCTCATCCTTGCACAGAGCGTCCAGCTTGGCCAGCAGCTCCTTCTTGACGGCCATGTTCTCGGCCACGCACTCGATGACCAGATCGGCATCGGCGGCAGCATCGAACTCCTCGACCAGAACGCGGCTCATGATGTCGTCCACGGCCTCCTGCGCCATCTTACCCTTGGCGACCTTCTTGTTCAGGGAGGCGGCCAGCTTGTCCTTATGACGCTGCGCACTGGCGGTGCTGGAGGCGTACATCAGGGCGGTGTGACCCTTCGCTGCGAAAACCTGGGCAATGCCGCTGCCCATAGTACCTGCGCCGAATACTGCTACTTTCATGTTAGTTCCTCCTACTTAAATTTTTTACATGAATTGCTTAATTATCAGGCTTACGCCTGTCAATTAACTGTCCTGTTCCGGCATTGTGTCCTGTCGGAGCGGAGCGGCACACACCCGCCGTCGGGCGGCGGGCGGACATACTGCTCCTGATTCGTATCACATTTAACATTATAATAGTTTGTTACGAATTTATCAAGAGCAACTGCTCGCTTTTTTCTTTTTTAGCAGTTCGCACAAAAGTTACCCCCTGATTTTGCGCACTTTTTCGGGCGCACCGCCACTCCCTTTTCGGGGTGCTCCTTCGCTGTTTTACTCACTTACGCCTTCGGCCCTGCGGCGACGACCTCCGCGCTCATGTGCGTGTACTTCTTGAAATTCTCCGCAAAGCTCTGCGCCAGCTTCCTACAGCTCGCCCGATACGCCGTCTTGTCCTCCCATGTGTTCTCCGGGAGCAGCAGCTCGGAGGGAACGCCCTCGATGGCGGTGGGGACCTGTACGCCGAAGGTCGGATCGGTGACGAACGCACTCTTTTCGATCTCGCCGGTCAGCGCGGCAGTGACCATGGCGCGGGTATAGGCGAGCTTCATGCGCTTGCCCGTGCCGTTCCAGCCGGTGTTGACCAGATACACCTTCGCACCCGCCTTCTCCACCTTATCCGCAAGCATGGCGGCGTAGACGGAGGGATCGAGCGGCAAAAACGGCTCGCCGAAGCAGGTGGAGAAGGTCGGCACCGGCTCGGTAACGCCGATCTCCGTACCGGCTACCTTGGAGGTAAAGCCGGAGACGAAGTAGTACATCGCCTGATTCCTGTCCAGCTTGCTGATGGGCGGCAGAACGCCGTAGGCGTCCGCCGTCAGGAAAATCACGGTCTTGGGGACGCTGGGGCTCATGCCGGACAGCTCCGCGTTGGGGATGTACTCCACGGGATAGCCTACGCGGGAGTTGACGGCCAGCGAAGCGTCGTCAAAGTCGAACTCGCGGGTGTCGGGATCCATCACCACATTCTCCACCAGTGCGCCGAATTTGATGGCGTTGTAGATCTCCGGCTCTCCCTCGGGGCTGAGGTTGATGCACTTGGCGTAGCAGCCACCCTCGAAGTTGAACACGGAGTCGTCCGCCCAGCCGTGCTCGTCATCGCCGATGAGCATACGGTTGGGGTCGGCGGACAGCGTGGTCTTGCCCGTACCGCTCAGGCCGAAGAACACGGCACTGTCGCCGTTTTTGCCGATGTTGGCCGAGCAGTGCATGGGGAACACGCCCTGCTTGGGCAGCACATAGTTCATCACGGAGAACACGGACTTCTTTATCTCGCCGGCGTACTGCGTGCCGCAGATGACCACCTCGTGCGCCTCATAGTCCACCAGAATGGCGGCCTCGGAGCGCGTGCCGTCGAGTTCGGGGATGCACTTGAAGCCGGGCGCGGCGATGATGGTGTAATCCTCGCGGAAGTCCTTCAGCTGCTCTGCGTTGGGACGGCGCAGCAGCTGGTGGATGAACAGATTCTGGCTCGCCAGCTCGTTGACAATGCGGAACGCCTTGGTATACTTGGGGTCGGCTCCCGCGAAGCCGTCGAATATAAAGACCTCCTTGCCCTGCAAATAGGCCGTGACCTTGGCGCGGATGGCGTCAAATCTGGCCTTCTCGATGGGACGGTTCACCTTGCCCCAGGCAATATCGTCATGGACGGCAGGGGTGTCCACGATGAACTTATCGTTGGCACTGCGTCCCGTATACTTCCCCGTCTTGACCACCAGTGCGCCGGTGTTGGAGAGCGTACCCTCACCGCGCCGCAGCGCGTGCTCCGTGAGCTGTGCGGGCGTCAGATTCCGATATACCGCCGCGGCATTGATGATGCCCAGCTTTTCCAGTCCGTATGTTTCCATAAGCAAAAACCTCCTCATTGAAATGTCACCGCGCCGCAAGGCGGCCGCGCCGAGCAGCTTTATTTGATTGATTATACCATACTCCCTCGCCGATTAACAGCCCCAATTTCGCCTCTATTCCCGCAATCTATTGTAGGACTACAATACATATATTACCCTCGATAGGGACAAACCTCGTATGTAACACGGCAGGAGAGAGATTTCCTGCCGTTTTGCCTGTGCTTCAGGCGGTTTTCGGCGTTGTATGCCTTGCGGCAAATGCCGCCATTTCCTCCTCCGTGGGGATGTTGACGATGCCCACATAGGAATAGTAGATGTCGATGGACTGTGTGCGCTTGCCGTCCTTTTTCTCCGCTTCGTGGACAA
>CAVDXW010000069.1:0-4544 GCA_963613145.1 Bacteroidaceae bacterium | reverse complement strand
AGCCGTATTCGTTGATGCGGGCGTAGGTCGCCAGATAGGAGATCAGGCCGATGTTGGGGCCTTCAGGTGTCTCGATGGGGCACATACGGCCATAGTGACTGTAATGCACATCGCGCACCTCCATGTTGGCGCGTTCGCGGCTCAAACCGCCGGGGCCCAGCGCGGACAGACGACGCTTGTGCGTCAGCTCCGCCAGCGGGTTTGTCTGATCCATGAACTGGCTGAGCGGGCTGGAGCCGAAGAACTCCTTGATGGCCGCCGTGACGGGGCGGATGTTGATAAGGCTCTGCGGTGTCACGATGTCCAGATCCTGAATGGTCATGCGCTCGCGGATAACGCGCTCCATGCGGGAAAAGCCGATGCGGAACTGGTTTTGCAGCAGCTCGCCCACGCAGCGCAGACGGCGGTTGCCCAGATGGTCGATATCGTCCTTCGTGACAAGGCCGTGCGCAAGGGCGTTCATATAGTTGATGGACGCAAAAATATCGTCCACGATAATGTGCTTTGGCACAAGGTCATCGGCGTGCAGGCGGCACTGCTCGATAAGCTCCTCGCCCTTGTACTGTGCCAGCAGCTCCTGCAATACATCGAAGCGGACGCGCTCCTTGATGCCGCACTTCTCAAGGGGGTCGAAATCGACATAGTGCGACATATTGCACATCTTGTTGGTAAAGATGCGGATGGTCTCGCCGCTGTCCAAAAGGACGCTGATCTCGTACACGCCCACGGTGTCCAGCAGGGTGCAGTCCTCGCCGGTGAGCACATGGCCGTCCTCAAAGAGAATTTCGCCGGTGGCGGGGTCGGCCACGGGCATGGCCAGCTTCTGCCCCTTGGCGCGGATCCAGAAGGTCAGCTTCTTGTTGAACTTATAGCGGCCCACCGTGCTCAGGTCGTAGCGGCGGGGATCGAAGAACAGGTTTTGCAGCAGCGTCTCGGCAGAATCCAGCGTGGGCGGCTCGCCGGGGCGGAGCTTACGGTAGATCTCCAGCATGGCCTCCTCATAGGTCTTGCAGGTATCCTTTTCCAGTGTAGCCACGATACGGCGGTCGTCGCCGAAGCGTTCCATGATCTCCGCATCGGTTTTCAGCCCCAGTGCGCGGATCAGGCAGGTGATGGGCAGCTTGCGGTTCTTATCGATGCGCACCCAGAACACCTCGCTGGTGTCCGTCTCGTACTCCAGCCACGCGCCGCGATAGGGGATGACCGTGCTGGTCAGCAATGGCAGGTCGGTCTTCAGGTCGATTTCCTTGCCGAAGTAGATACCGGGGGAGCGGACGATCTGGCTGACCACCACGCGCTCTGCGCCGTTGATGACGAAGGTGCCGCCGTTGGTCATCAGCGGGAAGTCGCCCATGAATATCTCGGACTCCTTGATCTCGCCCGTCTCCTTGTTGTGCAGGCGCACCCGCACCTTCATGGGGGCGGCATAGGTGGCGTCACGCGCCTTGCACTCCTCCACATTGTACTTGGGCTTTTCGTCCATGCTGAAGTCGATGAAGCTCAGCTCCAGATTGCCGGCGTAGTCCTCGATGGACGCCACATCCGCGAACACCTCACGCAGACCGACATCCAAAAACCAGTTGTAGGACTTCTTCTGGATCTCCAGCAGGTTGGGCATTGCCATGACTTCCTCGTGGCGGGCAAAGTTCTTGCGCAGGGTCTTGCCGTAGTACTTGTCTTTCGCCATCTCTACGATCACCTCTCCAAAAGTTATTGCACTCCACCGATGATACGCACGGGGTTGTTGGCTCATTTTGACCACAACCCCTTGTGCTTTCGCGGCGGAGATGGTATACTGTGGATAGTTGAGAGTGGGGGCTTGTCGCCCACACCATCAATAGTAAGCAAGTCATTATACCAAAGATTTCTTGTGTTGTCAATCTGTTTTCCACCGGTAAGCCGGTGGATTTTGTGTATTTATGGGAAATTTTGAAAGGAGACCGCCCATGCACATCGGCATCATCTGCGAATTTGACCCTCTGCACAACGGACACTCCCGCCTTTTGTCCCACGCCCGCGCCCTCGGTGCAGACACGGTCATCTGCGCCATGAGCGGCAGCTTCACCCAGCGCGGCAGCTTTGCCGCCCTGTCCAAGACCGCCCGTGCGGAGATGGCCGTCTCCTGCGGAGCCGATCTCGTGCTGGAGCTGCCCGCACCGTGGGCGATGTCTCCGGCGGAGAGCTTTGCCCGCGGCGGCGTGGAGCTGCTGGCACTGGCGGGAGCGGACACTCTCCTTTTTGGCAGCGAGTGCGGCGACCTGCCCACCCTGCAACGCCTCGCGGACGCTTTGGACAGCTCCGACTTTTCCGCCTCCCTCACCGCTGCGGGCGACAGCGGCGCGACCTTTGCCGCCCGCCGTCAAGCCGCCGTTTCCGCCCTGCTGGACGCGGACACCGCCGCCCTGCTGGAGCACCCCAACAACATTCTGGCGGTGGAATACCTCCGCGCCCTGCACCGCGCCGCTGCACCCATGACGCCCTGCACCCTCCGCCGTGATGGAGCCGCCCACGACGGCGCACCCGACGGCAACACCGCCTCCGCCTCCCACCTCCGTGCTCTGCTGCGGCAGGGCGCGGGCGAGGCTGCTTGCGCCTACATGCCCGCACCCGCAGCGGCCATTCTCCGCCGTGAGCTGGCAGCGCGCCGCGTCACCGACCCCGCTCTCTGCGAACGCGCCCTCCTCGCCCGCGTCCGCACCATGACCGCCGAGGACTGGCGGCTTTACGACACCGGCGGCGAGGGGCTGTACAACCGCATGTACCGCGCCGCCCGCGCCGCCCGCACCGTGGAGGAGCTTCTCGCCGCCGCCAAAACGAAACGCTACCCCCTGTCGCGCCTGCGCCGCATGGTGCTCGCCGCCTACCTGCAATTGCCCTCCCCTCCGGCGGCAATGCCCTATCTGCGTGTGCTGGCAGCCACCGCTGCCGGACGCGCCCACCTGCGCACCCTGCGGGACAGCGGAGCCCCCGTCCTCACCAAGCCCGCCGATGTCTCCGCGCTGGGCACGGAGGCGGAAGCCCTCTTCGCGCTGGAAGCCCGCTGCACAGACATCTATGTCCTCGCCCGCCCCGATCTCGCGCAGGCCGCCCCCGCCGAGGACTACCGCACCACACCGTTAAAAATATCTTGACTTTTCCCATATATTCGGTATAATGATATGGCTTGTGTGCGCAAGTGTACAGGCATATCCTTGCCCTCATCGGAGAATGAGGGCCATTTGTCCAAAAGGAGGTGCAAAAGTATGGCTAAGATTTCCGCCAACTACGAGGTCGTCTATATCATCGACCCTGCACAGGGTGAGGAGGCTGTTGCCGCTACCGTGGCAAAGTTCCAGACGCTGGCAGAGCAGAACGCGACCAATGTAGTGGTCGATGAGTGGGGCAAGCGTCGTCTCGCCTACGCTATCGACTATAAGAACGAGGGCTACTATGTGCTGATGAGCTTCACCAGCGGCCCCGAGTTCCCCAAGGAGCTGGATCGTATTCTCGGCATTACCGAGGGTATCATGCGCTCCATGATCGTCTGCAAGGGCGAGTAAGGGAGAGGCGCAATGCTGAACAAGATTTTCATCATGGGTCGCCTGACCCGTGATCCGGAGCTGCGCAGAACGCAGTCCGGTACGCCCGTCACCAGCTTCTCGCTGGCTGTGGATCGCGATTTCAAGTCCCAGTCCGGCGAGCGGGAGACGGATTTCATCGATGTGGTCGCGTGGCGTTCCACCGCCGAGTTCGTATCCAAGTACTTCACCAAGGGTCGCATGGCCGTGGTGGAGGGGCGGCTTCAGATCCGTCCGTGGACGGACAAGGACGGCAACAACCGCCGCTCCGCCGAGGTCGTGGCCGACAATGTGTATTTCGGCGACTCCCGCCGCGACGGTGACGGCAGCGGCAGCAGCGGTGACCGCGGCGGCTACTCCGCCCCTGCCGGCGGCTATGCTGCGCCCGTGGGCGGCGGCTCCGGCTTTGCCGAGATCGATGAGGAGGACGGCGACCTGCCGTTCTGATGTGCAAGGCACATGAAATTTTATAAAGGAGGAAACTTCCATGGCTATGGAACGCGAAAATAGACCCGTTCGCGGCGCCGGCAAGCGTCGCAAGAAGGTTTGCCAGTTCTGCGTGGACAAGTGCGAGTGCATCGATTACAAGGACGCTGCCAAGCTGCGCCGCTTCATCTCCGAACGCTCGAAGATCCTGCCCCGCCGCACCACCGGCACCTGCGCTATGCATCAGCGTCAGCTCACCGAGGCCATCAAGCGCGCTCGTCAGATCGCCCTGCTGCCCTTCGTGACCGAGTAAGTGAGTAAGTGAATGATAAAAACCAAGACCTGCACCGCAGGTCTTGGTTTTTTCTGTGCGGAATATCAGAAGAGGGCAGGAAATCTCTCTCCTGCCGTGTTACATACGAAGCTTGTCCCTATCGAGGGTAATATATGTATTGTAGTCCTACACGATACAGCTCTCGATTTTTAATGCAGATATTGACTTTTCTATTTAGTTAAGCTATAATAATTACATTGGCTTAACACAGGAGGGCAAAATATGAA
>CAVDXW010000068.1:0-4576 GCA_963613145.1 Bacteroidaceae bacterium | reverse complement strand
TACAACAAGCTGATGACCGGCCTGTGCCAGATGAAGGACATCCGCAACTCCCTGCGCCGCTGCGCAGAGGGCGAAACGCCTGACCATGTGGAGCTGTTCGAGATCAAGGGCTATTTGCAGCGGCTGGACGGTATGCGCCCGCTGTTTGACAGAATCAACGCCGTGACGCACTTTCGCGGAATAGCCTTCCACGAGGTGCAGGACGCGCTGGCGATACTTGACCCCGACGGCACGGGGAGCAGGGGGTTCTATATCCCCGACAGTGCCACCGCAAGGCTCAAGGCGATACGGCGCGGCAAGAAGGAGATCGAGGAGCGGCTTTTCCACGCGCAGACGGACGCGGAGAAGGACGAACTGCGCTTGCAGCGCACCCGTCTGTGCGGCGAGGAGGACGCGGAGGAGATGCATGTCCGCAAGGCCATGGGCGCGGCATTATCTCCCATGGTGGACGACCTGCTGGCGGATGCCGACAGCGCGGGACGGCTGGATTTCATCATACAGAAGGCTCTGTTCGCCGTGCGCTACGGCGGTGTGCGCCCCGAGCTGACGGAAAGGGAGCTGGAGCTGGAGGATATGCTCAACCCCGAGCTGTGCGACCTGCTCGCCGAGCAGAATCGCCGCTTCGTGCCCGTGTCCATCCGCCTGACACCGGGAGCCACCGTGATCACGGGCGCGAACATGGGCGGCAAATCCGTGGCGATGAAGACCGTGGCTCTCAATGTCCTGCTGTTGCAGGCGGGCTTTCTGGTCTGCGCCAAAAGCGCGAAAATGCCGCTGTTCCACAGCGTGAGGATGCTGTTTGACGATCTGCAATCCATCCAATCGGGACTGAGCGGCTTCGGCTCGGAGATCGTCCAGTTTCAGAAGGCTCTGGACGAGGTGGAGCAGGGCTACTCGCTGTTTTTGCTGGACGAGTTCGCCCGCGGCACGAACCCCGACGAGGGCGCGGTCATCGTGCAGGCAGTCACGCGGTACCTCAACGGGGTGGACGCGCTGTCGCTGCTGACCACGCACTACGACAAGGTGGCGGAGTACGCGCACATGCACTATCAGATCATCGGTCTGCGCGACATCGACCCGGAGGCGATACGCCGCGAGCTGGCGGTCACGAGCGAGGACGGCGTGACGGTCATCGCACGGCACATGAATTACGGGCTCTATCGTGTGGAGGGGAAGTCCGACTGTCCGCGTGACGCGCTGAACATCTGCCGTATGCTCTCGCTGAAGCCGGAGATACTGCAAATGGTGGAGGAGAGCTATTGACGCACGGGTGCCGGCGGCGAACCGATTTACCTTCCCAAAATAAGAACGGGGCGTTCCGGCTGAAGGCCGGAACGCCCCGTTCTTTGGTTATGACGATTTCTTGTCCAGAATATACACGGTGACATTGCGCCGACCCCACGAGTAGCAGTCGGCCTTGGTGGGGAACCAGAGGTCAACGATGTTGCCCTTGACGGCTCCGCCGCAGTCGAGTGCCGTGCCCATGCCGTACACGCGGTAACCGTTGGTCGTCTGGATGAACATCTTTGTGTAGTAGGGGATGACGGTGGGATCCACCGCCACGGTGCCCACGCCCACGGCGGCACCCACCGCCGTCGTCCACGCCGCGCCGCCATCTCCGCCGCTGTAATAGGCGGTGGAGGAGCAGGTCATCACCCTGCTGTAGGTCATGGTGTCGCCGGAGGCGAAGAGCAGATAGCCGCCCTCGCCGTCCTCATCGGGGAAGTCCTTTTCGATGGTGTCACCCTCCTCGACCTCGTACACGCGGGTGCCGTAGAGCACCAGCTCCGCGTGGGAGGTGTCGTGGCTTGCGCCGATGTAGCGGGTAGAGATGACCTCACCGCCCACCACCGTGTCCTCATAGGTCTCCACGATCTGACCGGTGATGCCCTTGCGGATGATCTCCTCCGTACCCTTGTCCATCAGGGGGTCGGGACTGCGGATGACCTTGTACTCCGTCTCCACCGTCACATAGTGCTGATAGGTGAGGGTGTGGCTGATACGGATGGAGGGTTCCTCGCCCGTGACATTCAGCTCCACCATCTCGTCCTCGCCGAGCTTGATACCGTTGCGGCTGAGGAAGGCGGCAAGCCGCTCCGCCTGCGTGGTATAGGTGGTCGTTTGGCCGCCGTGCTCCACGGTGACGGTGCGTCCCGGCTCCAGAAGGAGCTGCATGGAGTTGTCGCCCAGACCGCGGCGCAGCAGCAGGTCGTCGTAGGTGCGCTCGTCGCTGTTCTCGTCGAGTACATGCGGGCCGTCGCCGTCCACCACGATGCAGATGGCATCCATGGTGCGCACCGGCTCGAGCGTTATCGCTGCGGTGAAGATCGCGCCCGTGAGCGCGAGCATAGTGACGATGCGGAAAAACGCATGGTCGCGCATAATGTCCCGTACCTCCCTCAGTGCCGGAGAGTGCAGCGTATCGCGGCAGCGCGTCACCAGCCGCCCGCGGCAGAACCTCTGCCACGACTGCCTTGCGTCCGTGACCACGGCATCCCATGTCCACGCTACGCACCGTCCCACCGCCGTTACGCCGCAGAGCAGGGCGCGGGTCGCGATGTAGGGCGCATCGTGTATCGTCTGACAGACGGTCACGGGTGTGATGCGGCGGTGCGGCTTCTGCGGCTGCAACCGCTTGGGTTGTATGGCTTGTGTCTGTTCCATAGTACCTCACAGTATAGCCGTGCGGCGGTGTGTTCAAACCGAGCGCGGCCATAGAATTGATACAATTTGTAACTTTTGTTACCGATTAGCAATTCCTGTGAAGTATAGCACTATCTGCCGCTTTTGTCAAGTTTTAGGGATGCGCAGTGGAAAAACACACGATTTCCCGCGATTTTTCGTTGCGCGGCAGGGAAAAAGATGATACAATGAAGATAATGCACGGTAAAGGAGAAGCAGGATGGATCTTTGTGACCGTAACGATATACAGTCCCTGCTGGCGCGGCACGGCTTCCGCTTCGCCAAGGCACTGGGACAGAATTTTCTTATTCGCGGCGAGGTGGCGGAGGATATTGCCGATGCGGGCTGCCTTCCCGACTGCGGCGTGCTGGAGGTCGGCCCCGGCATCGGTGCGCTGACGGTACAGCTTGCGCATCGGGCGAAAAAAGTCGTGTCCGTGGAGCTGGACAAGCGTCTGCCGCCCGTGCTGGCGGAAACGATGGAGGGCTGCGGCAATTTCACGCTGATCGAGGGAGATGTAATGAAGCTCGATCTCGCGGCGGTAACGGCGGAGCACTTTGAGGGGCTTGTCCCCGTGCTGTGCGCCAACCTGCCGTACAACATCACCACGCCGTTTCTGACGGCGTGTGTGCGGGCGGACTGCTTCCGACAGCTTACGGTGCTGATACAAAACGAGGTCGCGCAGCGCATCTGCGCCAAGCCGGGCACGGCGGACTACGGGGCGTTTACCCTGCTGATGCAGTATTATACGGAGCCGGAGCTGCTGTTCACCGTCCCCAATACCTGCTTCCTGCCGCCGCCCAAGGTCACCTCCGCCGTGGTGCGCTGCGTGACGCGGAGCGCACCGCCCGTGCGTGTGCGCAGTGAGGAGGCGTTCTGGCGCACGGTGCGCGCAGGCTTTGCCCTGCGGCGCAAGACGCTGGTCAACAGCCTGCAAACAGGCTGGCAGCTCCCCAAGGAGCAGCTTGCGGCCATCGTCGCCGCCTGCGGTCTGCCACCCACGGTGCGCGGCGAGACGCTGGGTTTGCAGGAATACGCCCGCCTATCGGATACACTGCTGGCGGCGAGCGAGAACACGGCGGGGTGAGGATACCGCTCTCTGCAAGGCACCTTTGAAAAAGCAGGAACCATGCGGACGGCATGGCTCCTGCTTTGCTTCCCACCTCTATTCGGGCAGACGGTTGAGAATAAGCTGGCTGAGAGACGCGGCAAGCGCACGGTCGCGGGAACGGGCTGCGCTGCTGCCGGTGCCGGCATCCGTGTCACTGCCGTTGGTGTCGGGCTGGGCGGTGATGCTGCCGTTGGGCGTCGTGTCGGGGGCGGTGGTAACGCTGTCCGTTTCGCCGCAGGCGGACAGCGTTACCGCCAGCAGCAGCGCGGCGGCAAGCGTCATCAGACGATCTGTCATGGGAAACCCTCCTTTTCGCGTATGTCACGGCATCGTTCGTGCAAAAATACACGCATCTGCGCGGACATATGCCGTGCCGTAATTAGTTTTTGCCGAAGCGTTGTTTATAGCCCCGACACTTTTTGGCTTTTGCCTCGGGCAGCGTTGCTTTTTCCGCACAAGCGTGGTATGATGGCGTAAATGTAATTTACGGAAAAACGCTGTTATACATAGGAGGGTAGCTGTCATGCGGAAGCTGGAGCATCAATATCATATCCACTGTGTGCGCGGAGATGTGGGTCGCTATGTGATCCTGCCCGGTGATCCCGGACGGTGCGAAAAGATCGCCGCACTGTTCGATGATGCGCATTTTGTGGCGCAGAACCGCGAGTATGTCGTCTACACCGGTACGCTGCTGGGCGAGAGGGTGTCCGTCTGCTCCACGGGTATCGGCGGGCCGTCGGCCTCCATCGCCATGGAGGAGCTGCACAACATCGGCGCGGACAC
>CAVDXW010000067.1:0-4650 GCA_963613145.1 Bacteroidaceae bacterium | reverse complement strand
TCCGTGCCGCTGGAGGACATGGCGCGGCAGACGAAGGTGGAGTTGTTGCCGCCGCCGTGCTCCGCATGTACCATGAGCATCATGTCCAGCAGGTGCGCCTCCTCGTCGGTGTAGCTCTTGTCGGGGCGCATCATGCGCAGGAAGTTCTCCGCCGTGGACAGCTCCGGCACGGGGAAGTGGATGTGCAGGGAATCGCCGTGGAAGTAGTGCCGCTGCACTGCGTAGGCATTCGCCACAATGGAGGGGAAGTAGCCGATGAGCTTCACCGATTGCAGGAGCATATTCTCGATGGAGGTGTTGTCGGGGTCGGAGTCGTAGGAGTACAGGCTCAGCACACTGCGCGCCAGCTCGTTCATGATGCTTTGGCTGGGGTGTCGCATGATCATGCCCTCGGTGAAGCCCTCCGGCAGCTTGCGCGCCTGATTCATGATCTTATCGAAATACGCCAGCTCGTCCCTGGAGGGCAGATAGCCCATCAGCAGCAGATAGGCCACCTCCTCAAACCCGAAGGTGCCCGCCCTGCGGTGTGCCTCCACGATGTCGGTCAGCTCGATGCCGCGGTAGTACAGTCTGCCCGGCGCGGGGACACGCTGCCCGTCCTGCATCAGATAGCCCTGCACGCTGCCGACCTTCGATACGCCGACCAGCACACCCGTGCCGTCGCTGTTGCGCAGACCGAGCTTGATGTCGCCGCGATAGTGCTCCGCGTCGATGGCGTACTGCTCGCGGATGCTGCGGCTGAGAGGGCCGGTATATTGCCTGAGCATCGTAGTGTCCTTTTCATTCATGGTATTGCTTTCTCCTTTCGCCGCCGGACGGCTGCTTTGTCTCATGGGACGATTATACGACCGCGTTTGCATTTTTGCAAGTAGCAAATTTCTAAATTTCAAAATATTTCGCTAAGACCGTGCAAAATCGTGATATTGTTAAAGCTTTTGCAAATTATTTTGCATTGACTTGCAATTTTGCTATTTTCCCTCTTGCATTTTCGCGCAGCCGTGCTATACTACTACATTATTACCTGCGGGGCGTTCCGCTCCGCCAACGATTTCCCGAAAGGGGTGCTAATATGCTCAAGCTTTACAACTCCCCCGTCGTGTGGGAGGACGGCTGCGTCCGCCCCGCGCCCTCCGGCGCAAAGCGCGGAGGCACTATGGCGGAGGCCATCCTGCGCCGCCACGACTGCGGCGGGGAGGACGGCCTGCTCCACCTGACCTTCGACAGTCTCATCTCCCACGACATCACCTATGTCGGGGTCATACAGACCGCCAAGGCCAGCGGACTGCGGGAATTCCCCGTGCCCTATGTGCTGACCAACTGCCACAACAGCCTGTGCGCCGTGGGCGGCACCATCAATGCCGACGACCACGCCTTCGGCCTGTCCGCCGCGATAAAGTACGGCGGCGACTATGTGCCCGCCAACCAAGCGGTCATCCACCAGTACGCCCGTGAAATGCTGGCGGGCTGCGGGAAAATGGTGCTCGGCTCCGACAGCCACACGCGCTACGGCGCACTGGGCACGCTCGGCATCGGCGAGGGCGGCGGCGAGATCGTCAAGCAGCTCCTGCGCAACACATACGACCTCGCCATGCCTCAGATCGTCCTCGTGCATGTCACGGGTGCACCGCGCCACGGCGTGGGGCCGCACGATGTCGCGCTTGCGCTGTGCGGCGCGGTGTATAAAAACGGCTTCGCGAAAAACAAGGTGCTGGAGTTCGTGGGCGAGGGCATCGGCGGGCTCAGCATGGATTACCGCATCGGCATTGATGTGATGACAACCGAAACGGCGTGTCTGACCTCCGTATGGGAGACGGATGAGGCCGTGCGGGAGTATCTGACGCTGCACGGGCGGGCGGCGGACTATCGGCCGCTGCACCCGCAGAGCGGCGCGTACTACGACGCGCTGATAGAGCTGGATCTCTCCGCCGTTGAGCCGATGGCCGCGCTGCCGTTCCACCCCTCCGAGGCGGTGACGCTGCGCGAGCTGATCGACCACCCCGCCGACATCCTGCGCGAGGTGGAAAAACGCGCCGCCGAGCAGTTCGGCGGCAAGGTGCAGCTGCACCTGACCGACAAGGTAAAGGACGGCAGGCTGCGCGTGCAGCAGGGCGTTATCGCCGGATGCGCCGGCGGCCTGTACGACAATATCGCGGCGGCGGCTAATATACTGGACGGCTGTGATGTGGGCAGCGGAGGCTTTGATTTTTCCGTCTATCCGCCCTCCGTGCCCGTGGAGCTGGAGCTGGTGGAAAACGGCGTGACCTCTCGCCTGCTGCGCGCCGGCGCGGTGTGCAAGCCGTGCTTCTGCGGCCCGTGCTTCGGCGCGGGCGATGTGCCCGCCAACGACACGCTCTCCCTCCGCCACACCACGCGAAACTTTCCCAACCGCGAGGGCTCCAAGCCCGGCGACGGGCAGCTGGCAGGGGTCATTCTCATGGATGCCCGTTCGATTGCCGCCACAGCGCGGAATCACGGCGTGCTGACCTCTGCGGCCGATGTGGAATACGACGAGACAGCGGAGAAAAACCGCCGGTTCGACACCTCCGTGTACGACAGGCGGGTGTATCGCGGCTTCGGAAGGCCGCAGCCGGACGCGCCGCTGCAATACGGCCCCAACATTGCCGAATGGCCGGAGATACCCGCGCTGTCCGAAAATCTGCTGCTGCGCGTGTGCTCCGTCCTGCGGGACGAGGTGACGACCACGGATGAGCTGATCCCCTCCGGCGAAACCTCCTCCTACCGCTCCAATCCGCTCAAGCTGGCGGAGTTCACCCTCTCGCGGCGGGACGCGGGCTATGTGCCCCGCGCCAAGGCAACGGCGGCGTTGGAGGAGGCTCGCAGGACGGGAGATTTCCCCGCAGAGCTGTCGGCTGTTCTGGATGCCCTCGGCGTGGACAAGGCCACGGCGCAGGCCGCGCTGCACATCGGTTCGGTCATCTTCGCCAACAAGCCCGGCGACGGCTCCGCCCGCGAGCAGGCGGCCAGCTGCCAGCGGGTACTGGGCGGCAGTGCCAACATCTGCCGCGAGTTCGCCACGAAGCGTTACCGCTCCAACTGCGTCAACTGGGGACTGCTGCCCTTTACGCTGGCGGCGGGCGAGAGCTTTGACGGCGAGAACGGGGACTTCATCTACCTCCCCGATGTGCGCGGGAGAGTGGCGCGGGGCGACGAGGAATTCCCTGCGGTGCTGCTGCACGGCGGGGAAAAGAAGCCCGTCACCCTGTACCTGAAAAACACCAACGCAGAGGAGCGCGAGCTGCTGCTGCGAGGCTGCCTTATCAACCATTACGCGGCGAAAAGTGAGGAAAACCATGGATAAGATAAAAATGCCGAACCCCATCGCCGAGCTGGACGGCGACGAGATGACCCATGTCCTGTGGGGCATGATAAAGGACGAGCTGATCCGCCCCTTTGTGGAGCTGAACACGGAATATTACGACCTCTCCCTCCCCCATCGGGACGAGACGGAGGATGCCGTGACCGCGCAGGCAGCGGAGGCCATCAAGCGTCTGCGCGTGGGCGTGAAGTGCGCCACCATCACACCCAACCTCCAGCGGCAGGAGGAATATGGGCTGAAGCAGCTCTGGAAGTCCCCCAATGCCACCATTCGGGCGGCGTTGGACGGCACGGTGTTCCGCGCCCCCATCCTGCTCAAGCGCGTTAAGCCCGTGGTGGGGTGCTGGGAAAAGCCCGTGACCATCGCCCGCCACGCCTACGGCGATCTGTACAAGGCGGTGGAATACCGCGTACCCTGCGCCGGGAAAGCGGAGCTGGTGTTCACCGATGAAAGCGGCAGGGAGCTGAGCCGTCAGACGGTGTACGACTTCGATGCGCCCGGCGTGCTACAGGCCATGCACAACCGGGATAAGTCCATCCTCTCCTTCGCCCGCTGCTGCTTCGGCTATGCCCTGTCCGTGAAGCAGGATGTGTGGTTCGGCGTCAAGGACACCATCTCCAAGGACTACGACCAGACCTTCAAGCTGCTGTTTCAGAAGGTCTATGACGAGGAGTACAGGGCTGCCTTTGAAGCGGCGGGGCTGCACTATCGCTACGGCCTGATCGATGACATCGCCGCCAAGGTCGTCCGCAGTAAGGGCGGCATGGTGTGGGCGTGCAAGAACTATGACGGCGATGTGATGAGCGACCTGATCGCCGCCGCCTCCGGCTCGCTGCCCATGATGACCAGCGTGCTGGTGTCGCCGGACGGCTGCTTCGAGTACGAGGCGGCGCACGGCACCGTCACCGACCACTTCTACCGCTGGCGCAAGGGGGAGAAGGTCTCCACCAACCCCCTTGCCACTATGTTTGCATGGGCGGGCGCACTGCGCAAGCGCGGCGAGCTGGATAATTTGCCCGCGCTGATGCACTTCGCCGACTGTCTGGAAAAAGCGGGGCTGGAGGTATTCGAGGACGGGCACTTCACGGAGGATCTGACCATGCTCTGCGACCCGTCCGAGTACACCGACAAGCCCGACAACGAGACGCTGCTGCACCTCATCCGCGAGCGGCTGGAAAAACTGCTGGCGGGGTAAATAATCTTGGGGTGGAGCAAACGCCCCGCCCGAACACAAAAAAAGACCGCCTCGGCGGTCTTTTTTGCTGCTATTGTGCGGAGCAAGGCGACTTTAATTGACAAAGCCTGCCATGTCC
>CAVDXW010000066.1:0-4828 GCA_963613145.1 Bacteroidaceae bacterium | reverse complement strand
CGGGTCGGCACATCAAATGCCATTCTGCGTTGTCCCATTTAGGGCGTTTTGAGTACCTCTCAAGACGCCCTTTTTTCAATCTTCGCCGGATCAGTACTTACTTACTTTCGCAACAGTAACTGCTCAGAACGCCGGATAGCCGTCCTTCAGGCTCTCGTCATAGATGGCTCGCTCACCGCCGATGAATTTGGGGCGGGTGCGGGCGGCCAGCAGGATGGCCTCACCGATGTGGTTCTGCGCCAGGCGCACGGGCACGGCGACCCTCTTTAAGTGCATACCGATCAGCGTACCGCCGATGTCCAGCCCTGCGTCGGCTCTGATCTCCTCGACCGCGACGGGGTGGAGGAAGGCTTTGTAGGCGGCGGTGGCAAATGAGCTGCCCGCCTTCGGCTGGGGCACGACATTCACGATGTCCAGCGTGGGCACGGCCTCGTGCTCCACGATGATGGCGCGGTTCAGGTGCTCGCAGCACTGCGCGGCAATGTACACGCCCATGGGGGCGAACACGCTGTGCAGCCCCGCAAAGATGGCATCAGCCACCTCCGGCGTGGACCAGCTGCCGACCTTTTTGCCCACGACCTCGCTGGTGCTGCACCCCACCACCACGATCTGCCCCCGATGGAGACGGGCGGCCGCCGCCAGCTCGCGGGCGGCGGCGGCGGACTGCTGCCGCACCTCGTTCAGCAGATCCTTATTCTCCACATCATGCACGATACCTGCCATGATACACACCTCGTTCGTTCTTAAATTTCAAAAGCTGTATGGCGAGCGGATACCGCTCGCCATAAGTATATCACATACTGACCTTTTCTTCAAGATGGGTGCGCCGCGCCACGTGCAGCAGCAGCAGCCCTGCCGTCAGCCCCACCGCGCCCTGCACCAGATTGCCGGGTATGCTCGCGGCGGCACCGAGGCCATTGCCCAGCAGCACGGCAGCATAGCCGAAGTAGCCCGCGACCATGACCACCTCCGCCGCGATTCCGCTGACCACCGCGCCAGCGGTGCTCCTGCCGAACGCCTTAAAGAGCAGCGCGGCGGTCAGAGCCATCACGCCCTTGATGACGAGCGTACCGGGGGCATACAGCCCGTAGCCCAACAGTACATCGGCGAGCATGGAGCCGATGCCGCCCGCGGCGGCACCCCACCATGCGCCCAGCAGCCAGCCGCTCAGCAGCACGAAGCAGTCGCCGAGATTCACATAGCCGTTCATCGGCGAGGGTATCTGCACCACCATGGTGGCCACACACGATAACGCCGCCAGCACAGCACCTGTCACCATCGTTCTGATTTTCCTGTCGGACATGACTATGCCTCCCTCTATCGCCTGCGGGAAAATTTCCCCTTGCGTTTCCTTCTGCATCGTATTATAGTATAAACTGGTATGATTAAAATAACCATTTTGATTTTACTTGTTAATACCAGATAGGAGGCGAAGCGGTGCTTACTTATACGCTGGACAAGCGAGCGGGCGTCAGCCTGTACGAGCAGCTCTACCGCTGCGTGAAGGAGGACATTCTCTCCGGCCGGCTGACGGCAGGGGAGAAGCTGCCCAGCAAACGGGCGTTGGCGGCGCATCTGGAGGTCAGCGTTATCACGGTGAAGAACGCCTATGAGCAGCTCATGGCGGAGGGGTATCTGTCGGGCGTGGAGAAAAAGGGCTACTTCGTCAGCTCCGTCCTGCCGCCCGCCGACACCTCGACGGCAGCAATGCAGGAGGAGTCGCCCGAGCCTGCGGAGAAAACATGGTTTTTAGACCTCGTGACCAACTCCATCGCGGCGGAGGACTTTCCGTTCACCGTGTGGGCGCGCCTCATGCGCCAGACCATACTGGAGCGCGGCACGGGACTGCTCCGTCCCACGCCGCCGCAGGGCGCGTGGGCACTGCGCCGCGCCATTGCCGCCCACCTGCGGCAGTTTCGCGGCATGGAGACGAGCGCGGAGCAGATTGTTGTGGGCGCGGGCACGGAGGTGCTGTACAGCCTGCTGGTTCAGCTGCTCGGCAGAGAACGGCTCTACGGCGTGGAGGATCCGGGCTATGGCAAAATCGCCCGCATCTACCGCAGCTGCGGCGCGGGAGTAGCCGCCATACCGCTTGACAGCGGCGGACTGTCGGCGCGGGAGCTGCGATGCAGCGGCGCGGATGTGGTACACATCTCGCCCAGCCACCACTATCCCACGGGGCTTGTCATGCCCATCACGCGGCGGCAGGAGCTGCTGCGCTGGGCGCAGGAGCAGCCGCGCCGCGTCATATTGGAGGACGACTACGACAGCGAGTTCCGCTTTGTGGGACGCCCTATCCCCACGCTGTTCTCCGTTGACGGCGGGGAGCAGGTGGTGTATCTGAACACCTTTTCCAAGACCATTGCGCCCTCCATCCGTATCAGCTTCATGGTGCTGCCGCGTCCGCTGCTGGCGGATTTTCGGGAGAAGCTGGGCTACTTTTCCTGCACCGTGTCGGCGTTTGAGCAGTACACGCTGGCGCGGTTCCTGTCGGACGGCTGCTACGAAAAGCATCTGAGCCGTATGCGCAAGCACTACCGTCAGAAGCGGGACGCGGTGATTGCCGCCGTGCGGCAGAGTCCGCTGTCCCACCGTGCTGTCATCACGGAGGAGGACGCGGGGCTGCACTTTCTGCTGCGGCTGGACGGTGCGCCGCCGGACGCCGTGCTGCGCCGCGAGGCGGAGGCACGGGGCATACGGCTGGCCATGCTCTCGGATTACTACCAGAACACGAAGGATGCGCCGGAGCATGTGCTGGTGGTCAATTATACCGGCATCGACACGGAACGCCTGCCCGCCGCGCTGGAGCGGCTGGCGGAGATACTGTAAAAGAGACGAGGAGGAAACGATTATGTATGACGAGCTGACACGCGCCGACCTGCAAAAGATGCAGGAGGAGATAGACCACCGTGTGCAGGTGCTGCGCCCCAAGCTGATTGAGGAGGTGCAGACCGCCCGCGCCTTCGGCGATTTGAGCGAAAACTTTGAATACAAGTGCGCCAAGCAGGAAAAAAACCGCAACGATGCCCGCATACGCTACTTACAGCGGATGATCAGGACTGCCAAGGTTATCGAGGACAAGTCCGACAACGAGACGGCGGGACTGTACGACACGGTGGAGATATTCATGGAGAATCTGGGGAAGAGCCGCGAGATACTCCTCGTGACCACGCTGCGGCAGGACGCGCTCAAGGGCTGGATCAGCAAGGAATCCCCCGTGGGACGCGCCGTCATGGGCAAAAAGGCCGGGGACAGGGTTTATGTGGATATGGGCGGCGGCAGGGGCTATTACATCCGGATACGCGCCATACGCAAGGGAACGGACGACGGCAGTGTGCCCATCGGGAGCTTTTGAGCCGTTATAACAGCATGTCGAAACGGAGATTTTCGGAATGAAAAAGAACAAAAAAGACGAACATCAACAGACCATCAGGCCGAAAAAGCAAAAAATATTCGGAACAGCAAAGCGCAGCTCGATAGGAGATCGCGTTCTGAGCGGGAGACGGTTTCGCGCAGGAAAGTGTGCGCAGGGGTAAAGTGTGAAAGTGCTTCTGTTCTTACGAAAAACCGAAAGAAAGTGTGGAAATTCTGTATAGCGGAAAGGGAAATGTGATTCGCCAAATTGCACAAAAAGCGACAGAAAAGTTTTACACTTTTATCAAGCGGAATTATCCGAAACCCCCTTGAGAAATCGGTAAAATGGTGTTATTATCAGCATTGGCAGGGTATGGGTAGTCTGCGTAACGCACATCTTGTACCATGCGGAACTTATTTTAGGAGGAATTTAATATGAATGCTTATCTGGCAAGCGTGCTTGAGAGCGTAAAGACCAAGCACGGCAATGAGCCTGAGTTCGTCCAGACTGTTGAGGAAGTCCTGTCCTCTCTGGAGCCTGTGATCGAAAAACACCCCGAGTATGAGAAGGTCGATCTGCTGGGTCGTATGGTCGAGCCCGAGCGCATGTTCACCTTCCGCGTGGTGTGGTGCGACGACAATGGTCAGTGGCACACCAACCGCGGCTGGCGTTGCCAGTTCAACGGTGCGATCGGCCCCTACAAGGGTGGCCTGCGCTTCCAGAAGAATGTGTACGAAGGCATCATCAAATTCCTCGGCTTTGAGCAGACCTTCAAGAACAGCCTGACCGGACTGCCCATCGGCGGTGCCAAGGGCGGTTCCGACTTCGATCCCGCCGGCAAGTCCGACGCCGAGGTCATGCGTTTCTGCCAGAGCTTTATGACCGCGCTGTATCGCTACATCGGGCCGGACATCGATGTCCCCGCCGGTGACATGGGCGTGGGCGGCCGCGAGATCGGCTACCTGTACGGTCAGTATCGCCGTCTGAAGGGCGTTTGGGAGAACGGCGTTCTGACCGGCAAGGGTCTGAGCTACGGTGGTTCCCTGATCCGTCCCGAGGCTACCGGCTACGGTGCCATGTACTACCTGCAGGAAGTGCTGAAGCACGAGAACGATACCATCGAGGGCAAGCGTATCGCCATCTCCGGCTACGGCAATGTGGGCTGGGGCATCATGAAGAAGGCTGCTCAGCTCGGCGCAAAGGTCACCTATTTCGCAGGTCCCGACGGTTATGTCCACGATCCCGATGGTGTTATCACCGACGAGAAGCTGAACTACATCCTTGAGATGCGCGCCAAGGATCCCATGCACTGCAAGCCTTATGCCGACAAGTTCGGCTGCGAGTTCGTCGCCGGCGAGAAGTGCTGGGGCGTCAAGGATGTTGACGTGTACATGCCCGCCGCTATGCAGAACGACGTCAAGATGGAGTCCGCTGAGAAGATCGCTGCTTCCGGCGTGAAGTACTACATCGAGG
>CAVDXW010000065.1:0-4932 GCA_963613145.1 Bacteroidaceae bacterium | reverse complement strand
CGGTGTGGAAGGTACGCATCGTCAGCTGCGTACCGGGCTCGCCGATGGACTGCGCGGCGATGATGCCGACTGCCTCGCCGGGGCCGACGGGACGGCTGGTGGCAAGGTTCATGCCGTAGCATCTCGCGCAGATACCGCTGTGGGCGCGGCAGGTGAGCACGGTGCGTATCTCGGCGGAGTGAATATCGAAGGACTCCAGCAGGGCGGCATCGTCCTCTGTCATCATGTGATCCTTGGCGATCAGCACCTCGTCGGTGCCGGGCTTCAGAATGTCACGGACGGGGAAGCGACCCTTAACACGCTCGGAGAACTTCTCGATAATCTGGCCGCCTTCGCTGATCTCGGACACCACGATGCCCTTTTCCACGCCGCAGTCGGCCTCGCGGATGATGACATCCTGACACACATCGACCATGCGGCGGGTCAGGTAGCCGGAGTCGGCGGTACGCAGAGCCGTATCTGCCAAGCCCTTACGCGCACCACGGCTGGAGGTGAAGTATTCCAGCACGGACAGACCCTCGCGGAAGTTGGCCTTGATGGGTATCTCAATGGTCTTACCGGCGGTGTTGGCCATCAGGCCACGCATACCTGTGAGCTGACGGATCTGCTTCATGGAGCCTCGGGCACCGGAATCGGCCATCATAAAGATGGGGTTGTACTTATTCATGTTCGCGGTGAGGGCATCGGTGACATCGGCAGTGGTCTTCTCCCACTCGCGCACCACCAGCTTGTACCGCTCCTCATCGGTGATGAAGCCCATGTTGTACTGCTCCTCGATCTCCACCACGCGCTTTTCCGTCTCACTGATCAGCTCGTACTTCGCCTTGGGCACGGTCATGTCCGCAATGGAGATGGTGATGGAGCCACGGGTGGAGTACCTGTAGCCGGTGGACTTGATGTTGTCCAGTACCTCGGCGGCGATGGTGAAGCCGTACTGCTTGATGGTCTTGTCCACAATCTTGCCCAGCAGCTTCTTGCCGCATGTCTCGGTGATCTCGTAGTCAAAGAAGCTGTCGGTGGGCGTGCCGTCCTCATTGTACCGCTTTACGAAGCCCAGATCCTGGGGAATGTTGCGGTTGAATATGATGCGTCCGGCGGTGGCGCGCACGACATGCGTGACCTTCTCGCCGTTCAGCTCCTTCGTCACACGCACCCGGATGGGCTGGTGAATGCCGATGATATGCTCATTGTAGGCCATGAGAGCCTCGTCCTCATCGCGGTAGATATTCAAATGTGTGTTGGCCTTCTCCGCATCGGTCAGCTCATCGTAGGTCTTGCCAGCCAGTGCGAAGCTGATGCCCTCCGGCCAGTATTCGTCGTTGGTCATCTGGCTCAGACCGTTTTCAAACCGCTCGAAGGTCAGGTAGTAGGAGCCAAGCACCATGTCCTGCGTGGGCACGGTGACGGGGCCGCCGTCCTGCGGACGCAGCAGGTTGTTGGCTGACAGCATCAGCAGACGCGCCTCGGCCTGCGCCTCGGCGGACAGGGGAACATGGATGGCCATCTGGTCGCCGTCGAAGTCGGCGTTGAACGCCGTGCAGTTCAGGGGGTGCAGCTTGAGTGCGCGCCCCTCCACCAGCACAGGCTCGAACGCCTGAATGCCGAGACGGTGCAGCGTAGGTGCGCGGTTGAGCATGACGGGATGATCCTTGATGATCTCGTCCAGCGCGTCCCACACCTCGGTGCGTCCCTTATCCACCATCTTCTTGGCGGACTTGATGTTGTTGGCAGAGCCGTCCTCCACCAGCTTCTTCATGATGAACGGGCGGAACAGCTCCACCGCCATCTCCTTGGGCACACCGCACTGGTATATCTTCAGCTCGGGGCCGACCACGATAACGGAGCGGCCGGAGTAGTCCACGCGCTTGCCCAGCAGGTTCTGGCGGAAGCGTCCCTGCTTGCCCTTGAGCATATCGCTCAGAGACTTGAGCGCACGGTTGTTTGCGCCGGTGACGGGACGACCGCGGCGGCCGTTGTCGATGAGGGCGTCCACCGCCTCCTGCAGCATACGCTTCTCGTTGCGGACGATGATGTCGGGAGCCTTCAGCTCCATCAGGCGGCGCAGACGGTTGTTGCGGTTGATGACACGGCGGTAGAGGTCGTTCAGGTCGGAGGTGGCAAAGCGGCCGCCGTCCAGCTGCACCATGGGGCGAATTTCGGGCGGGATAACAGGCAGCACCTCGATAACCATCCACTCCGGCTTGTTGCCGCTGAGACGGAAGGCATCCACGACCTCCAGCCGCTTGACGATACGCGCCTTCTTCTGTCCGGAGGTGGTCTTCAGCTCGGTGTGGAGCTGCTCGCTCAGCTGCTCCAGATCGATCTGACGCAGAAGCTCCTGCACCGCCTCCGCACCCATACCGGCGCAGAAGTCGTCCTCATATTTCTCCCGCATGTCGCGGTATTCCTTCTCGGAGAGTATCTGATTTTTCGCCAGCGGAGTCTCACCGGGGTCGGTGACGATATAGGCGGCGAAGTAGAGCACCTTTTCCAGTATACGGGGACTGATGTCCAGCAGCAGACCCATGCGGGAAGGGATGCCCTTGAAGTACCAGATGTGGCTGACGGGGGTGGCCAGCTCGATGTGCCCCATGCGCTCGCGGCGCACCTTGGCACGGGTGACCTCCACGCCGCAGCGGTCGCAGATCTTTCCCTTGTAGCGTATCTTCTTATACTTGCCGCAGTGACACTCCCAGTCCTTCGTGGGCCCGAAAATGCGCTCACAGAACAGGCCGTCGCGCTCCGGCTTCAGGGTGCGGTAGTTGATGGTCTCCGGCTTTTTCACCTCGCCGTACGACCACTCGCGGATCATTTCCGGAGAAGCGATGCCGATCTTGATGGCGTCAAAGGTTGCGTAACTCATAATTCAGCTCCTCCCTTTCCTTAAAACTCGTCGTCCATGTCGTCGTCGAAGGAAGCGTCTACTTCCTCATCGGCAACATAGTCGAAGCCCGCATCCGCCAGCTCCTCCTCATCGGCGTAGCGGTTCTCATGCTCGTTATCTGCGTCCATACGCGCCAGATTGAAGGTGTCCAGCGCGTCCTCGTCCTCCTTCAGCTCGATCTGGTTGCCGTCGGCATCCAGCACCTGAATATCGAGGCAGAGGGATTGCAGCTCCTTGACCAGCACCTTGAACGACTCCGGCACGCCGGGGGTGGGAACATTGTGTCCCTTGACGATGGATTCATAGGTGCGGACACGACCCGTCACATCGTCGGACTTGACGGTGAGTATCTCCTGCAAGGTATAGCTCGCGCCGTAGGCCTCCAGTGCCCAAACCTCCATCTCGCCGAAACGCTGGCCGCCGAACTGTGCCTTGCCGCCCAGAGGCTGCTGGGTGACGAGGGAGTAGGGGCCCGTGGAGCGGGCGTGGATCTTATCGTCCACGAGGTGATGCAGCTTGAGGAAGTAGACATAGCCGACCGTGACCTTGTTGTCGAACCGTTCACCGGTGCGACCGTCATACAGCCAGCTCTTTCCCTCGGGGTCAAGGCCGGCCAGATCGAGAGCCTCGGCAATGTCCTTGTCGGTAGCCCCGTCGAAAATGGGGGTGGCGACCTTCCAGCCGAGAGCCTTGGCCGCGTAGCCCAGATGCACCTCCAGCACCTGACCGATATTCATACGGCTGGGCACGCCCAGCGGGTTGAGCACGATGTCCAGCGGCGTACCATCGGGCAGGAAGGGCATATCCTCCTGCGGCAGGACACGGGAGACAACGCCCTTGTTTCCGTGGCGGCCTGCCATCTTGTCGCCCACCTGTATCTTGCGGCGTTGGGCAATATAGACGCGAACGACCTCGTTCACGCCCGGCCCCAGCTCGTCGCCGTTCTCGCGGGTGAACACCTTGGCATCGACCACGATGCCGCTCTCGCCATGGGGGACCTTGAGGGAGGTATCGCGCACCTCACGCGCCTTTTCTCCGAAGATGGCGCGCAACAGGCGTTCCTCGGCGGTCAGATCCGTCTCGCCCTTGGGTGTGACCTTGCCCACCAGAATGTCGCCGGCGTGAACCTCCGCACCGACGCGGACGATGCCGCGCTCGTCCAGATCCTTCAGCGCATCCTCGCCGACATTCGAGATGTCGCGGGTGATCTCCTCGGGGCCGAGCTTCGTATCGCGGGCATCGATCTCATACTCCTCGATGTGGATGGAGGTATAGACATCCTCCCTCACCAGCCGTTCGTTGAGCAGAACGGCATCCTCGTAGTTATAGCCCTCCCATGTCATAAAGCCGACCAGAATGTTGCGGCCGAGGGCGATCTCACCCTGATCGGTGGCAGGGCCGTCCGCCAGCACGGTGGGATCGTCGCCGCCGTGAACGCGCTCACCCACGGAGACGATGGGCTTCTGGTTAATGCAGGTGCCGTGGTTGGAGCGCAGGAACTTGATGAGCTTATAATCCTTCGTCTCGCCGCTGTCGTACTTGACGGACACATTGGTGGCATCCACCTTGGTGACAACGCCGTCGCCCTCTGCCAGCACGACCACCGCGGAATCGAGGCATATCTTGTGCTCCATGCCCGTGCCGACGATGGGAGCCTCCGGCCGCAGCAGCGGCACGGCCTGACGCTGCATGTTCGCGCCCATCAGTGCGCGGTTCGCGTCGTCATTGGGCAGGAACGGGATCATTGCCGTGGCGATGGAGACCATCATGCGCGGGGAGACATCGATATAATCCACGCCGCTGCGGGGCACCTCGACAATCTCGTCGCGGTGGCGGCAGGTAATACGCTCGTTGGTGAGGCAGCCGTTCTTATCCACAGGCTCCGCCGCCTGTCCGACCACGAACTGATCCTCGACATCGGCGGTCATGTAGGTGATTTCGTTGGAGACAAAGCCCGTCTCGTGATCCACGGCGCGGAACGGAGCCTCGATGAAGCCGTATTCGTTGATGCGGGCGTAGGTCGCCAGATAGGAGATCAGGCCGATGTT
>CAVDXW010000064.1:0-5244 GCA_963613145.1 Bacteroidaceae bacterium | reverse complement strand
GACATATCTGTCCATCGTTGTTTTTATGCTTGCATGACCCAGCAGCTTTTGAAGATTCTTTGGCAGGAAACAGAAATGTTGAAGATGAGCGGGGTCAACTTGTTTGGAAATACATCCATATTATTGAGCATACGGTATCGTTAACAGGGGTGTGCAAAAAATGCACACGGGGGTGTTCATTGTTACGGCGCAGAAATGCTGTTCCGTTACGGCGTATCAATTAAGACACGGCCACCGAACCGTGATGCGATAATGTCCCGTCCTCTCCCTTGCTTATGATTTTCCACCTTGCGTCAGGCGGGAAAATGTGCTACAATGAATTGAGGGCAGTGCCCCCGCGGCAGACAGCCCGGTCGCCCGTATCTGCGGGTATGGTGGAATTGGTTGACACGCAGGATTTAGGTTCCTGTGCCGCAAGGCGTGTGGGTTCGAGTCCCACTACCCGTACCATATCGAGTGGTCATAAGGGATTTCACTTATGACCACTCGATTTTTTATGAATCTACAAGGGCTAAGCAAAAGTCCGAAGCATCGGAAGCCGCAATCTGGTGAATTCCGGGAATTCTTCGGAGCCGACCAGCAATAGCGCCAAGTGCCAAATTCCAAACGGTTCCAATCGGGGCAGTACGAAATTTTGCAGTTCTTCCTGCTCTAATTGGGCTAAGTGGCCGGTACTGAAGTAAAAACAATATGGGAGGGACTGCATCATGCTGGACGATGTGCTTGACAGCTTCGGCACGGACATACAGGTTTTCGAGAGGGACGAGCAAACCTTTACCGCCGTACTGACCACGCCGCCACGCGGTATCAAATTCTGGGCATTGCAATATCTGTCATATGTGGAGATCATGGAGCCAGCGTGGCTGCGGGAGGAGGTCATCGAAAGTCTGAAACGCAATCCCTATTTGAGGGGAGAATAAGAGAAGCATCCCAAATACAGGAATGCGAGGTATTGTGAAATGAACTACGAAAAGGAACTGTCTAATATAGAAAACAGCATTTCCAACAATTTATGCCGACTTCGCATGTTCGGCGAGGGAAGCACCGTGTACGCCGATGAAATGAAAACCTTTGCGAATCCGAGCATGAAAGTGCAAAAAAATGCCATCGCCCCCGAAAAAGGAACGATGGCATTCTGATGGAATCAGTAGTTGGGCACTCCGTACCCGCTCTCAGCTTTTGCGCCTGTTTTACGGGCGATAGGTCTGCTGTATCACTTCACCTCGGTCGGTGGCGAGATTGTAGACCCTGCCCTCCATCGAGACGGAGGTCACGGTGTCCACATCCACCAGACGGTTGAAGGCGTAGCTGTAATAGGTTCCCGCAGCGGGGTCGGAGCCCAGCTCTGTTCGGTAATACTCGGCATTGTCGCTGCCGCTCCCGGTGATATAGCCCACCATCCAGTTCAGCAGGTTGTTTTTGTCACTCTCCACGGCGTAGTCCGTGCCGTCCTGATAGTGGATATACACCTCATCGGTGCTTATTTCCTCGTCGCCATACAGGGTATCCACCATGGTCATGCCCAGCGGGGAGATGAACATCTGCTGGCCGTTGTCGGCGGTCAGGGTCTTGACAGGCAGATGGCTCTGGGGCTGGATAGCGACGGAGTAGGGCCGGTACGCACTGTCGCGCACGGTGAAGTAGAAGCTCATGCCCTTTTCATAGCCCTTGCCGCAGATGAAGTAGTCGATCACCTGCAAACAGGTGTCGGTGCTGCTTTCCTCGTCCACAATGAGCTTATCGTCGGTGAATGTATAGCCGTGATCCTGCCCGTTGTGGTCGGTGGGTGCGGAGCGGCCATAGTTCAGTTGGGCTTTGACGCTTCCGAGCCATGTGTCGGCACTGCTCAGACCGTCGGAGGCCTTGAAGCCGTCGGGATTCTCCACGGAGAAGGTCAGGATGCCGTTGCCCATGTCGTCCACAAGGAATGTGCCCATTTTATAGGTGCAGCCCTCCACGGTCATTTCCGCGTTCAGCTTGCTCAGATATTGACCCACCAGCCGCTGCGTGGTAGCCACATCACCGGGGATGCGCTCCATATCGGCCACGGGGACATAGCCGCCCTTGCCGTCCTCCGCAAAGTCCGGCGTGGAATCGTCGATATCGTCCGTGAAGGCGTGGTGCGTGGTGTCGTCCACCTTGTCGGCAGGGGATACATCCGCCCGGATAAGGGTCGCGATGCCGCCGGCCACGGCGATGGTCAGCGTCAGCGCGGCGGCAATGGCGACAACGGCACCTCTGCCCAGAATACGGCGCGTCTTTTTTTCGTTCTGCATGGTCTTTCTAACCTCCGTCAGTGTGTCCGGGGAGGCGTGCAGCGCGGAAAAGGTCTTCTCGAATAATTCTCTGTCATGCATACTGCGGCACCTCCGATAAAATATGCTTCAGCTTTTCTCTGGCGCGGGAGAGCCGCGTGCGCACCGTTTCCTCCGGCACACCCAGCAGCTCCGCGATCTCCCTCTGGCGATAGCCCTCGTAGTAGTACAGCAGGATTGGCAGGCGATAACGCCTGTCCAGCGACATCACCGCGTCAAACAGCTCGCGGTACTGCGGTTCCTCGAACACGAGGCTGTTTTCATAGTCGGCAATGTCCTCCGCCCTGTGCCACGGGGCGCGGAGTATATTTTTGCAGCGGTTGACCGTGACGCGAATGAGCCAATTCTTCACATGGGCATCGCTTTCAAATGCCTTGTCCTGTCTGTACAGCTGTATCAACACATCCTGGGTCACATCGTCTGCATCGGCACGGCAGCGCAGGTAGCTGTACGCCACGCGGAAGACCGTGTCCATATACCGCTCCGCCAGCGGAGTGAACTGTTCGTCCGTCATAGGGATTCTCCTTTTGGGTGAGGTGAAAGGCCTTTCATATAGCATACACCTGCCGGAGGGGAAATGTTTCAAGTCAAAATAAAAAAGCGGAAAATTTCCGCTTCTTTATCCGCTCGCTTCTATCGTGCCGCCGCCCAGCACAATATCGCCGTCGTAGAGCACCACCGCCTGCCCTGCGGTGATAGCGCGCTGCGGCTGGTCGAACACCACGCGCAGGCCACCGTCGGAGAGAGGGTATGCCGTGCAGGGGGATTCCGTCTGGCTGTAGCGGGTCTTCGCCGCGCAGCGCAGCGGCACGGCGGGTGCTTCGCCGCCGATCCAGTTGACGCGGGAGGCCGTCAGTGTTCGGTGGAAAAGGCGGTCGTTGTCCCCCAGTGTCACGGTGTTGGCCGCCTCGTCCTTGCCCAGCACATACACACGGCGACCCACGGCGATGCCCAGTCCCTTGCCCTGCCCGACGGTGTAGCAGGGCAGACCCCTGTGCCGTCCCAGCACGCGGCCGCTTTCATCCACGAAGTCACCGGGGGTGAGCGTTAGCCCCTGCCGCCGCAAAAAGCCCACATAGTCACCGTCCGGCACGAAGCAGATGTCCTGACTGTCGCCCTTGTCGGCGTTGTCCAGTCCCGCCTGCCGCGCCTTGTCACGGATGGCGGGCTTGCCGTAATCGCCCACGGGCAGCAGCAGGTGGGCGAGCTGGTGCTGCGTGAGCTGGTAGAGTACATAGCTCTGATCCTTCCGCCGCTCCGCGCCGCGCAGCAGACGGTATTTCCCCGTGGCGGGGTCGGTGTCGATGCGGGCGTAGTGCCCCGTGGCGATATAGTCGTAGCCGAGCGTCAGGGCGCGCTCCAGCAGCGCGCCGAATTTCAGCTCCCGATTGCAGTCGATGCAGGGGTTGGGCGTCCGTCCGGCGGCATATTCGGCCACGAAGGTGTCCATGACACAGCGTTGGAAGCGTGCCGTCTCGTTGAACACATAGAAGCGCATCCCCAGCCGCGTGGCCGCCTGCCGTGCATCCTCGGCATCATCGGCAGAGCAGCAGCGGCTGTCCTCGTTAGGGGCGAGCTTGAGCATCGCACCGTCGCAGCTATAGCCCTGCTGCACCAGCAGCGCGGCGGCGGCAGAGCTGTCCACCCCGCCGGACATGGCCACCAGCACCCGTTTTTTTTCATTCATGCCTGATTTCTCCGCAGTAGTTTCGTTTTTCGGTATAATAACAGGTAAAAAGAGGAAAGCTATCGGGCGAGGGGAATTGTTCCCCCGCCCGTCAGCACCGTCTTATTCGTCCAGATGCTTCGTCAGGAAGGCTTCATCGTTCAGCCCGTCCGCCAGCTCCAGCAGCACCCGCTGGAAGCCGCCCGTGTATTGGAGCACACTGTCGCTTACGGCGTTCTCCGTCCGCTCCAGCGGCAGCACGAGGGTGGCCGTTGTGCCCTCGCCCTCCCGACTGTCTAGCAAAAGCTGGCCGCCGTGCAGCCGCGCTATGTGGTTCGCCAGCGGCAGCCCGACACCCAGACCGCCGGAGAGCAGCGACAGCTCCTTGGGACGCATCAGCCAGTCGAACAGAAGCTCCTGCCGCTCGGCGGGGATACCGCAGCCGTTGTCCGCAACCTTCAGCAGCACATGCTGCCGCTGCGATGCCAGCGTGACCGTGACCGTGCCGCCGCTGCTGCACGCGAGCAGCGCGTTACTCAGCAGGTGCCACACCGCCTGCCCCAGCCAGTGTATGTTGGCAGCGGTGATGACATACCGCTCGGTGCAGGTCATCTCCAGCGTCACGCCCCGCAGCTCGAAGGGGACGGTGGCCTCGCGCACGATCTCGTCCAGCCAGACCTTCAGGTCGGCGTTCTCCCGCGGGAGCGGGTCATCGCGCCCCAGCAGCTCCAGCGACTCCAGATTCTTCGCCAGCCGCAGCAGGCGGAAATAGCTGTGGTACAGGACGGCGGCGTTCTTGTCGAGTGCCGGGTCCTCGTCCCTCACCTCCGGCGGGGCGAGGTGCTGCGCGCCGTAGTATATGCCGCCCAGTGCCGAGCGTATCTGCATGGCGGCCATAGGCATTCTGTCGAACAGGAGCTTTTCCTGCGCGTTGTTCTCCATCTGACCGGCCTCCTTCCATCGTCAGCATACCAGCCTTTTGCATCGTGCAACCGTGCCAAGTCCTGCCGATATGACCATATCATACCAAATGTGACGGATAAATACAAGTTTTTTGTCTGTTCTCCGCGAAATTAAAAAATTTTCCAAAAAGGGCTTGCATTTTGGTATGGAACTGCATATAATTCTAAACATACCATACATTTAGGATATTCCATCAGAGAGGATGATAGTTTATGAGCATCAAGGTCGGTATCAACGGATTTGGTCGTATCGGCCGCATGGTCATGCGCTGCTGCATGGATCACCCCAACATCGAGATCG
>CAVDXW010000063.1:0-5640 GCA_963613145.1 Bacteroidaceae bacterium | reverse complement strand
TGCCGTTCTGGGCGTTGAAGTCCTCCAGATAGGGCAGGTGCTGGAAGTAGTTGGCATCCACGGTGCCGTCATCGACGACGGTGTTGGGCACAACATAGTCGTTGTAGCTCTGGATGTCGAGGGTGATGTCCTTGGCGGCAAGGATCTCCTTGGCGACCTCAAGGATCTCGGCGTGGGGCGTGGGGGAGGCGGCAACGGAGATGGTCTCACCCTTCAGGGCATCGTAATCCACGGAAGCGTCATAGCCGTCGGTGGGGTTCTCGACTACGGAGACCACGGAGCCGGCATATTTCTCGGCGATGAAGTCAGCAACCTGCTGGCTTTCCAGAGCAGCCTTCAGCGCGAGGATCTTGGGGGTGTTCTCGTTGCCCTCCTTGACGGCCAGAATGTTGGCGTAGGCGGAGGCACTGCCCTCAATGAGCAGGGAGTCGTCAACGGGGTTCAGGCTGGCGTTGATGGCGTAGTTGCTGTTGATGACGGCGTAGTCCACATCGGGCAGCAGGTTGGGCAGCTGGGCGGCCTCAGCCTCCACGATCTCGACATTGTACGGATTCTCCACGATGTCGTTCTTGGTGGCGGTGATGCCCACGCCGTCGGCCAGCTTGATGATGCCGTTCTCCTGAAGCAGCAGCAGGGCGCGTGCCTCGTTGGTGGTGTCGTTGGGAACACCGATCTTGATGGCGGCAGCGGTGGTGCTGCTGTCAGCGGCGTCGGTGCTGTCGTCGGTGGTGGTCTTGCTGCCGCAGGCAGCGAGGCTCAGAGCCAGAACAAGGGCGAGAGCCAGAGTGACGAGCTTCGTCAGAGTGTTGTGTTTCATGTTCGCAGTCTCCTTTGAAATGATTTTACTTTGTATTGATCTTGTTTTGTGCGGGGGTTTTTATTTCAGCATCGCCGCCCGGCCGGAACGACGGTACTTACACAGGGAAATGCGGGCAAAAAGTAACAGCGGCAGGTCACGCGACCCTCCGCTGCTTGCTCACACACCGGCTTGATTTCAAGCCGTCAAACAGTTATCGGAAAGCGGATGACCCTTTAAGGCGCGACGGAACATGCACATGGACATCATACCCATGCACATCCCGCACATCATCATGGCGACGGTACGCTTCATGTCGGCTTTCCTCCTCAACTGTGATTTTCCTTTCGGACTGGTGGCATAATACGCCCTTACACCGCCGTTGTCAAGCTTTTTTTCACCTTTCTGCATTTCTTATAAAAAACCAAGTAGGCTGATAGGCTGTTTCGTACATTTTTGCTATTTACGCAATTTGTGCTTGCATATGGCACAAGATATGGTATAATGAGTGGCACATACATACAACGGATTGGGAGTGACGCAAGATGACCTCTAAGGTATTCGACTATATCGCGCAGGAGCAGCGGCGGCAGGCGGAGACGGTGGAGCTGATCGCCAGTGAAAATTTCACCAGCGAGGCGGTATGCCGCGCCGTGGGAAGCTGCCTGACCAACAAGTATGCCGAGGGCTATCCCGCACGGCGCAGCATGGGCAATCAGGGGCGGTACTACGGTGGCTGTCATGTGGTGGACGAGCTGGAGGAATACTGTGTTTCCAAATGGAAAGAGGTGTTTCACACCGATTACCATGTGAATGTGCAGCCGCACAGCGGCACCTCTGCGAATCTGGCGGCGTATATGGCGATATTGCAGCCGGGCGACCGCATTCTGTCCATGAGCCTTGCCAACGGCGGCCATCTGTCGCACGGCATGAGTGTGAATGCCTCGGGCAAGCTGTATGAGATACACTCCTACGATGTGGACGGGGACGGCGTTATCGACTATGACGCGATGGAGCGTCTGGCGCGGGAGCTGAAGCCCAAGCTGATTGTCGCGGGCGCGTCGGCCTACAGCCGCGTTATCGACTTTGCGCGCTTTGCTGCCGCCGCGCAGGAGGTGGGCGCGTACTTCATGGCGGATATTGCGCATATTGCCGGACTGGTGGCCGTGGGGGAGCACCCCAGCCCGTTCGGTCTGGCGGACATCGTAACCACCACCACGCACAAGACGCTGCGCGGTCCCCGCGGCGGACTGATATTCTGCCGTGCGGAGCTGGCGAAGAAGATAGACAGTGCGATTTTCCCCGGTATGCAGGGCGGGCCGCTGGAGCATGTCATCGCGGGCAAGGCGGTGGCGGCGGAGGAGGCTCTCACGCCGGAGTATCGGGAGTATATCCACCGCGTTGTGACAAATTGCCGCGCCATGGCGCAGGAGTTTACCGCCATGGGGTACCATGTCGTCACGGGCGGCACGGACAACCACCTGTTCCTGCTGGACCTGACCGACACGGGGCTGACGGGCAAGGCGGTGCAGGACAGGCTGGATGCGTGCGGCATCACGCTGAACAAGAACTGCATCCCCGGCGACAAACGCTCGCCGTTCCAGGCCAGCGGTGTGCGCATCGGCACGGCGGCCATGACCACGAGAGGCTATACGGAGCAGGACTTCCACCGCGTGGCGCACCGTATCGACGAGGTAATCAAAGAACTGATGGCGGAGAACGCCGCGCAGCAGAGCTGAATATACGCAGACAAGCACCCCTGACAGACTGTCGGGGGTGCTGTGTTTTGCCTTGTCGGTTTATGGCAGCTTTTTCAAAAAGCGGCGCAGGAAGCACACCGCCATTACCGCGCACAGAGCCTCGGAGACCACGGGTGCGTACCAGATGGCACTGCCGCCCACGGCAAAGGCCAGCAGGAGCAGCGCACCCGCCTGAAACGCCAGACCGCGTCCCACGGAGATGGAGATGGCGGCTCTGGGACGCTCCACCGCCGTCAGGAAGCCGCCCATGAGGATATTGCCGCCCAGCAGCAGGTAGCACAGCCCGTAGCGGCGCAGCGCATCCGCCGCGTCTGTCACCAGCCACGGCTTCTCCGCGTCCAGGAATATCCCGGCGATCTGCGGCGCGAAGGCCATCACCGCGGCAAAAATCGTCAGCGTCATCACGCCCACAGCGGTGAAGCCGTAGCGAAGCAGCCTGCGGCAGCCCGCCGCGTCCTCCTTGCCGTAGTGGTAGCTGACGAGTGGTTGACTGCCCTGCGAAATACCCAGCATGGTGTTGGTGATCAGGGTGTTGACATAGGCAATGATGCTGTAGCTCAGCAGTCCGTCATCGCCCAGACAGCGGAGAATAACGCGGTTGAACAGGAAGATCATCACGCCGTTGCACAGCTCCGTCACGCCGTCCGCTACGCCGATGGGCAGCAGACGCTTGTAGATGCTCCAGTCCATTCGGAAGCGCACAAAGTGGAAGGTATTGTGCCCCTTCAGGAAGTGCCTGAGATAGATAACGCAGGTGAGCAGCTGGGAAAGTCCCGTGGCGAACGCCGCACCCCACACGCCCCAGTCGAGAATGAATATCGCCACATAGTCCAGTACGCAGTTGGTAAGGCAGCCCGTGATGACCGTCAGGATGGCGATACGGGGGAAGCCGTCGGTCTTGATGAGCACCTCCATATTATAGGACACGATGAAGCACACGGCAAAGGGCGCGAGCCCGCGCAGGTAGTCGATGGTATATTGGTAGGTTACGCCCTCTGCACCCAGCAGCACGGCGAACGGCTCCAGAAACACGAACACCAGCACGGTGATGGTCAGTCCTATGGCCGTCAGCAGCACCGTGTTCTGCGAGAACAGGCTGTTGGCCTTCTCGCCCTGCCCCTGTCCCAAGTAGATGGCGATGATGGTGCTGCTGCCCACGGCAAATATAATGCCGATGGAGAACAGAATGTTGGTGAACGGCACGGCCAGATTGACGGCGGCCATGGCGTATTCGCTCACGCCCTTGGCGACGAACAGACCGTCCACGATGGAGTACAGCGAAAAGACCATCAGAGATGCCACGGTCGCGGCGACAAAATGGAGAAATTGCGAGGATAAGCTTCGCTCGTTGAGCATTTTAGATCGTATTCCTTTCTCGTTGATAAAATTTATTATAACGAAAATTTCGGAGAAAGTCAAATCCACTTGCCGTTAAGAGCAGGACAGTATATAATCAACTTGATAAGAAAAAAGCGGGAGGTCAAAGGTATGGAAATCTATGTGCTGGATGCGTTTTCCACGCAGCTTTTTGGGGGTAATCAGGCGGGTGTCGCGCTGCCCGACCGCCCACTGTCCGACGAAACGATGCGTCAAATCGCCGCCGAGCTGAAGCACTCGGAAACGGCGTTCGTCACGCAGAAGGCGGACGGCACCGTCGCCCTGCGCTATTTCACCCCTGCGGGGGAGGTAGAGCTGTGCGGCCACGCGACCGTGGCGTCCTTCGCGCTGCTGCGGGAGCTGGGGCGGATAGCGGACGGCGAGCATATCGTCCGCACGAAAGCGGGCGAGCTGACTGTGACTGTCCGCGGCGGCACGGTGTGGATGGATATGGCTCCGCCGCGCCTCATCGCCGACATTCCGGCGGGGGAGAGTGCCGCGCTCTACGCCGCCTACGGCCTGACCGAGGCGGACGGCGCGGAGGGGTATGTGCCGCAGATCGTCTCCACGGGGCTGTCGGACATCATGCTGCCCGTGCGCAACCGTGCGGCACTCCTGCGTGCGGTGCAGGACGATCGGGCGGTTACGGAGCTGTCGCGCAGGTATAATGTGACGGGTGTCCACATGTTCTGCCTCGGCGAGAGCGGCGTGACGGCGCGGTGCAGCAACTTCGCACCGCTGTACGACATTCCCGAGGAGTGCGCCACGGGCACAAGCAACGGCGCACTGACCTATTACCTCTACCTGCACGGCGCGCTGAAGGCAGGGGAGGAAAACCTGTTTTTGCAGGGCGAGCACATGGGCAGACCAAGCGAGATACGAAGCATCCTGTACGAAAAGGACGGCAAGGTCACGGTGTGTGTCGGCGGCAGCGCAGTCGTCAGCCTGTCCGGTGAAATGAAATTGTAACTGGTGTGGATGCTTCAAAAGAAAAAGCTCGTTTTGCCGGCAAAACGAGCTTTTTCTTCCATACGAGCCGGTCGGCACATCAAATGCCATTCTGCGTTGTGAATAGCAGGGCGTTTTGAGGAAACCTCAAAACGCCCTGTGCTGCCTTAATAATTTTCTGCGTTGATTTCAAAATAGCTCTGCGGGTGGTTGCAGGCCGGACAGCGTTCGGGGGCCTTTTCGCCGATCACGATGTGACCGCAGTTGCGGCATTCCCACACCTTGACCTCGCTCTTGGCGAACACCTCCGCCATCTCCACATTGTGCAGCAGAGCACGGTAACGCTCCTCGTGGTGCCTCTCGATGGCGGCTACCAGACGGAATTTCTGCGCCAGCTCGTGGAAGCCCTCCTCGTCGGCGGTTTTGGCAAAGCCCTCGTACATATCCGTCCACTCGTAATTCTCGCCCTCTGCGGCGGAGAGAAGATTTTCGGCAGTATTGCCTATACCGTCGAGCTCCTTGAACCAGAGCTTTGCGTGTTCCTTTTCGTTATCGGCGGTCTTGAGAAACAGCGCGGCGATCTGCTCAAAACCGTCCTTTTTGGCTTTGGAGGCAAAGTAGGTGTACTTGTTGCGTGCCTCGGATTCGCCGGCAAAGGCAGCCATAAGGTTCTTTTCGGTCTGTGTTCCGGCGTATTTCGTCTCTTTCATGCTTATGACCATTCCTTTCCGCTGCGCTGCAAGGCACCAAAGGGGACGA
>CAVDXW010000062.1:0-5772 GCA_963613145.1 Bacteroidaceae bacterium | reverse complement strand
GGAAATGACCATGCGCTGGACTTCGCTGGTGCCCTCGTAGATCTCGGTGATCTTGGCATCGCGCATCATGCGCTCGACGGGATACTCACGGGTGTAGCCGTAGCCGCCGAACAGCTGTACGGCGCGGCGCGTCACATCGGAGGCCATCTCCGCGGCGAACAGCTTCGCCATGGAGGAATAGAAGCCGGTATTGGGGTCGCCGGCATCCTTGGCGCAGGCGGCGCGATAGACGAGCAGCTGCGCCGCGTCCGCACGCGCCTTCATATCCGCCAGCTGGAACTGCGTGTTCTGGAACTGGGAGATGCGCTTGCCGAACTGGACGCGCTCCTTGGTGTAGGCAACCGCCTCGTCGATAGCACCCTCGCCGATGCCCAGTGCCTGTGCCGCAACGCCCACACGGCCGCCGTCCAGCGTACCCATGGCGACCTTGAAGCCCTTGCCCTCCTGACCGAGCAGATTCTCCTTGGGGACGATGCAGTCCTCGAAGATCAGGTCGGAGGTGGCACTGCCGCGAATGCCCATTTTCTTCTCGTGCTTACCGATGGAGAAGCCCTTGTAGCCCTTTTCCACGATGAACGCGGAAATGCCGTGGTTACCCTTGGACTTATCCGTCATGGCGAACACCACGAAGGTCTCGGCCTCGGTAGCGTTGGTGATGAAGCACTTCACGCCGTTGAGGACATAGTGGTCGCCCTCCAGCACGGCGGTGGTCTGCTGGCCGGAGGCATCCGTGCCCGCACCGGGCTCGGTCAGACCGAACGCGCCCAGCTTTCTGCCGCTGAGCAGGTCGGGCAGGTACTTCATCTTCTGCTCCTCCGTGCCGTAGGCATAGATAGGGTAGCTGCACAGGGAGGTGTGGGCGCAGATGATAACAGAGGTGGTGCCGCAGGCCTTGGCGATCTCCTCGACACACAGGGCATAGGCGAGATTGTCGCCGCCCGCGCCGCCGTACTTCTTGGGGAACGGGATACCCAGCATACCCAGCTTCGCCAACTTCGGAATGGTCTCCTTGGGGAAACGCTCCTCCTCGTCCAGCTCGGCGGCCAGAGGCTTGACCTCGTTCTGTGCAAATTCGCGGTACATCTTACGGAGCATTTCATGCTCTTTCGATAGCGTAAAATCCATGTTTTGTTCTCCTTACTCTGCGCTCATGGGCAGGAAATTCGGAAGCAGGCCGACTGCCCTTTTCCGTTTCGTATGGCTATCCTATCAAAAACATAAAAACTATGCAATATCATTTTCCGATTATCGGAAAACTATGTTGCCAAAATTTTAACCAAGAATTTGTGCAATACGCCAAAATTCCCGCTATTTTCGGCGTTTTCCCCCTGATTTACGCAGGCGATTACCATCGCTGCTAATTAATTAGGTATTTCTTTTCCATTTTGTGCTGAATTGGCTTTCCGATTTTTTGCGTTTTGTTTTCCGAATTTATGGTTGCATTTTGAAAAAGCATGTGGTACACTTAGGGCAATCCATGGAAAGCGCAAGAAAGTAGGGAACCCTATATGAACAACAACCTGTACATGTCCACTCTGTTGAAGGCCTTCGACATTCTGGACTGCTTCGCCGACGACGGGCAGGAGCTCGGCATCTCCGACATTTCCACGCTGATGGGTATGCCGGTCAGCTCCGTCCACCGCATCATCCAGAGCCTTGAATTCGAGGGACTGCTGACCCAGAACCGCGAAACGAAAAAATACGCGCTGGGCTCCAAGCTTCTCAGCTACTCCACCAAGTGCGGCGCGTATGCGGAATATCTGCGTATCGCCGAAAAATACGCGGACGAGCTGTGCCGCGTCACCGAGGAAAATGTGAATGTGGCCATCTGCTCCGCCGATCAGATCAACAATGTCTACACGGCGGAGACGCACTTCGTGCTGCGTCCCAACTTCCAGCTGCACAAGCCCTTCCCCGCCTATTGCACCGGCGTGGGGCGCGTGTTTCTCAGTCACATGAGCGAGAGTGCGCAGAAATGGGTGTACGAGAGCAACGCCGCCGCTATCCCCCAGAGCCGCGAGGAGTTCCTCGCCATGCTGAAAAAGGCGCGGCAGGACGGCTACGCACTGGATGATCAGGCGTTCAACGCCGGACTGCGCTGCGTGGCCGCACCCATCTACTGCGGCGGCGACAAGCTGCTGTTCGCGCTGTCCGTCTCCGCGCCGCTGGCGCGGATGGACGATGCCGCCTACGAAAACGCCCGTCAGCTGACGCAGGAATACGCAGGCCGCATCTCGCAGGAGATACAGGCTGCGGAATCCCGCCGCTGAGCGGAGCACACCTCCCCCGCACAACACACAACCGTCAAAGGAGACAATGATTATGAAAAGCACCTCTCTGAAAAATCTCGTTCTTTCCGCCATGTTCTTAGCTATCGGCTTCGTGCTGCCCTTCTTCACCGGCCAGATTCCCGCCGTCGGCAAGATGCTGCTGCCCATGCACATCCCCGTACTGCTGTGCGGCCTGATCTGCGGCTGGCAGTACGGTCTGGGTGTGGGCTTCCTCCTGCCCCTGCTGCGCTCCCTGCTGTTCGGTATGCCCGTCATGTACCCCACCGCCGCGGCGATGGCGTTCGAGCTGGCCGCCTACGGCGCGGTCGTCGGCATTCTGTATGCCCACAGCAAGTGGCAGTGCGTCAAGGCTCTGTACAAGTGCCTCATCCCCGCGATGCTGGCCGGACGGCTGGTGTGGGGCGGCGTTATGTTCCTGATGATGGGTTTGGGCGGCAGCGCGTTCACCTTTGACGCATTCCTCGCCGGCTCCGTGCTGAACGCCGTGCCCGGCATCGTGTTGCAGCTCATTCTCATCCCCGCCGTGATGGTGCTGCTGGACAGAACAAAGCTGGTCTGCTTCATCCGTCCCACCGCGCCCGTCTCCGAGCGCGTATGACAAAGACGGACTACGCCCGCATCCTCCTGTACATCGAGGCATTGCAGGAGCGGCAGGAGCGCGTCATCGTCGCCATCGACGGGCGGTGCGGCTCCGGCAAGACCACGCTGGCCTCGCGCCTGCGGGAGCAGCTCCGCTGTGCGGTGTTTCACATGGACGATTTCTTTCTCCGGCCGGAGCAACGGACGGCGGAACGCCTCGCCACCCCCGGCGAAAATGTGGATCACGAGCGGTTTTTGCAGGAGGTTCTGCTGCCGCTGCAAGGCGGGCAGTCCGTCACCTACCGTCCGTTTGTCTGCGCGAAGCAGCAGCTCGGTGAGCCCGTCTCCGCAGGTGCAAGCCGCCTGACCGTTGTGGAGGGGGCGTATGCCTGCCATCCCGCGCTGTGGTCGTATTACGACCTGCGGGTGTTTCTGACCGTTGATCCTGCCACGCAGCTGCGGCGCATTGAATCGCGCAATGGCACAGACAGGGCGCGGCAGTTCCGTGACCGCTGGATCCCCCTCGAGGAGAGCTATTTCGCCGCCTTCGATATTCAGACCCGCTGCGATATGTGCATCGAGGGATGATTTGCTCTCCCCTCAACGGGGCAATACGCAGCAAAAAGCACCCCAATGGGGTGCTTTTTCGTCTTTTGCAGATCCCTCACTCCGCCCCGGCAAACGGCCGTGCGGCCTCCTCGCCGCGGAGGACGCGGTATGCGCCCGCCGCCAGTGCCTCCAGCTCGAACTCGCCCGCCATGACCTCTACGGGCGCAATGAAGGAGACCTTCCTTGTGATATAGTCGGCGACATATTTCGAGTGCGCCAGCCCGCCCGTCAGGATAATACGGTCGATCTTTCCGTCTGCGGCGGCTGCCAGCGCACCGATGGCGCGGGCGTTGCTGTACAGCATTCCCTCATACACCAGTTTGGCGTGCGCGTCTCCGTCGGCAATGCGCTGCTCCACCTCGATGGCACTGGAGGTGCCCAGATGGGCGAGCAGTCCGCCCTTGCCTCGGATAAAGGACAGCATCTCCGCCTCGGTATATTTGCCGGAGTAGCACAGGGAAATGGTGGACTGCAAATCGGCACCGCCGAAGCGTTCCGGCGCAAACATCCACTCATCGTCCCGCACATCGTCCACCATCCTGCCATCTATGAACAGGCGGCAGGAACCGCCGCCGCCCAGATGCAGCACGATGAGCCGGCAGTCCTTCAGCGGCCTGTGCAGCACATTCTCCGCACAGCGGATAGCCATGGCGCGGCAGTTCAGGGCGTGACCCTGCATCTTCCTCTGAATATCCGGCAGGCCGGTGATGCGCGCCACATCCTGCATCTCATCCACCATGACGGGATCGCAGATAAATGCAGGGATATGCAGCGGCTGCGCCAGCTGCAACGCCAGCACACAGCCCAGATTGGAGGCGTGCGCCGCGTTCTTTATGGTGTACATATAGTCCACCATCTCCTGCCCGACGAGATAGGTTCCTGCGGCGCAGGAAGGCACTTGCCCGCCGCGGGCACAGACGGCATCCAGCGAAGCGGGGTCGATACCGTGCTCCCGCAGTGCTTTTTCGATGGAGGCGCGGCGGAAATCCACCTGCTCCATGATCCAGTGAAACGCGGACAGCTCCTCGTTGTCGTAGCGTAGCGTTTCATCAAACAGCTTGTTCTCGCCGTCAAACAAGGCGATCTTCGTGGAGGTGGAGCCGGGATTCAGCACAAGGATTCTTTCCATACGGCAGCCCCCCCTTACCGCTGCTGCGCGCCCAGCTTCAGCCCCAGCTCGAACGCCTGCCTGTTCAGGGGCAGCAGGGCGGGCTTCTTGCCCAGCTTATGCTCGATGGTGCTCCACACCACATCGGCGGGCACGACCTGCGTATAGCCCACATACACGCCCAGCATGATAATGTTCAGCACCTTTGCGTTGCCCAGCTCCAGCGCAAGCTCCGTAACGGGAGCCTTGACCACCTTGACATCACTGCGGGTGATCTCGTCGGTGACGATGGAGCTGTTGATATACAGCGTGCCGCCCTCCTT
The DNA here is from genome assembly GCA_963613145.1 of Bacteroidaceae bacterium. GTDB lineage: Bacteria > Bacillota > Clostridia > Oscillospirales > Oscillospiraceae > Vescimonas. The sequence continues at coordinate 862 of CAVDXW010000062.1, read as the reverse complement.
CAGCTTGTAGAGGAACTTATTGAGGCTGGGGCCGTTCATGACGATCAAATCATCCATCATATCGCCCAGCGGCGCGCCGATCTTCTCGTCGGAGATAACGACATAGCAGTTGGCCGTGCCGCCGCGCTGCTCCGCGCCGTAGGAGGGGAAGAAGGTCACATTCTTGTCGGTGGAGTCGCAGGTGGCCTCCGCCAGAAATTTGCCAAGGGTCATCACGCCCTGACCGCCGAAGCCGGCTACCATCAGATTCCGTTCCATCGTTACGCCTCCTCCCTGCTCTTGTCACGGACGACGCCCAAGGGGAACTCGGGCAGCATCTTTTCCTCGATGTAATCCAGTGCCGACAGCGCGTCCAGTCCCCAGTTGGTCGGGCAACTCGTGACGATCTCCACCATGGAGAAGCCCTTGCCATCCAGCTGGTTCTGGAACGCCTTGCGGATGGCGGCCTTCGTTTTGGCGACATTGGCGGGCGTGTTGCAGCTGGTGCGCTCCAGATAGTACGGCGCGGTGAGCTGGTTCATCAGCTCGCACATGTGCATGGGGTAGCCGTGCTCCTTGGGGTCGCGCCCCTTGGGGGCGGTGGTGGCCTTCATGCCCACCAGCGTGGTGGGTGCCATCTGACCGCCGGTCATGCCGTAGATGCCGTTGTTGACGAAGATAACGGTGAAATTCTCACCCCGGTTGGCGGCACTCAGCGTCTCGGCAAGGCCGATGGAGGCCAGATCGCCGTCGCCCTGATAGGTATACACCAGCGTGGCGGGGTTGCTGCGCTTGATGCCGGTGGCCACGGCGCAGGCACGGCCGTGCGGCGCGGTGGTGTTGTCGTAGGCGATGTAGTCCATGTGCAGGCCGCAGCAGCCGA
>CAVDXW010000061.1:0-5822 GCA_963613145.1 Bacteroidaceae bacterium | reverse complement strand
ATAAAAATCTCCCGGTAACAGAAGCAAATTTACCGGGAGAAGGAGGAACAAAAAAACGCTGCAAACCCCGAAAAAAGGCTTGCAGCGGTGCTTTCTGGCGTCCCAGAGAGGATTTGAACCTCCGACCCCACGCTTAGGAGGCGTGTGCTCTATCCAACTGAGCTACTGAGACATTTATAAGTTTTATGCAATTTTCAAGGCTCGAAGGAATCGAACAATCTGCCGCTTAGGAGGCGAACCCTCTATCCAACTGAGGTACTGGGGCATACTATGAAATTGCCGTGGAATAACAATATTGGTATTGTACTCCATGAGAGGGGCATTTGTCAACAGTGGGCGGTGAAAATGCGGTGAAGCACGCGCCTCGCGAAAATTTCCCGCAAAGCTCTTGACAATCCCGACGGGCGGCGGTATAATCTCCGCTCTGAGAGAGTTTATTGTCTATCCTATACAAATGAGCGGGGCGATTTCTGTGAAAATAGCACATACAAGGCGTGAACCCATGAACCTGACACAGGGCAAGTGCTGGCAGGTGATACTGCTGTTTTCCCTGCCGGTGATCCTTTCCTATCTCTTGCAGCAGATATACACCATCAGCGATGCCGCTATCGTGGGGCAGACGCTGACCGCCGCAGAGGTCGCCGGTGTCAACGACACGAACTCGCTGATATTCATATTCCTGCAATTCGCCTTCGGTGTCAGCGCGGGCTTCTGCGTCATTACCTCCTATTATGTCGGTATGCACGATGAGCGCGGCATCCGCCGCTCACTGGCGACGCAGCTTGTGCTCTCCGCCGCACTGACCGTTGTGCTGACGGCGTTGGCGTTGCTGCTGCTGGATCCCATGCTGGCATGGATCAATGTTACCCCCGACAACCACGAGGTGTACACCGCCGCCCACACCTACTGCGCTATCATCTTTGCCGGTATCTGCGCACAGCTCTTTTACAACTTCATCTGTTCGTTCCTCCGCGCTATGGGAGACTCGATAACGCCGCTGCTGTTCCTGCTGTTCTCCACGGCTTTGAATGTGGGGCTCGATCTGCTGTTCATCCTGTCCTTCCACTGGGGCGTGGCGGGTGCGGCGGTGGCCACCGTGCTGGCGCAGCTTGTCAGCACCGTCGGCTGCTTCGTCTATGCCTTCGCCCGCTACCCCGTGCTGCGTCTGCACAGGGAGGACTGGCGCATTACCTTTATGGATATAAAACGCCATCTGGCACGCGGTGTCCCCCTTGGGCTGCAATTCTCCGTGCTGGCCATCGGCATCATCGTTATGCAGGGCGGCGTGGTGCAGTTCGATATGCGCGATGGCGTTATGGTTTCCAACGCGGCGCAGAACGGCTTCGGCGCAGCGTATCGGCTGAGCAACCTGCTGATGACACCCATGAACGCGCTGGGCGGCTCCATGGCCAGCTTCACCGCGCAGAATCTGGGCGCGGGGCAGTACGAGCGCATCAGGCGCGGCTCCCTGCAGGCGTTGGCAATCGCCGCTGCAATGAGTGCCGCTGCGGTGGGGCTGGGACTGCTGGCCATGCACGGAGACTTCTTCTATCATGTATTCCTCAGTGCCGACAAGGTAACGAGTGAGGCCGTGCACTACGGAAACACGCTGCTGTATGTGGACTTCAGCATGTACCTGTTCCTGTGCTTTATCCATGTGGCGCGAAACTGTGCGCAGGGAATAGGCCGCAGCAGCTTCGTGCTGGGTGCGGGCGCAGCGGAGCTGGTGGCGCGTATCTCCGTGTGCCTGCTGCTGCCGCCGCTGTTCGCGGGCGGCGCGGTGAGCATCGACGCGCCCGCCGCGGCGTTCTACGCCCTGTGTGCCGCCAATCCCGTGGCATGGGTGGCCGCGGACGCTGTACTGAGCTTCCCGTTCTTCCACAATATTCTCAAATGCGACTACCGCTACCTGCGCCACGGAAACTGAAGCCTACCTCCTCTCTCCCCGGTATTTTCTGCCGGGGAGAGAGTTTCATTTTTAACAAAGATCTATTGACTTTTTGCGGATTTTATGTCATTCTGTCTATAAGCAGAGCTGATCTGCACATGTGGCGCGCCTGCCCGCACCGCACAGATGAAAGGAGTGACCTCGCCTTGAGCAGACTTGATATCAAGAATCCCAGCCGCGCACAGACCGTGGTGGATAACCTCTACCGCGATGTCGAGCGGCGCATTGCCTCCAGCCCTCCGGGGCTGTGTCCGGTGGACATGTCGCTGTCCTTCCTACAGCTGTGTCACGCGCAGACCTGCGGCAAATGCGTTCCCTGCCGCATCGGTCTCGGCCAGCTGAGCAAGCTGATCGCCACCGTGCTGGACGGCACGGGGACGATGGCGACCATCGCCATCATCGAAAAGACCGCACGCAGCATCCTGAACACCGCCGATTGCGCTATCGGGCGCGACGCGGCGCGGCTGGTGCTGGACGGACTGGAGGGCTTCCGCGATGACTACGAGGAGCATGTCAGGCACCACCGCTGTCTGGCGGGCTTGCAGCTTCCCGTTCCCTGCGTGGCACTCTGTCCTGCCGGAGTGGATGTACCCGGCTACATGGCACTGGTGGGCGAGGGACGCTGCGCCGATGCCGTGCGCCTCATCCGCAAGGATAACCCCTTCCCGACGGCCTGCGCCTACATCTGCGAGCACCCCTGCGAGGCGCGCTGCCGCCGCCATATGATCGACGATTCCATCAATATCCGCGGTCTGAAGCGTTACGCCGTGGATCACGCGGGCGATGTGCCCCAGCCGCCGTGTGCGCCGTCCACGGGGAAGAAGGTCGCCATTATCGGCGGCGGCCCCAGCGGACTCAGCTGCGCGTACTATCTGGCTCTCATGGGGCACAAGGTCGCGGTATACGAGGAGCGCAGCAGGCTGGGCGGTATGCTGCGCTACGGCATACCCAACTACCGCTTCCCGCGCCGGCTGCTCGATGAGGAGATAAACTCCATTCTCTCGCTCGGCATTGAAACGCACACCGGCATCACCGTGGGCAAGGATATTACGGTCGCGGAGCTGCAAAGGGACTACGACTGTCTGTATATCGCCATCGGCGCACATCAGGACAAGAAGGTCGGCATCCCCGGCGAGGACAGCAAAAATGTCGAGTCCGCCGTCGAGATGCTCCGCGCCATCGGTGACGATGTGATGCCCGACTTCAGCGGCAAGCGCGTGGTGGTTATCGGCGGCGGCAATGTCGCCATGGATGTGACCCGCAGCTCCATCCGTCTGGGCGCGGAGAAGGTGACCTGTGTCTACCGCCGCCGCATCGAGGACATGACCGCCCTGCCGGACGAGGTGACGGGTGCCATGGCTGAGGGGGCGGAGATCAAGACGCTCATGGCACCCAGCCATATAGAGGCAGACGAGGACGGCAACGCCGTGGCTCTGTGGGTGCAGCCGCAGATCATCGGCGAGGCCGACAAGTCGGGCCGCCCCCGTCCCAACAAGGCCGATTTGCCGGAGGTGCGCATACCGGCGGACATCATTGTGGTGGCCATCGGGCAAGGCATCGAGATACAGGGCTTCGAGCAGGCCGGTGTCCCCGTACAGCGGGGCGTGTTCGTAGCGGGTCTGTCCGGTCAGGTGGGCAGCATGGACGATGTGTTCGCCGGAGGCGACTGCGTTACCGGCCCCGCCACCGCCATCCGCGCCATCGCCGCCGGTAAGGTGGCGGCGGCGAACATCGACGAGCACTTGGGCTTCCACCATGAGATTGAGGTGGAGATCGACATCCCCGGCCCGCGCCTGAATAACCGCGCACCGCACGGGCGCATCAACACCACCGAACGCGAGGCGTGTGAACGCCGCTGTGACTTCGAGGACATCGAATGCGGCCTGAGCGAGGAGGGCGCACGCACCGAGGCGTCCCGCTGCCTGCGTTGCGACCACTACGGCTACGGCATATTCAGAGGAGGGAGGAATGTAAAATGGTAACGCTGACCATCGACAAGCGCACCGTCACCGTGCCGGAGGGCACGACCATTCTGGAGGCGGCACGCTCCGCCAAAATCGACATACCCACCCTCTGCTATCTGAAGGGCATCAACGAGATCGGTGCCTGCCGGCTGTGCATGGTCGAGGTAGAGGGCTACGCCCGCCTCGTTGCCTCCTGCGACAGTGTGGTGGCCGAGGGCATGGTGGTCTACACCAGCTCGCCCCGCGTCCGTGAGGCGCGGCGCGTCAACCTGCGCCTGCTGCTGAGCCAGCACGACACGAAGTGTACCAAGTGTACCCGAAGCGGCAACTGCAAGCTGCAAAAGCTCACGAATGACTACAATCTGCTGGGCGATCACTACATCACTGATCTGAGCCACACACCCGATGACTTTACCAACCCCGTTGTCCGCGTTGAGAACCGCTGTATCAAGTGTATGCGCTGCATTCAGGTCTGCGAAAAGGTGCAGAGCATGGGTATCTGGGATCTGATGGGCACGGGCGCACACACCACGGTGGGCGTTTCCCGCACCCGCACACTCGGCGAGAGCGACTGTACATTCTGCGGTCAGTGCATTACGCACTGTCCCGTGGGCGGCTTGCAGGAGCGCGACGACACGGGCAGGGTCTTTGACGCGCTGGCCGACCCGGAGCGCATCACGGTCGTACAGGTGGCTCCCGCCGTCCGCGCTGCGTGGGCGGAGTATTACCACCTTGACCCCAGGTTCGCCACCGCCAAGCGCATGGTGTCCGCCCTGAAGCGCATAGGCTTTGACTATGTATTCGACACCGACTTTGCCGCCGACCTGACCATCATGGAGGAGGGCAGCGAGTTCGTGGAGCGGTTTACCCATCGCCACCGCTACCGCTGGCCGATGTTTACGAGCTGCTGTCCCGGCTGGGTGCGTTTCCTCAAGGGGCAGTTCCCTGACTATACCGACAATCTCTCCACTGCCAAAAGCCCCCAGCAGATGTTCGGCGCGGTGGTCAAGAGCTACTTTGCCGCCAAGCTGGGTGTTGACCCGAAGAAGCTGTTCGTGGTGTCCGTCATGCCCTGCACCGCAAAAAAAGCGGAGTGTGAGCTGCCCACGATGAAAACCGAGCAGGGCGGCCGCGAGGTGGATGTGGTGCTGACCACACGCGAGATCGTCCGCATGTTCCGCGGCGAGCAGATCGACCCCGCAGTCCTGCCGGAAACGGAGTTTGACAGTCCGCTCGGCACGGGCACGGGTGCCGCCGTGGTGTTTGGCGCGACCGGCGGCGTGATGGATGCCGCCCTGCGCAGTGCCTACTATCTGGTCACGGGCCGCAACCCCGACCCCGACACTTTCACCGCCGTGCGCGGCATGGACGGCTGGAAGGAGGCCGTGTTCACTATCCCCGGCGCGGGTGATATCCGCGTGGCGGTGGTCAGCGGTCTGGGGAATACCCGCGCCCTGATGAATGCCATCGATGAGGGGCGCGTGTCCTACGACTTCGTGGAGGTCATGGCCTGTCCCGGCGGCTGTGCAGGCGGCGGCGGTCAGCCCATCCACGACGGCACGGAGCCCGCCGCCTATCGCGGCGATGTGCTCTGGAGCATCGACAAGAGTATGGCCGTCCGCTTCTCCCACGAAAACCCCGATGTGCAGGCACTTTACCGCGATTACCTGAAGCAGCCCCTCGGTAAGGTGTCCCACCATCTGCTCCACACCGACCATGCCGCGTGGAAAATGCCCGCAGAGGAATAAGGTTGAAACATTGTAATCTAAGTACCATACCCAAAAATTGTGCACAAAACCAAGCCCCCTGAGAGCGGGCAAAAAAATGAAGCTATGCTTAAAGTCTATGCAGTGGGTGGAGCAGTCACCAGATAGCCCTGTCGTTGGAGAATATAGACAGCTTCTTCCACA
>CAVDXW010000060.1:0-5977 GCA_963613145.1 Bacteroidaceae bacterium | reverse complement strand
CGCAACATCGGCACCATCGGCGGCAACACCTGCAACGGCGTGACCTCCGCCGACTCGTCCTCCACTCTCCACGCATGGGACGCCATCATCGAGCTGACGGGCAAAAACGGCGTCCGCCGTCTGCCCATCCACGAGTTTTACATCAAGGCGGGCAAGGTGGACATCCGCGTGGAGGACGGCGAGATACAGACCGCCATCCTCATCCCGAAGGAGAGCTACGACCGCTGCCGGGGACACTACATTAAATACGCCATGCGCAACGCCATGGACATTGCCACGCTGGGGTGCAGCGTGAATGTCCGTCTCAGCGAGGACAAAAAGACCATCCAGCGCGCCCGCATCGCCTACGGCGTGGCCGGCCCTGTGCCGCTGCGGTGCGAACATGCCGAGGCCGCCGCTGCGGGCAAGCCCCTGACCGAGGAGACGGTGGAGGCGTTTGCCCACGCGATTCTGGACGACATCAACCCCCGCGACAGCTGGCGCGCAAGCAAGGCGTTCCGCCAGCACATCGGCGTGGAGATCGCCAAGCGTTGTCTCGTCAAATCCATCGAGCTGGCAGGAGGTGAGCTGGCATGAACAGACAGTATAAGCTGGTGCGCTGCACCATCAACGGCAAAAATGTCGAAAAAATAGTGGATGTCCGCGCCAGCCTGACGGACATGCTGCGCAACGACTACCATCTGACCTCCGTGAAAAAGGGCTGCGAAGTCGGTGAGTGCGGCGCGTGTACCGTCCTCATCGACGGCGAGGCGTTCAACTCCTGCATCTATCTGGCAGTGTGGGCGGAGGGCAAGCACATCCGCACGCTGGAGGGGCTGCTCAGTCCCGACGGCGAGCCGAGCGACATCCAGAAGGCTTTCATGGAGGAAACGGCCATCCAGTGCGGCTTCTGCACCCCCGGCTTCCTGATGACCGCCGTGGAGATACTCGACAGCGGCAAGCTCTACTCCGACGGCGAGCTGCGCAAGCTGCTCAGCGGCCACCTGTGCCGCTGCACCGGCTACGAGAATATTCTCAAGGCCGTGAAAAAGACCATGTACCGCCGTCTGGGGCTGGAGCCGCCCACGCTGTAAAAAATATGTAGGCCTCTCTCCCGAAAGGGAGAGGGGTCTTGTGCTCGCGGAGATCATATGGAATGGGTACGGGCAAAATGTTCACAAATTACCGGCGTTTGCCTCTTGCGAAAAGGGGCGGCATACGATATAATGGCTTGGTATGCTACAAAACAAGGGCGTATTGCGCCCAGAATCGAGAGGAATGAAGTTTCAATGAGCGCATCAAGAGAAAAGAAATTCCGTCAGGAGCTGGCGGCGCAGGGTATCACCGACCCCAAGCTGATCCGCGAGGCGGAGGAAAAGGCGAAGGTCCGCAAGGCCAACACCATGTACGGTGTGATTGCGGCTCTGTTCGTGCTGGTGGCAGCCGCCCTGCTGGTGTGGAACTCCGGCATAGTGCAGCGCAATGCCACCGCCGTGACCATTGACGGCGAGAAGTACACCGCAGGGCAGGTGGACTACTTCTATACACAGGTAAAGTATAATATTCTCAACAGCGGCTACGCCAGTCTGTACGGCGTGTCCACCTCCACGGCTCTGGATCAGCAGGTGGTGAGCGACACGGCAAAGACCCTGCTGCAAATCGAGGACGAGGGCGAGATCACATGGGAGCAGTACATCCGCGACTACGCGGTGAAGCAGCTCACCACGGTGGTGGTTGTCTCCAAGGAGGCCGAGGCGAACGGCGATGGTGCGGACGAGCACATCGAGGAGGAGGTCGAGGCCGCTCTCACCGAGCTGGAGACCTATGCCAAGCAGAACGGCTACTCCGCCAAGGAGTATCTGAAGCTGGTGTACGGCAAGTGCATGACCGTGAGCACCTATAAGGACATGGTGCGCATGACGGAGGTTGCCAGCCACTACCAGAGCGAGTATTCCGAGAGCCTGAGCTATACCGTCTCCGACCTTGAGGCGTATTATAAGGAGAACCAGAGCACCTACGATGTCGGTGCGTATGAGTACATCTACTTCAAGGGCACTGCCGAATCCACCACGGATGCCGACGGCAACACCGTGGAGCCCACCGATGAGGAGAACGCCGCCGCTGCTGCGGAGGCCAAGGCCAACGCCGATGCCGCGCTGACACGCTATCAGGCGGGCGAAAAGCTTGAGGACATCGCCGGCGACTATGAAAACGGCTCCTACTCCTCCACCGAGACTGCCACCAACGGCGGCTCCACCGTCACCGACTGGGTGTTTGACGAGAGCCGTCAGGCGGGCGATTCCACCGTGCTGGAGGTAGACGGCAATTACTATGTGCTGGTGTTCCGCAGTGCCGGCCGTCAGGAGTACGCCACGAAGGATGTCCGCCACATCCTGTTCATGCCCGATACCTCCTCTCTGGACAGCAGCTCCGAGACCTATGATGCCGATTTGCAGGCGGCGCAGGACGCTGCCAAGGCCAAGGCCGAGGATGCTCTCGCTCAGTGGAAGGCGGGCGAGGCCACCGAGGACAGCTTTGCGGCACTGGCCAACGAGCTGAGCGAGGACGGCGGCAGCAACACCAACGGCGGTCTGTACACGCAGATATACAAGGGTCAGATGGTGACGGAGTTCAACGACTGGTGCTTTGACGAGAGCCGCAAGGCGGGCGACACGGGCATCGTGTTCAACGAGAATACCGGCTACCATGTCATGTACTTCGTGGGCGATGATGCCCCCTACTGGCAGGTGCAGGTCGAGTCCGCTCTGCGCAGCAGCGACACGACCGCGTGGACGGACAGTCTGCTGGAGGGTGTCGAGACCGTGCAGACCTCCGGCATGAAGTATGTGGGCTGACCGCATTGCACCATGAACGAGAGCTTTCTCAGAACTGAAATGATTTTAGGCGCACCCGCTCTGGACAAGCTCCGCCGCAGCCATGTGGCGGTGTTTGGCCTCGGCGGAGTGGGCAGCTACGCCGCTGAGTGTTTGGCACGCAGCGGCGTTGGCGCGTTGACGCTGGTGGATCAGGACACGGTGTCCGTGTCCAACATCAACCGCCAGCTGTGCGCCCTGCACTCCACCGTGGGGCAGTACAAGGCGGAGGTTGTCGCCGCACGGGTGTGTGATATAAATCCCGACATCACCGTCTATCCCGTCTGCGCGACCTACGATGCCGCCCACCGAGAATCGTTCTTCACGCGGAAATTCGACTACATTGTGGACTGCATCGACCTCGTGAGCTGCAAGCTGGATCTTGTGGAGCAGGCGCACCTGCGGGGCATCCCGATCCTGACGGCACTGGGCACGGGCAACAAGCTGGAGCCTGAGCTGCTGCGCATCGCGGACATCTCGCAGACGAGCGGCTGCCCGCTGGCGCGTGTCATGCGCAAGGAGCTGCGGGCGCGGGGCTTTGCCCATCTGCGTGTCGTGTTCAGCCCCGAGCAGCCGCGCAAGACGCAGCAGATGGAAACGCCGCCTCCGGGACGACGCAGTGTGCCCGCCAGCGTAGCGTGGGTGCCGTCCGTGGCGGGACTGCTCATGGGCGGGCGCGTGGTGCGTGATCTTATCGAGGGAGGGGGACTTGTCCCGTGATACTCACAGGCGCAATTATCAACGCTGCGGCCATCGCCGTGGGCGGCACGCTCGGCACGCTGGGCGGACGGATCATGCCGCCGAAAATGAAGGAGACGCTGCTGGCCGCCTCTGCGCTGGTGTCGCTCTGGGTCGCCATTACCGGACTGTTTGGCACCTCCAATACGCTCATACCCATTTTTTCGCTCGTTGTCGGCTCGCTGCTCGGCGAGCTGCTGGGCATCGAAAACGCCGTCAACCGCATGGGCGAGGCTCTGCAAAAGCGGTTCGGCGGCAGCGGCTCGTTCACCGAGGGCTTTATCAACGGCTCGCTCATCTTTGTCGCGGGTGCCATGTCTATCATGGGTGCGCTGAGCAGCGGCGTGAAGAACGACCACAGCATCCTCATCACGAAGGCCATCATCGACTTTGCCCTGTCCGTTGCCTTCGGCGGCTCTCTCGGCATCGGCGTGGCCGTTTCGGGCGTATCGGTGCTGGTGGCGGAGGGTATACTGACGCTGCTGGCCTCTCTGCTGACGGATGTGCTTACAGAGGTGATCATCACCGAAATATCCGTCACCGCCTGTATTGTGCTTCTCGGCATCGGGACGAATCTTCTGGGGCTGACGAAGCTGCGCGTGATGAACATGACACCCGCGCTGGTGCTGCCTGTTCTGTTCTGCCAATTTATGTGATATTTCCCGTGCTTCGGGGAGAGGGGAGAGGTTCCTATGGCTTTTGAGGGCTATTCGCAGGAGACGCTGGATTTCCTGTGGGGCATACGGTTCAACAACGAGCGCGGCTGGTTTCTGGCGCACAAAAAGGACTACGAGGACTATCTCCTCGCTCCCACCCGTGCGCTGGGTGAGCAGGTCTACGACGCCATGCACGAGCGGTTTCCCAAGGAGCCGTTCCTGTTGAAAATGTCGCGCATCTACCGCGATATGCGGCGGCTGCACGGGAACGGCCCCTACAAGGATCACCTCTGGTTCTGCGTCCGTGCAGGCGGCGAGGACTGGACAGGCCGCCCGACCTTCTATTTCGAGATCGGGCCGGACTATTACAGCTACGGTATGGGCTTCTGGGCACCGCGGGCATCGCTGATGGAGAGCTACCGCGCCCGCATCGACAGCCACCCTGAGGAGCTGGAAAGGCTGGTCAGACGCTTCAACAGGCAGAAGCAGTTCGTGCTCACGGGGCCGGAATACGCCCGCAAAAAGGGCGAAACCACCAAGCTGCTGGAGTCGTGGTATAATCGGAAATCGCTCCATTTCCGGCATGAGAGCGCGCCGGACGAGCGGCTTTTCGCTCCGCAGCTGGCGGAGGACATCATCACGGGCTTCGAGAGCCTGATGCCCCTGTACAAATATTTCGATGCCCTCTGCGCCGCCGAGACGGAGAACACCTGAATCCTACCGCCAAAGGGGGTTGACAACGGGGGCGAAAAAGGGTATACTACCCTACGCTGAATGAGGGAGTAATTCCGCTGCGCCCGTCAGGGTGCGGCGTGGCACACCGCCATCCCGGCGTGAAAACGCCCGTTGTGTCCTGAAAGAATGAGACTCATGCACAGACAGATGTCCGTGCATGGGTCTTTTTATTTGACCCGCAGTAATTCTTAAATGATGATAAAGGAGAAGCTGAACTATGGAGAAGGAATACAGCCGCAGCCCGCAGGAGGTGCTGGACGCGCTCGGCTCCTCATCCGCCGGACTGACGGAGGAGGAGGCCGCCAAGCGGCTGGCCAAGCACGGGCCCAACAAGCTCAAGGAGGCGGAGAAGCCGTCCCTGCTGCAACGGTTTTTCGCGCAGCTCAAGGATCCCATGCTGCTGATTTTGCTGGCGGCGGCGGCGGTGTCCGCCGTGACCAACGCCATCAGCGGCGAGAGCTTTACCGAGGTGTTCATCATCCTCATCGTGGTGCTGCTGAATGCGGTGCTCGGCGTGGTGCAGGAGAGCAAGGCGGAGGCCGCTATCGAGGCGTTGCAGACCATGACCGCCGCCAAGTGCAAGGTGCTGCGCGGCGGACATCAGGTGGTTATTGAGAACAGCCAGCTTGTGCCCGGTGATGTGGTGGTGCTGGAGGCGGGCGACGCGGTGCCCGCCGACGGGCGGCTGCTGGAGAGTGCGTCCTTGAAGATCGAGGAGGCGGCTCTGACCGGCGAGAGCGTTCCCGTCACCAAGGCCATCGAGCTGCTGGGCGGAGACAATGTACCCCTCGGCGACCGGAAGAACATGTGCTACATGGGCAGCACCGTGGTCTATGGCCGCGGCAAGGCGGTCATCACCGCCACCGGCATGGACACGGAGATGGGCAAGATCGCCGGGGTGCTGGCACAGACGGAGCAGGAGGAGACACCCCTGCAGCGGAAGCTGAACGAGCTGGGCAAGACCATGAGCAAGCTGGTGCTGGGCATCTGCGTGTT
>CAVDXW010000059.1:0-8445 GCA_963613145.1 Bacteroidaceae bacterium | reverse complement strand
CCTTGTGGCGAGTATACACTATCAGGAGGAAATTGTCAAATAAAGCAGAAATGCCACGCTTGACAAACGGGACCGGATGGGTATAATAGTAGATGAAAAGGGGACACTGCGACAGGCGGTTGACCCCGCGCAGAATTAGGTTGCTAAAAAATTAGAAACCGTCACCGTGCAGGGTGGCGGTTTCTGCTTTTGAGCTTCTGAATCCGTATTGAGACCGAATGTCCCAAAATATGGAATGTTAGCACAAAAAACATAGCGTCACCCCCTTTCGGGGTCTGACTACCGCCTGCCGTGTTGCAGCGTCCTTGTGGCGAGTATACACTATCAGGAGGAAATTGTCAAATAAAGCAGAAATGCCGCGCTTGACAAACGGGACGGAATGGGTATAATAAAGATGTGACGGTTTTGGCATTTAATGCTGATAGTCACAGTCAATCCAAAAATATGGAATGTGAGCGCAAAAAAGACCGCCGAAGCGGTCTTTTTTGCGCCTTTATGCGGTTCAGTTATACAGATACCCGTACTTGTCGCGGAGGGTGACGATGAGCGTTTCCAGCGCGGCGGGCAGGTCGTTTTTGCCGCCGAGGTCGTAGTCCTTCGGCTCGCCGAAGGTGCGGACGCGCACCTTGTCGCCGCCGAGGAACAGGACACCCGCGTTTTTGCTGTCCGTCATGTCCTCCGCCGTTTGGAACAGCGTGAACTTGTCGTGGCACGGCTCGGAGGCATAGGGGCAGAACTGGGTGCAGTTGCCGCACTCGTTGCACATTTTGTCCACATGGACAATCTGGTGGCTGCCGCCGGCCATGCGGATGGCGACATTGGCGCGGTTGGGGCAGGAATCCACGCAGTTTTCGCACACGGTGGCGCATTGCAGGCAGCGGTCGCCCTCGCGGCAGACATAGGCGCTCATGGCCAGAATACCCTTCTTCGCCTCGGCCTCCGCCCCGGTGACATACGCCTGCTCGGGAATGTCGTAGGTGTGCGGCTTCCCGACAACGGCCTCGGCGAAGGCGGCGGCGTCCGCGATGCCCTCAACGACCGTGGCGGGACCGCGGCGGGCGTCGCCCGCGGCGTACACGCCCTCAATGTTCGTCTCAAAGGCGGGACGGCCCTTCTTGTCCAGCTCGATGCCGTTGGCGGCCATGAGCGCGTCGTCCACCTGCTCGCCCACGGCGGAGATGACCAAGTCGCAGGGAATATCGAAGAATTCGCCGCTGCCCACGGAGGTGCGGCGGCCGGAGGCATCCGCCTCGCCCAGCACCATCTTTTCACACTTGAGTACGCCGTCCGATTGCTTAACGGGGGCGGCCAGCTCCGCGAACACCACGCCGTCCGCCAGCGCGAGAGCCAGCTCGTGCTCATCGGCGGGCATGTACTTGCGGGTGCGGCGATACACCAGCGTCACATGCTGTGCGCCGCTGCGCTTGGCCAGCCGCGCCGCGTCCATGGCGGTGTTGCCGCCGCCGACAACGGTGATATTGCCCGCCACGGAGATGTTGCCCGCCTTCACGCCCTTCATCCACTGAATCGCGCCGGCGACATCACCGGCAATATCCAGCTTGCCGGGCTTCCACGCGCCCACGGCCAGCAGAATGTGGGTGTAGCCCTGCTTCTTCAGCTCCGCCACGGAGGGCGCGGGCGCGCCGCACCTGACCTCCACGCCGTACCTCTCCATGAGGGCAATGTCCTTTTCTATCGTCTCATTGGCGATACGGAAGCTCGGTATCACATGGCGCGGTACACCGCCGAGGCAGCTCTCGCGCTCGAAAATCGTTGTCTCGATACCCGCACGGGCGCAGAAATAGGCGGCTGCGATGCCCGTGGGGCCGCCGCCGATGACGGCAGCGCGCTTGCCCGCCACCTTGGCGGGGGTCTTGATGGAGGCCATCAGGGCGTTGTAGCCCTTTTGGGCGGCCAGCAGCTTCGTGTCGCGGATACGGACGGACTCCTCGTAGAAATTGCGGGAGCACTTCGTCTGACAGCGGTGGGCGCAAATCGTACCCGTCAGGAACGGCAGGGGGTTCTTCTCGGTGATGAGCTTCAGCGCGGGCGCGTACAGTCCCTTGCGGCACAGCTCCATGTACTCGGGAATATCCTGCGCAATGGGGCAGCCGCCCTTGCAGGGCGCGGTGAAGCAGTCCGTCCACGGCACCTGCCTGTCACTCTTGCGGCTGGGCAGGGGCTTGATGGGCTTAACATGGTGGACATCGGTGTGACTGGCGGCGGACAGCTCGCAGATGGCCTGCGTGTCTGTGCCGTCAAACGGCCTGTAGGGCATAGGCTCGACCTTCTGCACCATCTGATACAGACGGTTGTAGCCGCCGGGCTTGAGAATGGTGGTCGCCACGGTGATCGGCCAGATACCCGCCGCGAACAGCCTGTCACAGTTGAAATACTCTGCGCCGCCCGCGAACGAAATGCGCATTTTGCCCTTGAATTGGCGGGAAATGCGGTGGCACATCTCGATGGTCAGCGGGAACAGGCTGCGGCCGGACATGTACATTTCGTTGTTGGGCAGCTCGCCGCGTGTGGTGTCCACGGGGAAGGTGTTGCTGAGCTTCAGGCCGAACTCCAAGCCCTTACTGTCGGCCAATGCCTGCAAACGCTCGAACATCGGCACGGCATCCGCCCACTGGAGATCCTCGTTGAAATGGTGGTCATCGAACACGATGTAGTCGTAGCCCATGCCGTCGAGAATGCGGCGGGCGGTTTCGTAGCCCAAAATGGTGGGGTTGCACTTGACGAAGGTGTGCAGGTGCTTCTCGGAGATGAGATAGCTGGCAATGCGCTCGATCTCATCGGGGGGACAGCCGTGGAGCGTGGACACGGTGACGCTGCGGCTGACGCGGGGGTCGATGGCATCGATATAGCCGCTCTCGGCGGGGAACAGCTCCTTGAGCACGGCCTTGCACTCGCCGAATATGGCGGTCTTGCGGGCATCCATCATGCCGTCGATGTAGGTGTTGACCTTGTCGCCCTTGATACCCTCCAGGTCATAGCCCACGGACATGTTGAACACGAAGCCGTCGGGGTCGCCGAAGCCGTAGACCTTACTGAGCACCTTCAGTGCGCACCACGCTTTGATGTACTCGTCCATCGCCTGCGGCACGGTCAGCTCGGTGGACCACTCCTGATTGTAGCCCTCGTCGTTGGCCAGAATGCAGGGACGGGGGACGCAGGCGGCCAGCTCCGCGCCGTCCATCTTCTGCACGGTCTTGACCTCGAAGAACCGCGCACCGGCCATGTAAGCGGCGATGATGTTCTGCGCCAGCTGGCTGTTCGGCCCTGCGGCGGGGCCGAAGGGCGTTTCGATGCGCTCACCGAAAATGGGCAGGCTCTTGCCCGTGGCACGGTATGCCTTGCGCACACCGAAGATTTCGCCGCAGGCGGCGTATTCCGTCACCACCCAGTTCATCAGGGACTTAAACGGAATGGGATACATTTTCTCGGACATGGGTTATCCTCCTTGTCGAAACTTTACAATTTAATAGGTGCGGTGGTTCAGATCGCCCCAGAGCTTTTTGGCGGCCTCGAGAATGTGGGCGTTCTCCGCCTCCTCATCGATGTCCACGAGTACGCGATCTTTCATCAGCAGCTTGCCTGCGGCGATGGTGGTCTGGCACTGGCGGCCGGTCATGCCGAAGATCATGTGTCCGTCGATGTTCTCGTCGGAGAACGGGGTGAACGGCCTGTAATCCATAACGATGATGTCCGCCGCTGCGCCCGCCTTGAGAACGCCCAGCTCATCGGGGAAGTACCGTGCGCCGATCTTGGCGTTGTTTTTGAACAGCATATCCGTGACCTCGCACCAGCCTACATTGGGCAGGCAGTTCTGGCTCCGCTGGGAGCACAGTGCCACCTTGATGCTCTCAAGCATATCATTGGTGTACGCATCGGTACCCATACCCAGCAGAATGCCGCGCTTGTGGAGCTGGAGCACCGGGCAGATGCCGATGGCGTTGCCCATATTGCTCTCGGGGTTGTTGACGACCATCGTGCCCGTCTCCTTGATGATGTCCATCTCGGCGGTGTTCACATGGATGCAGTGGCCCAGAATCGTCTTTTCGCCCAGAATGCCGTGATCCTGCAAACGCTGCACGGGGCGGCGTCCGTAGTTCTGAAGGCTGTCGTAGACATCATTCATGCCCTCGGACACATGGATGTGGTAGCCGGTACGTCCGTTGTTCGCCTCCACCATGCGGTCAAAGGTCTTGTCGCTGATGGTGAACAGCGCGTGGCCGCCGAACATCGCCGCGAGCATGGGGTCGTTCTGCTTCTGGCAGTAGGTAATGAAGTCCGCGTTTTCCTTGATGGCCTGCAAGCACTTCTCCTCGCCGTCCCGGTCGGATACCTCATAGCACAGGCAGGAGCGCAGACCCAAACGGCGGCTCTCCTCGCTGATGGTGAACAGGCTGCCGGGTATCTCGCCGTAGCTGGCGTGGTGGTCGAAGATGGTGGTCACGCCCTGCTTGATGCTGTCAATATACAGGGCGGTTGCGCTGGCGCGTGTGCCGTCCATCATCAGGTGGCGGTCGATCGCCCACCATGTGCCGTCCAACACCTCGTAGAAGTTGGTGGGGTTGTTGCCCACGATGCTCAGGCCGCGGGCAAGTGCGGAGTAGATGTGGGTATGTGCGTTGATGAACGCGGGCATGATGACGCCGCCCCCGGCGTCGATGATCTCCGCATCGGCATACCTGGCGCGCAGTGTACTCTCCTCGCCCACCTCGATGATTTTTGTGCCCTCATACGCCACCGCGCCGTGCTCGTAGTAGCCCTTCCCCTCGCTGTCGCGGGTAATGAGCCGTCCGTTCGTTACCAGAACCATTTGTTTTCCTCCTTTGTTCCTGCGTTTACGGTATTGCTTGTTGCGTTCGTTCCCCAATATTGTCCTATTTCCCGGTAAACAAAAAGTGCCCCAAACCTCGTTCCCCGAGGTTTGAAACACTCAAGCGTCCGCCGAGTGATAGTTTCAGCCCGTGCGCGAAGCACTTCCTTACAGCTACCAATCTTGGATTGTCACTGCTATTTTACAACGGTTTTGCCAAAAATGCAACAGTTTTATGCGGCGGTTTTCTCTCTTTTTACCTCCGTTGCCATAAAAAAAGAGAGGGAGAAAAAGAGGATTTTCAGGAGCTTTTTGGTATAGTATATATATAGAAAGCAATATGCTGCGCCGCAGCGCGGCGGGAGAGGAGGGTCTGTTCATGCGCTTCAGCGATACATTTTTGGACGAGGTCGTGGCGCGAAACGACATCGCGGATGTGGTGTCCGGCTATGTTGCGCTGACGCGCAAGGGCGGCAACCTGTTCGGGCTGTGCCCGTTCCACAACGAAAAAACGCCCTCCTTTTCCGTGGCTCCCGACAAGCAGATATACCACTGCTTCGGCTGCAAGAAGGGCGGCGGCGTGATCAACTTCATCATGGAGATCGAGGGACTGTCGTTCCCCGAGGCGGTGGCGTTTCTGGCCAAGCGCGCCAATATCCCCCTGCCTGCGGAGGAGGAGCAGACCGGCGCGGATCGCCTGCGGCGGCGGGTGCTGGAGCTGAACCGCACGGCGGCGCGGTGGTACTACGAGCAATTGCAGCAGCCGCAGGGCGCGGCGGTGCAGGCGTACCTGAACAGGCGGCAGATACGAAAGGGTGTCGCGGTGCGCTTCGGCATGGGCGCGTCGCCGGATCAGTGGGACGCGCTGACGGCCGCCATGCGTGCCAGGGGCTACACCAAGGAGGAGCTTTTGGCGGCAGGCTTGGCCGTGGCCGGGAAAAAAGGCGGCATTTACGACAAATTCCGCAACCGCCTGATGCTGCCCGTCATTGATGTGCGGGGCGAGGTTGTCGGCTTCGGCAGCCGCGTCATCGACAACTCGTCGCCGAAATACATGAACACCACCGAGACGGTGGCGTTCAGCAAGCGGCGGGTACTCTACGGACTGAACCTCGCGAAAAAGACGAAACGCCCCAATATGATTCTCTGCGAGGGCAACCTTGATGTCGTGACGCTGCATCAGGCGGGCTTCGACAATGCGGTGGCCTCCATGGGCACGGCACTGACACAGGAGCAGATACGACTGCTGGGTCGCTTCACCAAGGAGCTGGTGCTGTGCTACGACAACGACAACGCCGGCCAGCTCGCCACCGACAGGGCATTGGAGCTGCTGCGGGATACCGAGTTTAAGGTGCGTGTGCTGCGCCTTCCCCAGCGGCTGGAGAACGGAAATTATGTAAAGCAGGACGCGGATGATTTCATCAAATATCAGGGGCGCGATGCCTTTGAAAAGCTGCTGTCGGGCAGCGCAAACGGCGTGGAATTCACCATGTCGGAGATTGCGCGGAAGCATGACCTGACAGACGACAAGGGACGCATCGCATACGCGGGAGAAATTGCAGAGGCATTATGCAAGCTTACGGACCCCGTGGAGCGGGAGGTCTACACCACCCGCGCCGCAGAAGCGGCGGGACTGCCGCCGGAGGCCATGCGCATGGAGGTGACACGCGCAGGAAAACGCCGCCGCGCCATAGAGCGCAAGCGGAGGGAGAAGCGGGAGCTGAGCCCCACGGCCACCCTTCAGCCCGCAGAGCGGAGCATCCGTTACCAAAACCTGCGCAGTGCCATGGCCGAGGAGGGCGTTATCCGCCTGCTGATGCAGGACGATACCCTGTTCCCGCAGGAGATGCCCGTGTCGGCGGAGGAATTCTCCTCCCCGTTGCTGGGGCGCATTTACGGCGAGCTGTGGCGGCGGCGCGGCCATGCCAGCCTGACGGCACTGTCCGCCGTGCTGGAGCAGGAGGAGATGAGCCACCTGACCGCCCTGCTGCAAAAGCCGGAATCCACGGCCAACGCGCCGCAGGCGTTGGCGGATTACATACGCGTTATCCGAGAGGAATACACAAAGCGCACCGCCGGTGTTGACCCGCTGGCGGCGGCCAGAGAGACCTATAAAGATAAAAAAGGCTACGGAGGAAAGCGAAAATGAGCGAAAAAAAGTACACACCCGATGAGCTGGAGCAGATGGCGGATGCCCTGCTGCAAGCGGACGACGCTGCGCAGACCGCCTCTGCGCAGGACAAGCCCGCCAAGGGCACACTGGACGAAAAGACGATAGCCTCCCTGCCGGCGGCGGGGCTGCTGAACGGCAACGAAAAGCTGAAGGAGCTGTTTGCCAAGGGCAAGAAAAAGGGCAAGCTGGATGCCTCTGAGCTGTCCGAGGTGCTGGACGAGCTCGATTTGGAGGGCGAGCAGATGGACTCCATCTACGACTCGTTGGAGCAGCTGGGCATCGAGGTCTGCACGGAGGATTTCCTTGCCGACCTGCCCGATGAGGACAACGAGCCCGCCATCGAGGAGATCACCGAGATCGAGGAGGAGGAGCTGGTTGACCCCAACACGCTGGTGGACAGCTTCAACATCGACGACCCCGTGCGTATGTACCTCAAGGAGATTGGCAAGGTTCCCCTGCTGACCGCCGAGCAGGAGGTCGATCTGGCCACCGTCATGTCCGCAGGGCGCGAGGCCGAGGAGCGCGTGGCGCAGGCGGAGGCGGACGGCGTGACGCTCCCCGAGGAGGAGCTGGCCGCACTGAAAAAGCAGATCAAATCCGGCGAGAGAGCCAAGCAGCAGCTGGCGGAGGCCAATCTGCGTCTGGTGGTATCCATTGCCAAGCGGTATGTCGGTCGCGGTATGCTGTTTCTCGATTTGATTCAGGAGGGCAATCTGGGGCTTATCAAGGCCGTGGAGAAGTTCGACTACACCAAGGGCTACAAGTTCTCGACCTACGCTACATGGTGGATTCGTCAGGCCATCACCCGCGCCATCGCGGATCAGGCGCGCACCATCCGCATCCCGGTTCATATGGTGGAGACCATTAACAAGGTTATCCGCGTCTCCCGCCAGCTTTTGCAGGAGCTGGGGCACGACCCCAGCCCCGAGGAGATCAGCGCGGAGATAAACATGCCCGTGGACAAGGTGCGCGAGATACTGAAAATCGCGCAGGAGCCCGTGTCGCTCGAAACGCCCATCGGCGAGGAGGAGGACAGCCATCTCGGCGACTTCATCCCCGATGAGGGCGCGTCCGAGCCGAGCGAGGCCGCCAGCTTCACACTGCTCAAGGAGCAGCTTGTCGATGTGCTGGGTACGCTGACGCCCCGCGAGGAAAAGGTGCTGAAGCTGCGCTTCGGCATCGAGGACGGCCGCACCCGCACCTTGGAGGAGGTCGGCAAGGAGTTCAATGTCACCCGCGAGCGCATTCGCCAGATTGAGGCCAAGGCTCTGCGCAAGCTCCGCCACCCCTCCCGCTCCAAAAAGCTGAAGGACTTCCTGAACTGAGCATATCCTCTCTCGCCCACCCTCTGTGAGGCGAGTGTCAGAAAAAAAGACCGCCTTGGCGGTCTTTTTTCTGCCCCTGCGCGGGTGTTTCGCGCCCTCTGCCATCCGTAATTTTTTCC
>CAVDXW010000058.1:0-8615 GCA_963613145.1 Bacteroidaceae bacterium | reverse complement strand
AGCGGTGGCTCATCTCCATGACGCACATGCCGCTGCCGCGGTAGTTCATCATCTCATCGCGGATCTCCTCCAGCACGGGCTCCGGCATCATCGCAGGGCCGGCGGAGAAATTGAAAGTACGACCGTATTTCATTTGGTTTTCCTCCTGATTATGTAATTGGTGGTTTCTTCTTGTCCGTTTTGCTCGGTAACATATAGTATACGGCAAAGCCACGGCGGAATCAACAGGGAAAATGAAAAAATTTCAGATAAACTGAAAAATTTTCAGCCCCCGCCGCACACCATTTGACACGCCCGCACATAGATGATACAATAGTCGTCTGCAAAGAGCTTGTAAAGAAAAGGCGGTGCGGTGATGGACAGGGTAAAGGCGCGTGTGCGGCACATCGGCTTATATGTGACCGCGCTGCTGAAATGGCTGGCGGTGGGCGCGCTGGTCGGCGGCGTGGGCGGCTTCGTGGGCGCGGCGTTCCACCTCGGCGTCCGCACCGCCACAGCGTACCGCACGGCGCACCCGTGGGTGCTGTATCTGCTGCCCGTGGGCGGTGCGGTCATCGCCCTGCTTTACCGCCTGTGCCGTCTGGAGGGTGCCGGCACAAATGCCGTCATTGAATCCGTCCACTTCGGCAAAAAGATACCCACGCTGCTCGTTCCCCTGATATTCGTCTGCACGATCATCACCCACCTGTGCGGCGGCAGTGCAGGGCGCGAGGGTGCGGCATTGCAGATCGGCGGCGGCATCGGCTACCGCACGGGCACGCTGCTGCATTTAGGCGAAAAGGAGCTGCCGCTGGCAACGCTGTGCGGCATGAGCGGCGTGTTCGCCGCGCTGTTCGGCACCCCGCTGACCGCCACGGTGTTCGCGCTGGAGGTCATCAGCGTCGGCGTGCTGTACTATGCGGGACTGCTGCCCTGCCTCACCGCCTCGCTGACGGGCTACTACATCGCCCTGCTCATGGGCGTGGAGCCGACGCGCTTCGCCGTCACCGCGCCGGAGCGCAGCTGGCTCACGCTGGGGCTGGTCGCACTGCTGGCGGTGGGCTGCGCGCTCGTGAGCATCCTGTTCTGCCGCGGGCTGCACCTCACCGAGCATACCGCCGCCCGATGGGTGAAGAATCCCGTCCTCCGCGCCGCCGTGGGCGGAGTCATCCTGCTCGCCGCCACGCTCCTGCTGGGCACGACGGACTACAACGGTGCGGGTATGGACATCATCTCCCGCGCCATTGCGGGGCAGGCGGAGCCGTGGGCGTGGCTGTGGAAGCTGGCGTTCACCGCCGTGACCATCGGCTGCGGCTTCAAGGGCGGCGAGCTCGTGCCCGCGTTCTTCGTGGGCGCGACCTTCGGCTGCATGGCGGGCGGACTGCTGGGGCTGCCGCCGTCCTTCGCGGCGGCCGTTGGCATGGTGGCCATGTTCTGCGGCGCGGTGAACTGCCCCATCGCCTCCGTCATCCTCAGTGCGGAGCTGTTCGGCGCGGACGGTGCGACCTATTTCGCCGCCGCCTGCGCCATCAGCTACCTGCTCTCCGGCTACTGCGGGCTGTACAGCAGTCAGACGATACTCTACTCCAAGCTGAAGGCGGAGTACATCAATGTCCACACGCACGAATAATCCCGCCGCTTTTATACGAAAACCACCGAGAACCATCCGCGAAGGATCGTTCTCGGTGATTTTTTATCCCGTATATCCGATTTACAGTCCGAACAGCCGCAGCAGCTTCTGCCAAAGGGTGAGCGGTGTGCTCTCCACTGCATCCTCCGTGGCTGCTTCGGCCGTCTCGATGGCTGCGGTCCTGATAACGAACTGCACGGCGTTCACCTCGGTATTTTTCTCGGAGACGAAGGATACTGCATCGCCGTCGCCGCCGGAGAAGGAGGCGGTCATGGAATCGATCTCGTTGCTAATCTGTGTGTCCATATCAGAGGTCTTATCTACGAACTCACCCGTGCCGTCCGTCAGCTCCCACGCGCCGTCGTACAGTTCACCCACGCCGTCGTATAATTCACCCATCGCTCTCTTGAGAGCACTCGTTCCGCTTTGCAGAGTGTCCGTCCCCTCCTTCAGCGTCTGCGCTCCGTCAGCCGCATCGGTGACGGCGGCGGTGTACGCCAAAAGCCCCTGATAGAATTCTCCATAGCTGTCCAGCTGCGCTTTCAGCGCGGCGATCTGCTGCACGACGGTGCTCCCCTGCGCCTGTTCGCCCCCTTGTTCGGCGGCTCCCACCGTCAAATTTTTGCCCAACGCCGTCAGTACCTCACCATAGGTTTCAGGCGTAAGCTCGACAGTCATCTCCATCTCGTTTGCCTTGAGCTGCGCGTTGACCGTGGCCGCCGCTGCGCTGCAAAGCTGCGCATAGGTCGCATACGCCGCAGCGGTCAGCTCGCTGTTTTTCGCCGCGAGCGCGGACAGCCCCGTATACAGCTCTCCCGCGCCCTCCGCCGCTTTTCCCGCGCCGGAATGCAGGTCGCCTGCCTTGCTGTTCAGGGTCTTGGTGGCATCATACAGCTCCTCCGTGCCGTCGCGCAGCTCCCACGCGCCGTCGTCCAGATCGCCGATGGCGGAGATCAGCTCATCTACCTTATCCAACAGCTCCGCATCGTCCACATCAACATCCAGATTCAGGCGCACACCGTTGATAGCAACGGCTTCCATCTCAAAGTCCGTCACCTCGGCGGTGATTGTCGTATCTATGCCCCTGCCCGGCAAAATGGTATAGGTCAGCTGCTTGTCGCTGCCCACATTGGCCACGGTCGCACCGTTGGAAGCAATGCTTTTGCAACGGTCGGTGTCCAGCGTGAACGAGGCTTGCAGCGCGTAATCCTCATAAAAGCTGCCCGCGCAGCTTTCGTTTTTGCTGACGGTAAAGCGTATCTCCAGCGCACCGCTTTTCCCCGCTATGTCCTGAGCGGAGTATTCCCTTCCGTCCAAAAAGTAACGAATGGAGATGTTCCACGGGATAACGGTGCTTTTCATCGTCCCCTGATAGTACACTCTGGCGGCGGAGGAGGAAAGGGTTATCTTATCCCCCTCCTGCGTGATGGGGTCGTTGGTGTTCAGCATTTTCACGGCGGAGTAATCGCCGTAGTCGGTGATGTCGCCGCCCGCGAAAATATTCACCGCCTCGATGTCCGTCACCCTGCCGGAGGCATCGGTCAGGACATAGATAACCTCCTCCTTTTCCGAGGGCGCGGTGTCGGCGAACGCCGGAACGGTCAGTGCGGCCAGCAGCAGCGCGGAGAGCACTGCTGCCGCGACTTTTTGCAAAAATTTCATCAGGAAATACCCTCCTTCAGTTTTGGCTTTTTCACGATGCGCTTATCCAGCAGATACAGCAGTCCCGGCAGGACAAACAGCACGATGGCCAGTGAGCAGAGTGTTCCCTTGCCGAGGAAGTAGCCCAGCTGGGACAGCAGCCCGTGACTCGAAATGATGCCGAGCAGAAAGCCCACCACCGTCAGTACACTGGCCGAGGTCAGTACGGACACCGCCACGGCGGAAACGGTCTGCACGATGGCATCTCCTCTGGCGTAGGTCTGCCGCATCTCCTTGTAGCGGTCGGTGAACAGAATGGCGTAGTCCACCGTTGCGCCGAGCTGAATGGAGCTGATGATGAGATACGCAATGTAAAATATCGACTGATCCGCAAAATACGGGATAGAGAGATTGATCCATACCGCCGTTTCAATGGACAGCACCAGAATAACCGGCAGCACAAGCGATTTCATCGTCACCAGCAGCACCAGAAACACCGCGCCGATGGCAACAAGGTTGACCGACACCATGTCGGCGGTCACGGTTTCCATCAGGTCGCAGGTGGACACGCCCTCGCCCGCGAGATGCCAGTCGTCCGGGTAGTATTCCCCGGCAATGCCGCGGATGGTCTTTACCAGCGCGAAGGTTTCGTCCCCCTCATAGTCGGCTTCCACCGTCAGCACCATGCGGGTATAACGGTCGCTGTTCAGCTTGGAGAGCGTGCCACTGTCCAGATACTGCTCAGGAATCATTTCGCCCACCGTGTCCACATAGGACAGAATGCTCTTGACCTGCGGGAGGCCGTGCAACGATTGCGACAGCTCCTTCTGCGTGGCGGTGCTGTCCTTTGGAACCAGCAGCACATAGGTATCACGCCGCCCAAAGGCGTTCTCGATTTTTTCCGTGTCCGCACCGAGCTGCGTTTCGCTGCCGAATATATGGGACGCGCCGTAGTAAAAGCTGTTGGCGTTGGAGGCCAGATAGCTCGGCGCGATGAGCAGCGCGAACACCGCCGCCATCGGCAGCATCACGCATCTGACGAACCGCCCGAAGCCGCAGAAGCTCGGCATAAACGAGCGGTGCTGCGTTTTGTCGATGAGCTTGTAGGTCTTCAAAATCAGCGCGGGCATGAAGGTGAATACGGTGATAAGGCTCAACGCCACACCCTTTGCCAATGCAAGACCCAGATCGGGGCCAACCTGAAAGCGCATCAGGCACAGTGCCAGGAAGCCGATGACCGTGGTCAGCCCGCTGGACAGAATGGAGGTGGTGGACATCGTGAGTGCCTGCACCATGGCCTCCTTCGGGTCGGAGGTCGCCTGACGGCACTCGGCGAAGCGGTGCAGCAGGAAAACGGAGTAGTCCAGCGACACCGCCAGCTGCAAAATGCTGCCCGCCGCATTGGTCACAAAGGAGATTTCTCCGAACATCAGGTTGCTGCCCGCGTTGATGAGCACCGCCACGCCCAGCCCCGCCAGCACGAGAAACGGCTCGGCAAACGAGGTCGTGGTCAGCAGCAGCACCAGCAGCGTAAACGCCACGCCGATGGCTGCGATGGCGGAAATCTCGCTGACCGTGCTCGTGGTTGCGACCGCCGTGGTCACGGCACTGCCCGTCATGGCGTTTTCGTCTCCGATGATGTCCCGTATCGCCTCGACCGCCTCAATGCGCTTATCCTCATCGATGGTCACGGAGAACAGCGCACTGCCATCCTTATAATAGGTTTCCACAGTGTCGGTATCCAGCATCTCCAGCGGGACGGTTACGCTGGCCGCATCGTCCAGCCATGTCACATCGGTCACGCCGTCCACCGTTGTCAGTTTTTCCTTATATTCCAGTGCCTGCGGCACGGTCACGCCCTGCACCATCACGCGGGCATTGGGGATGCCGCCGTCATACTCCTGCTCCATCAGGTCGAGTGCCACCGTGGAATCACTCTCCGGCGGCAGGTAGTCGTTCATGTCGTAGTTGACCGAGATAAAGGGCTTGCACGCCGCGCAGACGGCAAGCAAAATCAGATACACCGCGATGATCAGCTTCTGATGGTCCACGATATGCTGATAGAATTTAGCCATATATGCTCTGCTCCTCTCCGCATACCGGGGGATATGCCGGACATTTGTTGACCAAAGTATAGTGAGAGGCGCAGGTAAATAAAACGGTCAAATCGCTTCCCGCTGGGTAAAAAACGGACAAACCCACGCAATTTGACGGACAAATGTCCGCAATTAGCCGTTGCTGTATTTTACGGACAAGTGTATACTAAGTGCAAAGGAGCGTGGTGTACCTGTGAAGCACGAGGTAACGACACTGAACACAAAGCGAACGATCGCGGCATCCCTGAAGAAATTCATGGAGAAAAAGCCGCTCTCGAAAATCACCGTCAGTGAGATCATCGCCGACTGCGGCGTGAACCGCAAGACCTTCTATTATCACTTCGAGGATATTTATGCTCTGCTGAAATGGATGCTGGAGGAGGAAGCCGTCGAGGTGGTCAAGCAGTTCGACCTGCTGGTGGACTATCGCGAGGCGGTGCTGTTCGTGATGGACTATGTGCGCAAAAACAAGCACCTGCTCTGCTGCGCTTACGACAGCATGGGCAGGGATGAGATGAAGCATTTTTTCTACGCGGACTTTATCGGTATCGCACACAAGGTGATCGCCGACACGGAGCGGCAGCTCGGCGTGCAGGTCGAGCCGCAGTTCAGGGAATTTCTGGCGCATTTCTATACGGAGGGCGTCGCCGGACTGCTCATCGAGGAGATCACGGGTGATTGCTGCGGCGACCCCGAATGTGCCGTGGATTACCTCGCCCGCATACTGAAGATCTCCCTGCCGAGTGTGCTGGCCGACGCGGAAAGGAAGTAACTGCGGTACGATGGCCTTGCGCAATGGGGAAAAAACATGAAAAAACTCCCGAAACACAAGTGTTTCGGGAGTTTTGGCTGGAGGTGACACCCGGATTTGAATCGCCGCAGGGCAATTTTGTGCCGTGTTGACCGGTGCCGGGAAGTGCTGAAAATACAGGGTTTGCGGGAAATCATGCTGTTAAATGCTGCCGGGCTGTATTATTAAATTTTGAAGCTGTAAGGCTAAAAATAAGGCTAAATTTTATGGCCGCGCGGAATGTACCGAAGCATAAAATAGCAAGAGGCGAACCTTATTTTGCAATCACCTCATGGCCCTTCGCCAGATCGAACTCCGCTTCGATCTGGGCGGAGGGCTTTTTTGTCAGCAGGCTCACCGTCACGATGACCAGAATGCCGGTCAGGAAGGCGGGCAGCAGTTCATAGATACCCCACACGCCGCCCAGGGGCTTGATGAGATATTTCCACACGAACACCATGATGCCGCCTGCCGCCATACCGGCGATGGCACCGGGCAGGGTGGTGCGCTTCCAGAACAGGGCGCACACAACAAGAGGCCCGAATCCCGCGCCGAAGCCCGCCCAGGCGAAGGACACGATGCCGAACACGGAACTCTCCGGATCGCGGGCAAAGACGACGCCCAAAAGGGCAATGACGATAACAGTGCCGCGGGCGGCCAGCATGGCGGCCTTGGGGGACAGTTTCAGTCCCATGGCATCCTGCAAGAGATTCTGGGACACGCTGGAGGATGCCGCCAGCAGCTGGGAGTCCGCCGTGGACATGGTGCTGGCCAGAATGCCTGACAGCACCAGCCCTGCCAGCAGCGCCGGAAGAATGCCGAAGCGGGACAGGAAGGCGGCGATCTGGACGATGACGGTCTCGGTGTCGGAGCCGTGGAGGAGGGGCAGCAGACCCTTGGTACTCATGGCGCGTCCGGCGATGCCGATGACCACTACCACCGCCATGGAGATGGTGACCCACACGGAAGCTACCCGGCGGGAGAGCTTCAGCTTCTTTTCATCCTCGATAGCCATGAACCGCAGCAGGAAGTGGGGCATGCCCAAATAACCAAGTCCCCACGACACGGTGGTGAGGATGTGCAGCAGGGAGTAGGGTTCGCTGCCGCCGGTGGCCTCTACATAGGAGGCATCCAGTGCCAGATACCCCGGCAGGGCGCGGGCGTTGTCCAGCACGGCGTCGATGCCGCCCGCCTGCACCACCGAGAACACCAGCACCGAGAAGATGGCGACGGTCATGATGATGCTCTGGAAAAAGTCGGTGATGGACGCTGCCAGAAAGCCGCCTGCCGCCGTATAGCCCACAATGACCACGGCGGATACGATCATGGCGGTCATGTAATCCATGCCCAACAGGGAGGAAAACAGCTTGCCGCACCCGGCGAAGTCAGCCGCCGTGTAGGGAACAAAAAAACGATGATGATGACGGCGGCAATGGCGGAGAGAATGCTGCGGCTGTCGTGGAAGCGGGTGGAGAAGAACTGGGGCAGGGTGATGGCGTCCACCACCTGAGAGTACCGGCGGATACGGCGGGCAATTAGCAGCCAGGAGCAGTAGGTGCCCACCGCAAGGCCAATAATCGTCCATCCCACGTCCGCCACGCCGGAGAGATAGGCAAGCCCCGGCAGGCCCATCACCAGATAGCTGGACATGTCCGATGCTTCGGCGCTCATGGCGGTGACGAAGGGGCCGAGACTGCGGCCTCCCAGAAAGAAATCAGAGGTGGAGGCCGTCCGTTTGGCGTAATATACACCGATGGCCAGCATCCCCACGAGGTAAATAAAAATGGTAACAAGAATACAGATATTTGCCTGAGACATATAAAAACTTCCTCTTTATAGTGTAATAACGGTATAGTCGTGTTTTGCGTAAGGCAGCAGCTTTTGCAGGACATCCTCGGTTTTCAGCTTCATGTAGCCGGTGGTGGTGCCGTCGCTGCATCCGTACCACTCACCGGCGGCCACATCGTGGTCGAACACGATCTGCACGTCCTGCGCCGTGTCCAGCAGGACACTGAACACCGTGGCCGCGCCGATCTTCGTACCCAGCAATTCCTCCATACGCTCCGAGGGCGCGAAGGAGACGCGGGAGATACCCAGCGCGGTGCTGAAATCCTTGGAGCGGAAGAGTTTGTCGCCGCGGGTGATGAACAGATAGAAGGCCGTCTGCTGGCGGTTGCACAGGAACAGCGTCTTGACCATCTGCATGGAGAGAACTTCATCAATGCGGACGCAGTCCTCCATGGTGATGGCCTCGTCGGTGTCCACCCGCTGATAGCCGAGCTGCAAGTCGGTCAGGGCGGCATAGACCTTTTCCTGCAAGGGATTACGGAACGTGCGGGGCGGCTCCCGCATGGGATTGCTGACATAAAACATGATACTCGCAAAAGTCAAGAGTAAAAGCAGAAAAAACTAAAATATTTTTTTAGAAGGCTTCAAGCGGCTTCCGCGACGTACTTTTCAAAGAGCGATCCGGACGTTT
>CAVDXW010000057.1:0-8658 GCA_963613145.1 Bacteroidaceae bacterium | reverse complement strand
GTTTCGTCCCCTTTGGTGCCTTGCAGCGCAGCGGAAAGGAATGGTCATAAGCATAAAAAAGAAAGCCCGGCACTTGCCGGGCTTTTTCCAAAGGCCGGAGGGTGCCGCGCACAGCGCGGCACCCTTTTTTTCACGCCCACGGGAAAACTGTCGGTAACCCGTTCACAGGGTGAATATTTTATGCTTTCGGAATATCCGCGAATTTCAGCGGTTTTTCCTTTCCCTCCAGCACACGGATCGCGCCGACGGCCAGTGCCTCCATCTCGAATTCGCCCGCCATGACCTCCACGGGAGCGATGAAGGAGAGCTTTTTCGTCAGATAGTCCACCACATACTGTGAATGCGCCAGACCGCCCGTGAGGATGATCCTGTCCACCCTGCCGTCAGCGGCGGCGGCAAGCCCGCCGATGGCGCGGGCGCAGCTGTACAGCATACCGTCATAGACCAGCTTGGCATGGGTGTCGCCCTCGCGGATGCGCCGCTCGACCTCCTGCGCGCTGGCCGTGCCCAAATGCGCCACCAGCCCGCCCCGACCGCGGATCATGTTCATGACCTCCTGCTTCGTGTACTCGCCGGAAAAGCACATCGCCACGAGCGGGCACAGGCTGACGCCGCCCATGCGCTCCGGCGCGAACATCCACTCATCATCGCGCACACCGTCCACCATCTTGCCGCCGATGAACAATCGAGCGGAGTCTCCGCCGCCCAGATGCAGCACGATGAGGCGGCAGTCCTCCAGCGGCTTGTGCAGGATATTCTCAGCGCAGCGCATCGCCATGGCACGGCAGTTGAGCGCATGTCCCGTCATCATGCGCGGCAGCTCCGGCGAGCCGGAGATACGCGCCTCATCGGTCATCTCGTCCACGGTAACGGGGTCGCAGATAAAGGCGGGCAGTCCCAGCGGCTGCGCAAGACGCAGTGCCAGCACACAGCCGAGGTTGGAGGCGTGGGCGGCGTCGCGGACGGTGTACATAAAGTCCACCATCTCCTGATCCACCGTGTAGGTTCCCGCCGCGCAGTACGGCACCTGACCGCCGCGGGCACATATCGCGTCCAGACCGGTCATATCGACATGGTGCGCCGCAAGCTCGCGCTCGATGGCGGCCTGACGGTAATCTGTCTGCTCCATGACCCATGCAAAGGGCTGTAGCTCCTCCACGCTGTGTCGGATGGTGGTGTCGAATTCCTTTTCCTCTCCGCTGAACAGAGCCAGCTTGGTGGAGGTAGAGCCGGGATTGATAACTAATACACGCTTATCCATAGGTTTCATTGCCCTGTGCGGGCGCTCCTTCCCTTTTGTCAATTTATGCTGAGTATACCGCAGAGACGCTATTCTACGCAAGAGGGAAACGCCTGCATCAGCTTCTCCGCGAAGGCGCGGGCATGGGCGGTCTTTTCCCCGTCCATGAAGGTGCGGTCGTAGCCCAAGTGCCGCTCGGCCAGTACACCCAGCCAGCGCATCTCCGTGTGCCTGCACCAGCGGCGCATACCTTCCGTGAACAGGTCAGCTCCCCGCTCAGGCCGATAGCCGCAGGTGGTCAAGACAGCCAGCGATTTGCCTCGCAGGAGCGACGGTCCCTTGCCGCGATCCCCGTAGTATTTGTCCATGGCGTAGACCAGGCGGTCAAGCGCGGCCTTCATAGGCGCGGGGCAGAACCACGAGTGGACGGGAGCCGCCAGCAGCAGGATATCGCTGCGGAGAACGGCATCAAACAGGGGCTGCATATCATCGGCGATGACGCAGGCGGGGTGCTCCCAATCCCGTTGACAGGCACGGCAGGCGCGGCAGGGCTCAATGCGCAGGTCAAAGAGTGAGCAGACCTGCGCGGTGTGTCCGGCAGCGCGCCATGTCTCCAGAAGCGGCATCAGCAGTGCGCGGGTGTTGCTCTGCTCCCCACGCGGGCTGGCGAAAAAAACGGTCATGTGCATGGCGCAGCTCCTTTACTGAGATTTTCGGCAGCACGGACGGTGTGCGCCATCAGCACTGAGGAGGTGACGGCTCCCACACCGCCGGGCACAGGGGTAATGGCGGCGACCACGGACTCGACCTCCGCGAGGTCAGCGTCGCCGCAGAAGGTGTCGCCGTCACGGTTGACGGATACATCCAGCACAATCTGCCCTGCGCTGACATGGGCGGCGGTGAGACTGCGGGCAACTCCGGCGGCAGTGATGATGATGTCCGCCTGACGGGTGAGCATCGCCGTGTCCGGCGTCTTTGTGTGGCAGACGGTGACGGTGGC
The DNA here is from genome assembly GCA_963613145.1 of Bacteroidaceae bacterium. Taxonomy (GTDB): domain Bacteria; phylum Bacillota; class Clostridia; order Oscillospirales; family Oscillospiraceae; genus Vescimonas. The sequence continues at coordinate 6,418 of CAVDXW010000057.1, read as the reverse complement.
GTTCTCCCGCAAAAGCAGCATCGACACGGGACGGCCTACCACGGCGGAGCGTCCGATGACCACGGCGTGCTTGCCGCAGGGGTCGATGCCGTAATGGCGGAGCAATTCCATACACGCCTGCGCCGTGCAGGGGGCGAAGCCCTCGCCCTGCCCGAGAAATACGGCGGCGGCAGCGTTGGGGGTCATGCCGTCCACATCCTTATTGGGACAGAGACGGGCGCAGAGCGCGGTTTCGTCCGCTCTCAGCTGCGGCGGGAGCGGGCGAAGCAGCAGACAGCCGTGGACGGCGGTGTCCTCATTCACGGCATCTATGGCAGCGGCAAGATCGGCGGCGGCAGCGGAATCGGGCAGCGTGCGCACCTCCACGGCCACGCCGCAGAGCGTACCGCGCTTCACGGCACCGCGTATATACGCACCATCGGCATCGCTGTCGCCGCAGCGGAGGATGACGAGCTTAGGCACGACGCCCTTTTCACACAGAGCCGCCGCACGGCGGCGGGTATCGGCGGACAGCGCGTCAGCCACCGGCTTTCCGTTCAGCAGCACGGCAGATACCCCCCTCTCAAAGCATCTGGTCGCGGACGGTGCGGAATATCCGCTCACCCTCCGCACTGCCCTGCGCCAGCAATTGCAGGCAGCGGCGGTTCAGCTCCTCTGCCGCTGCGCGGTCGGTCATGGCCTTTGTGTTGACCAGCACATTCAGCGATGCGGCCTCCAGTGCGCCGCGCAGAATGGCGGCGGCGCAGCCCGCGTCGGACACCGCCAAACGGGAGCCTATCTCCGCCAGCCGTGCGGCGGCGGACAGCGCGTCCGCGCACAGCTCCATGATGCGCAGCGGCGCACTGCACGCAGCCACGGACGCACTCTGCAACGCCGCAGCGCGGCTCGGATCGTCCTTCGGAATGGCGTAGGCGCGGCTGAGCGGCAGAAAGCCCTCCCCGTCGGCGGCAACCTGAGCAAGCAATTCCTCCTGTAAAGCATTTACAGCTGACAGCAGCTGCTGTATCTCGCTCTCCACGGTGGCATAGGTCTTTTTTCCTTTGGTGAGATTTGCCACCATGCCGCACAGGGCACTTCCCACCGCGCCGCAGAGCGCGGCGGCTCCGCCGCCGCCGGGGGTCGGTGCGGCGGAGGACAGCACGGAGACAAATTCGCGGCAGCTTCTGTTTATATCGTCCATGGCTTCCTCCCTGTCAGAACAGTCCGTGTACCTCGCCGGTGGCGGTGTCCACATCAATGCGGCGGTAGGCGGGATCGGAGCCTGTGCCGGGCATCATCGAGATGCCGCCCGCCACGGGACACAGAAACCGTGCGCCGCTGTACTCCAGCACATCACGCACCGGCAGCCGCCAGCCGATGGGAACGCCCTTGCGCTTCGGGTCGTGGGAAAGCGAGAGGTGCGTTTTGACCATCATGGTGCAGTAGTCGGCGTATTTCGGATCGCTTTCGAAGCGTTGCGCCTTTTCCTCCGCCAGCGGTGACCAGTCCACACCGTCCGCACCGTAGACCTCGCGGGCGATGCGCTCCACGCGCTCGCGCAGGGGCATGTCATCGGGGTAGAGGAATTTCAGCTCGCTCGGCTCGTCACAGGCGGCCACCACCTCACGCGCCAGCTCCTCGGCTCCCGCGCCGCCGTAACGCCAGTGGTCGGACACGGCGCAGCGCAGACCGTTCTCCGCGCAGATGCGGCGCACCAGTGCCAGATCTGCATCGGTATCGGTGTAGAATTTGTTGATGCACACCACGGGTGTGATGCCGGACTTACGGATGGTGGCGGCATGGTGGAGCAGGTTGCCGCAGCCCTTTTCCAGCAGGACGAGATTCTCGCGGGTGTAGGCCTCCGGCAGCGGGCGGCCGGGGACGACCTCAGGGCCGCCGCCATGCATTTTCAGGGCGCGGACGGTCGCCACCAGCACGGAGACATCGGGCTTCAGCCCCGACAGGCGGCACTTGACATTCCAGAATTTCTCAAAGCCGATGTCGGCGGCAAAGCCGGACTCGGTAACATGGTAGTCGAACAGCTTCAGCCCCAGACGGTCGCCGATGACGGAGGACTGCCCGATGGCGATATTGGCAAAGGGACCGGCGTGTACCAGCACAGGCTGGTGCTCCACGGTGTAGCACAGCGTGGGGTTGATCGTATTGCGCATCCACGCCGTCATCGCGCCCGCGACCTCCAGATCCTCTGCGGTGACGGGCTTTCCCTGCCTGTCGTAGGCCAGCACGGTGTGCCCGATACGCTCGCGCAGATCCTTCAGGTCACGCGCCACGGCAAGAATGGCCATCAGCTCGGAGCTGACGGCGATGTTGGCGCAGGTGTCCATGGGATAGCCGTCCATTTTACCCTCGCCCAGTCCGATGCGCATTTTGCGCAGAGCCTGACAGCAGAAGTCCAGTACGAAGCTCCACTGCACCCGCTGCGGGTCGATGTCCAGACGGCGCAAACCACGCCTGGAGAGCGTCTCATCGTCGTAGTTACGCTCGTGCTGCATACGGGCGTTCAGCGCGGTCATTGCCAGATTGTGTGCGTTCATGATGTCATTGATGTCCCCGGTCAGTCCCAACGAAAACTCGGTCATGGGGATGAGCAGGGCGTTTCCGCCGCCCGCCGCCGTACCCTTGACATTCATGGTCGGCCCGCCGGAGGGCTGGCGCAGGCAGCCGCCCACCTTCAGTCCCAGCCGTCCCAGCCCCTCGATAAGGCCGAGGGAGGTAGTAGACTTTCCCTCGCCCAGCGGGGTAGGTGTGATGGCCGTGACCTCGATATATTTACCGTTGGGGCGGTCTTGCAGCCGTTCCATGATGCGCAGGAAGTCCAGCTTCGGTGTCTTGCCATAGGGAAGCAGCTCGGGGGGCAGCAGCCCCAGCTTATCGCGGAACCAATCCACCGGCGGGAGTGCGTGCTCCGCCGCCGCGCCGATCTGCCAGTCCTTATAGACGGTGGGGTCGAGCACCGTGCGTCCATCGGCATCGGTGCAGCGACCGTCTGTGAAGGTAAATGCCATTTTGTGCCCTCCTTGCTATATCTTGGTGTTTTCTCCCGATGATTATACATCATCCTGTGGTATGTCGTCAACAGGGCATGACCATATCCGCAGAAATTTTTACTTGCATTTTGCGCGGGATAGCGGTATACTCTCCACAGCACCGTGTAGGAATGTTGCGTTAAGTGCCGGACGGATGGGAGGCTGCCGCCGGACGAAGGAGCGTTGCTCCGCGATACCATTCCAGCTTCCACGGTGCTGACGCATGTAGTATTTCTGCGGTGACACCTCCCATCCCAAGGATAAGACGGATCAGGAGGTGCTTTTTTATGCAGAAAAAGGAAATATCCTGCGCCGCCGCGCCTGTTTTCGACACCTATGCGCTGGCGGTGTGCGCCCTGCTGACGGCGTTGAGCGTGGTGCTGGCGCGGCTGCTGACGGTCATTCCCAGCGAGGTAAGCCGCTTTTCGCTGGAGGCTGTGCCCATCGTGCTGGCAGGGCTGCTGCTTGGACCCGTGAGCGGCGGGGCGGTCGGCTTTGCCGCCGATCTGATCGGCTGCCTGTTCTCCCCCTACGGCTATAACCCCATCTTCTGTCTGCCGCCCATTTTATACGGCGTGTGGGCAGGGCTCGTGCGGCGACCGGTGTGGGCCGCACCGACACTGCATCGGGTAGCACTGGCGGTATTCCCCGCAGCGGTGTGCGGCTCGGTGCTGTGGCAGAGCGCGGCACTGGCGTTGGTATACGGCGGCGAAGCAAAGCTGCCGTTCTTCCTGACGCGATTGGCGGTGCGCGGCGTGCAGTTCGCCGTGACCGCCTGCATCGACACGGTACTGCTATGGCTGCTGGTGCGGCGCGATACCCTCGCGCCCGTGCTGCGGCGGATAAAGGAGCGTGAACGCCATGACGGTTGAAGAAGCTCTCGCCTATATACACCGCGTGGACTGGCGGCACAGCACGCCGGGGCTGAGCCGCATCGACACCCTGCTGGGCAGGCTCGGCCACCCTGAACGCAGTGCAAAGTACATTCACATCACAGGCACGAACGGCAAGGGCAGCACCTGCGCCATGCTCGATGCAATGCTGCAAGCGGCAGGGTATAAGACGGGTCTGTACACCTCGCCGTACATCTTCCGCTTCAACGAGCGGATGCAGATAGACGGCGTGCCTGTCCCCGACGCGGACATCTGCGCACTGGCGGAGGAAATGCAGCCGCTTGCGGACAGCATGGACGACCACCCCTCGGAGTTCGAGCTGGTGACGGCGATGGCCTTGACATGGTTTGCGCGGCAGCGGTGCGACATCGTGGTGTGCGAGGTGGGCATGGGCGGCGAGTTTGACGCGACCAATGTGATCCCCGCGCCGGAGGTAGCCGTCATCACCAATATCGGGCTTGATCACACGGCGGTGCTCGGCGGCACGGTGGAAAAAATTGCCGCCACCAAGTCGGGTATCATCAAGCGCGGCTGCCGTGCGGTGCTCTATCCCTGCGCCGAGAGTGTGCGCAGGGTCATAGCGGCGCAGTGCAGCGCGGTCGGCGCGCCGCTGGAAATCGCAGACTTCGACGCGCTCTCCCCCATCGGCGACACGCTGGACGGTCAGGTGTTTGACTACGGCGCGTACAGGGGACTGCGCCTGCCCCTGCTGGGCGGCCACCAGCTCAGGAACGCGGCGGTGGCGTTGACGGCCATCGACGCCCTGCGCAAGCGGGGCTGGACTGTCTCCGACAACGCCGTGGCGCAGGGCTTGGCAGCCGTCACATGGCCGGGGCGGTTTCAGGTGGTGCGGCGCAAGCCGATCGTCATACTGGACGGCGGGCACAACCCGCAGTGCATGGAGTCGCTGGCATCGGCAGTGCAGGAATACCTGTCGGGACGGGAGCTGACCGTGCTGACCGGCGTGCTGGCGGATAAGGACTACGCCGGCATGTACGACCGCCTTGCGCCGCTGGTGTCACGGTTCATCACCGTCACGCCGGACAATCCCCGTGCGCTGGATGCATCGGAGCTTGCCGCATTCCTCGGGAAATACGGCAAGCCTGTGACGGCCTGCCGCACCGTTGGTGAGGGCGTGGCGCGTATGCTCGCGGAAACGAAGGCGGACGGCGCGGCGATATGCTGCGGGTCGCTCTATCTGCTGGGCGATGTGGTGCGGGAGCTGGAAAAGGCATAAAATCCGTTTCTCCCCTTTCTTTTTTCGCAGGAGTATGATATACTTAAAAACCGACTGAACAAGGAAGGGGCGTGTGCAGGATGCACGAGGAGCTGATCCGGCGGCTCAACGAGACGAAAACCATGTCCATCGTGGGCATGTGCAAGAACGCGGGGAAGACGACCATGCTCAATTGGCTGCTGGCCGGCGGCCACCTGCGGGGAACGCTCGGCCTGACCTCCATCGGGCGGGACGGCGAGTCCACCGATGTCGTCACAGGCACGGAAAAGCCTGGCATCTTCGTCCGTGAGGGGACGCTGATCGCCACCGCAAAGGATATGCTGCGGCTGGGCGATGTGACGAAGGAAATACTCATGACCACGGGTATCCCCACGCCGCTGGGCGAGGTGGTGATCCTGCGCGCCCGCAGTGCGGGCTATGTACAGCTGGCAGGGCCATCCATCACCACACAGCTCCGCTCGGTGTCGGAGAGCTTTTTCGCACTCGGCGCGGACAGGTCGGTTATCGACGGCGCACTGGGGCGCAAGAGCCTCGGAGCCCGCGCCGTGGCGGACGGCGTGATACTCTGCACGGGAGCAAGCTACCACGCCAGCATGGAGAAGGTCATCGCCGACACGGTGCATATCTACCGCCTGATGAATCTGCCCAAGGCGGAGACGCTGCCGCCGGAGGCTGCCGACGGGCTGGAGGCCTGTATCAAAGAACACGGAGCCGCGCTCGTCGCCGGTGCGCTCACCGATGCGATGGTGCTGCCGCTGCTGCGCAGCGGTGTGCTGCGCAGGTGCCGTCTGGTGGTGAAGGATCCCAGCAAGGTGCTGCTCAATGCCGACACGCTGGACAAGCTGTCGGTGCGGGAGGTATCACTGGAGACGGAGGATGCCGCCCGCACACTGTGCATCACCGTCAACCCCGTCTCCGCCTACGGCTGGCGGTTCGACAAGGACGAATTCCTCTACCGTATGCGTGAGGCGGTGGATGTACCCGTTATCAATGTGAAGGAGGAACTGGCATGATCTCTGTCAAATTCGAGGAGCGCGAGAAGATCGGCCTGCAATATGTGCTGGAGAGCCTGCACGGCTGCTCACCCTTTGGACAGGAGCGCATCCGCCGCCTGCGGTTCTATACCCCGCAGGAGCGGGAGGAGCTGGAGGAGGAGCTGTACAATGTGGAGCGGGCGGCCGCTGCCGCCGAGGAGCTCAAGGGCGAATACAACAAGCTGATGACCGGCCTGTGCCAGATGAAGGACATCCGCAACTCCCTGC
>CAVDXW010000056.1:0-8976 GCA_963613145.1 Bacteroidaceae bacterium | reverse complement strand
ACCGGGGAATGAGGGTTTTGCAGACCCTTGCCTTACCACTTGGCTATGTCACCGTGTCAGCGAGGGTTATTATACTATATGCTACTGCCCGTTGTCAAGAGCGAAATGTCGATATGTCGTGAAATCTTTCTCGGACGCAACAGCAAACGGACACCGCTCGGCTTGCGGTGTCCGTTTTCAGAGGTGTCGCACACGGCATTTCCGCTGCCGTCTGCCTGAGTTGCCGACAGCCGCACGGCTGTGCGGCTGAACGACGATTTGAGGATAGAAAGGAAAAGCAATTCATGTATCAGAATCACTACGGGTACAATACAACAGCAACCCTGTATTTGTAAAGCGACATTCCGTCATGTAAATATGAAAGAATGTCATATATAGATATTTCCGTATGTATGCTGCGAAAAATCGTGAAAAACGCCGAAAAGTCCGCCCTTGCTACCATACCGCAGAGCGGATATAATTACAACATGAAATACTGTCATATAAACAGGAGCCGTCATGGATACTAAAAAATTAGAGGCTCTGCTCACCGCAGTGGAGCTGGGCAGCTTCACCCGCGCCGCCGAGCTGCTGGGCTATACGCAGTCGGGGCTGACGCACATGATGAACAGTCTGGAAAAGGATCTCGGCTTCACGGTGCTGGTACGCGGGCGCAGCGGTGTGCGGCTGACTCCCTCCGGGCAGCGCATCGTGCCGCTTGCGCAGGAGTGCCTGACCTCCGTTTCCGCGCTGGAGCGGGAGATCATGCTCATCAACACCCACAAGGAGGACAGCGTGCGCGTGGCGGCGTATGAATCCATCGCCCGCCACTGGCTACCGGAGATCATCCAGCAGTTTCGCTGCGAGCACCCTGAGGTCACGGTGGACATCCAGATGGGCAGCGTGGAGGAGGTCTACCGCTGGGTGGAGGAGGATCGCGTGGACATGTGCTTTGCCAGCCGTCAGGAGCCGATGTCGCTGGAGTGGACGCCCCTGCGCGACGACGAGCTGCTGGCCATCCTGCCGCCGGACTACGCCAGCGGAGAGGACGCCTTCCCCGTCGCGGCCTTCAGCGGACAGGAGTTCCTCATGCCCTCCATGGGCTTCGACAAGGACATTCTCCGCGTGCTCAACGAGCATGGCGTGACGCCGCTGATCCGCACCACGCAGGTATCCGACAGCGCGGTGATCTCCATGGTAGAGCACGGTCTGGGCATCAGCGTTCTCTCCCGCCTCGTCCTGCGGGGACGGCAGAACAGCGTCCGCGCCCTGCCGCTGGAGCCACGCGCCGTCCGTGAGCTGGGAATTGCCTCCCGTCCCAAAAGGGAGCTGCGCCCCGTCGTCCGCCGCTTTATCCGCCAGTCGTGCGAAATGATCGAAAAAATGTAATTTAGAGGATTCTTTATGCTGCAATTTCAGGAATTGACTGCGGCGCACGGCACGCTGCTGCGCCGCTATTATCAGAGCTGTGACTACCGCCTGTGCGAATACTCCCTCGGAGTAAAGCTCATGTGGCGGGGCTACCTGCACCCGTGCTTCACCGAGGCGGCGGGCTGCCTCATCATCCGCAACCGCATCGAGGGCGAGTATGTGTTTGACTATCCCATCCTCGGCGCGGACGGCGACGCGGAGAGTGCGCTGCGCGCCATCGAGAGCTGGTGTGCCTGTAAGGAGGTTCCCCTGGTGCTCTCCGTTCTGCCGGAGGAAAAGGCCGCGCAGCTTGTGCTGCGCTATCCCCGCTGCCGCGTCATCAGCGAACGGCCGTGGAAGGACTATCTGTACCGCACGGAGGAGCTGGCGCAGTTCGCAGGACGGCGGTACAGCGGCCAGCGCAACCACATCCACAAATTTCAACGCGACTATCCCGACGCGGAATTTGTGCCGCTCACTGACCCCGCCGACCCGCGGCTTGCCGCCTTCTGGCAGGACTACGAGACGGAGTTCCACAAGACAGGCCCTCTGGCCAAGCAGGAGCTTGCGTTGGCGCAGGAGATGTTCTCGCTCATCGGCGCGGACTGGTTCTGCGCAGGCGGTATGCTGGCGGAGGGGCGGCTTGTCGCCGTGTGCCTCGCGGAGAAGTGCGGCGGGACGCTGGTCAACCACATTGAAAAAGCCCTCTACTCCCACGCGGGAGCGTACCCCGCGCTGGTGCAGGCGTTCGCGCAGCACTACGGCGGCGACTGCGCGTGGTGCAACCGCGAGGACGATGCCCGCGACAAGGGGCTGCGCACCTCGAAGCTGCAATATCTGCCCGACCATCTTGGCGGCAAGGTGCGCATCGAGGTCGGCACGGAGCTGGAGGTGCTGCCGCGTATCCCCGTGCTGAAAACCGAACGCCTGACGCTGACACCGCTGCGTAAGGGCGACATTCCCGCCTACGCCGCGCTGTGCATGGACGATGAGCGCAACCGCTGCTGGGGCTACGACTACCGCGAGGAGCTGGGCGGTGAGGAGCCGACGGAGGAGTATTTCTACGCCGTTGCACGGAGGGACTTCGCAGCGCGGCGCGCCGTCAATTTCGCCGTGCGGCTGAAGGGGAAGCTCATCGGCGAGGTCGTGCTGTACAACCCCGACTTTCGCGGCGGCTTTGAACAGGGCTGCCGCATTGCCTCCGCATACGCCGGACACGGCTACGGGGCGGAGGCATTCGCCGCCGCCGCAGATTGGGCACTGTACCACTTGGGACTTGCCCGCGTGACGGCGAAGTGCTTCCGCGAAAACGAGCCGTCCCGCCGAATGCTCGCCGCCTGTATGCGTCCCAGCGGCGAGGATGAGGGCTATTTCTACTTTGAAAAAACGATTTGACGCGATTACCGCGCATAAGAATAGCACCTCCGCGCACACTAAGCGCGGAGGTGTATTTTTGTGCAGTACGAAACGCTGACCGACCTTTTGAACAACGAGGCCGCCGCCTACGACTACTTCTACGCCCTCTCGCCGCAGATGCAGACGCAGCTCCAGCAGCGGGGCGGCATCCGCGACCTGCGCCAGCTCCGCGCCGCCGCAGCGGAGCTGGCGGCGCAGGACAGACCCGCCGCACTGTGAAAAAGCGTCCCCCGTGGGGGACGCTTTCAGCCTGTTGAAAGACCGCCGGTTGGCGGTCTTTCTTTCATCTCTGGTACTCAAATTCCAGATCGTACATGCTCACGACATCGCCGTCCTGAATGCCCATCTGCTCCAGTGTGTCGAACAGGCCGCTCTGCCGCAGCATTTTGTCGAAGTACATGCGGCTCTCGTAGTCGGAGAAGTTGATGTTCGCCATCAGCCGTTGCAGCCACGGCCCCTCCACCAGCCATGTATTGTCCTCACGCTCGATGTGCAGCGGCTCGGTGGTGTCGATGACCGGCGGCTTGGGGACATACTCCGGCTCGTAGATCGTCACGGGCGGCAGCTCGCCGAGCATCTGCCCGATACGCTGTACCAGCTCCCGTGTGCCCTGATGCGTGGCGGCGGACATGGCGAAGAACTCATAGCCCAAGCCCTCGACATGGCGGCGCAGCGTGTCGATATTCTCCGTGTCTGCCAGCAGGTCGGTCTTGTTACCCACCACAAGCTGCGGACGGACGGCAAGCTCGGGGCTGTACTCCTTCAGCTCGCCGTTGATGGCATCGAAATCCGCCACGGGGTCGCGCCCCTCACTGCCGGAAACATCCACCAGATGCACCAGCAGGCGGCAGCGGTCGATGTGCCGCAGAAAGTCGTGACCTAAGCCCGCACCCTCGCTCGCGCCCTCAATGATGCCGGGGATGTCCGCCATAACGAAGCTGACGCCCTCGTCCACATACACCACGCCGAGGTTGGGGTATAGTGTAGTAAAGTGGTAGTTGGCGATTTTGGGGTGCGCCTTGCTGACCACGCTCAAAAGCGTGGATTTGCCCACATTCGGGAAGCCCACCAGCCCCACATCCGCCAGCAGCTTCAGCTCTAAAATGACATCGTGGCTCTCGCCGGGCAGCCCCGCCTTGGCAAAGCGCGGTACCTGCCGCGTGGGGGTGGCGAAGTGCTGGTTGCCCCAGCCGCCACGCCCGCCCCTGCACAGCACGAAGGGCGCGTCGTCGGACATATCCTTGATAATCTCGCCGCTCTCCGCGTCCCGCACCAGTGTGCCGCGAGGAACCTTTATGGTCAGGCTCTCGCCGTCCCTGCCGCTTTTGCGGCCGCCCTGCCCATCCACACCGTTGCCGGCGACATATTTGCGCTTGTAGCGGAAGTCCATCAATGTGGACATATTGTCGTCCACACGCAGGATAATGGAGCCGCCATTGCCGCCGTCTCCCCCATCGGGGCCGCCGGCGGCGACATATTTTTCGCGGTGGAACGCCACCGCGCCGTTGCCGCCGTTGCCGGCGCGCACGGTGATCCGCGCTTTATCAATAAACCCGTTTGCCATGGTAGTTACCTCACTGTGTTCAAAAATGCACCTAATGCGCCATGATATTGCTATTTTACCCGAAAAGGGCGGAAAGGTCAACAAAAAACCTCCCGCCGTCGGCGGGAGGTTTTCGGAACACCGATCACTCGGCGGGGTAGACAGAGACCTGCTTGCGATCCTTGCCCAGACGCTCGAAGCGCACAACGCCGTCCGCCTTGGCGAACAGGGTGTCGTCGGTACCCTTGCCCACATTGGTGCCGGGGTGGATATGCGTGCCGCGCTGACGCACCAGAATGTTGCCGGCCAGCACAAACTGCCCGTCGGCGCGCTTGGGACCGAGACGCTTGGACTCGGAATCACGGCCGTTCTTGGTGGAACCCATACCTTTTTTATGGGCAAAGAACTGCAAAGAAATGTTCAGCATTTTCAAGTACCATCCTTTCTGTAAGATGATCGAGGAGGAGGGCTTACGCCTCCATTACTTCGATGTTGTCGGGATACTCATCGTGGAGCTGTGCGAAATACACCATCAGCCCCGCCAGCAGATTCTGGCAGGTGCTCTCGGCGTCGGACGCCAGTCCTCCGGGCAGCCGCAGCGTAATGACCGCCTCCTGTGCATTGACCCTGACGGCGGCACAAAGCCCCATCACATCATTCACAGTGGTCTCCACCAGCCGCACGGCACTCGTCACGGCCGCGCAGACGATGTCCTCGCCCGCGTCGGCGTAGCCGCTGTGCCCGCTGACCTCAAATCCGATGATGCGCGATTCCTCCGTGAGGAATGTAACAGTAGTCATTGCCGCTCTCAGAACGCGATTTTGCCGATCTCGACCTTGGTGTACGGCTGACGATGACCCTGCCGTTTGCGATAGCCCTTCTTGGGGGTATACTTGAAGATACGGATCTTCTTGCCCTTGCCGTTCTTGACCACGGTGGCGTTCACCTTCGCGCCCTCCACCACGGGAGTGCCGAACCTGGTGTTTTCGCCGTCTACGATGGCGAGCACCTGATCGAACACCACGGTGTCGCCCGCGTTCACATCCAGCTTTTCGATGAACAGAGTTTCACCCTCGCTGACATTGTACTGCTTACCGCCGGTAACGATAATAGCCTGCATAACCTTACTGCACCTGCCTTTCCTTAATTACGGACTCGCTGTCGGGGGCGGTCGGACATGCCGACGCTTGCTTACCCATTCAAAGCGGCTTATCAAGTATACCAGCGTCCTCCGCCCTTGTCAACAGGAAAAGGCATTGTTTTTGCAAAAAAGCGGACATTCCCGCTTCTCCGCCCGCTTTTCACTCCCGCCCTTGCCCTTTGCGCCGTAATATGGTATACTCAGTCCAAAGAAACCGTATAAGCCAACAAAGAATGAAAAGGAGTTTTCGCCATGAAGCTGCGATTTTACGGCGCGGATCGGTGCGTCACCGGCAGCTGCCACTGCCTTGAGGTCAACGGCAGGCAAATACTGATTGATTGCGGCCTACAGCAGGGTCGGGACGAGATCGACAACGCCACTCTCCCCTTCCACCCCGGCAGCATCGACGCGGTGCTGGTCACACACGCCCACATCGACCACTCGGGACGCATCCCCATGCTCATCAAAAACGGCTTTCAGGGGCAAATCATCACCACCCGATTGACCGCCAACCTGCTGGACATCATGTTACAGGACTCCGCGCACATTCAGGAACAGGACGCGGAGTACCAGAACCGCAAGAACAGGCGCGCAGGACGGCCTGAGATAGAGCCCATCTACTCCGTGGCGGATGCCCTGCGCGTCCGCGAGTTTATCCGCACCTGCGAATACGGCGAGGAGGTGCAGGTCACGGACGGCGTGACGGCGCAGTTCATCGATGCCGGACACCTGCTCGGCTCCGCCAGCATCAAGCTCACCTGCCGCGAGGGGGACGAGACGCGCACCGTTGTGTTCTCCGGCGACATCGGCAATGTCGATCAGCCCATCATCCGCAACCCGCAGTTCTTCGACAGCGCGGACTATGTGCTCACCGAGTCCACCTACGGCGACCGCAACCACACCGAGGTGTGGAGCTATACCGGCCAGCTGGCGGAAATCATCGATGAGACGCTCGGCCGCGGCGGAAATGTGGTCATCCCCTCCTTCGCCGTGGGCAGAACGCAGGAGCTGCTCTACTTCATCCGCGAGATAAAGGACAAGGGACTTGTCACCTCCGTGAAGGACTTCCCCGTGTATGTGGATAGTCCGCTGGCAAAAAAGGCAACGACCATCTTCTGCGGCGACCTGCGCGGCTATCTGGACGAGAACGCGCTGGCACTGGTGCAGGACGGCACGCACATGTTCAGCTTCCCCGGGCTGCACCTGACCGAAACGGTGGACGAGTCCAAGCTGCTGAACATGGACAAGACGCCCAAGGTCATCATCTCCGCCAGCGGCATGTGTGACGCGGGACGCATCCGCCACCACCTGAAGTATAACCTCTGGCGCGGTGACAGTGCCGTGGTGTTCGTGGGCTTCCAGTCCCCCGGCACGCTGGGGCGGAATCTGCTCGATGGCGCACAGAGTGTCAAGCTGTTCGGCGAGGAGATCGCCGTCCGTGCCAGGATCGTCAATTTCCCCGGCCTCAGCTCCCACGCCGACCACGATCACCTCGTGGACTGGATCAAGCACTTCGACCCGTCCAGGACAACGCATGTGTTCGTGGTACACGGCGACCGCGAGGTGGCTCCCGTCTACGCCGACACACTGAAGGCCCTTGGCTTTGCCGCCCACGCGCCGCAGTACACCGAGGAATACGACCTCATCGCCGACCGTCAGCTTGCCACCGGCTATCTGCCGGAGCGCAAGACCCGCGCCTACGAGGGTGCGCCGAAGGCAACGGCGGCGTATCAGAAGCTGGTGCAGCTGGGCGATATGCTGCTCGGCCTCATCCGCCGCAGCAAGGGGCGCGACAACAAGACGCTGGCCGCCTTTGCCGAGGCTCTCAGCAAGATCATCAGCAAGTTTGAGTTCTGAGCTATGGTAGAAAAGAACAAGACCTACCGCGCCCGCATCGAGGGCTACACCTCCGAGGGCTTGGGCGTGGCGCGTATCGGCGGGCAGGCGGTGTTCGTCCACCGCGCCCTGCGCGGCGAAGACTGCGAGATACTTATCCTGAAGGTGCTGAAAAGCACCGCGTTCGGCAAGGTGGTCAGAGTGTACGAGCCCTCCCCCCACCGCGTGGAGCCGGACTGTCCCTACTACGGCAGGTGCGGCGGCTGCGACTTCCGCCACATGGACAGGGCGGAGGAGCTGGAGGCCAAGCGGCAGCGGGTGCAGGACGCGCTGCGGCGCATCGGCGGCAGCGATGTCACCGTGGAGACGATTCTCTCCGGCGAACCCCTGCACTACCGCAACAAAAGCCAGTACCCCGTCTCCGCCGCAGGAGAGGTCGGCTTTTACAGGGCGCGAAGCCATCAGGTCGTTTCGGTGGATGCCTGCCTTATCCAAAAGCCGCAGGCGGACGCGGCGGCGGCTGCCCTGCGCCGCTATATCGCGGCGTATCAGGTGCCCTGCTACGATGAAACGACGCGCCGCGGCCTGCTGCGCCACCTGTATGTCCGCACCAACACCGCAGGCGAAGCTCTGCTGTGTGTTCTGGTCAACGGCCGCTCTCTCCCCCACGAGGCGGAGCTGGTGACGCTGCTGCGCGAGGCAGTGCCCTCCGCCGTGGGCGTGGTACTGGGCGTGAATACCCAGCCCACGGGTGCAGTGCTGGGCAGCGAGTACCGCACGCTCTGGGGTGCGGACACACTGACGGACGAGCTGTGCGGTCTGACCTTCCGTCTCAGTGTACCGTCATTCTATCAGGTCAACCACGACATGGCGGAGGTGCTGTACGAGACGGTACTGGACTTCGCCGGTCTGACAGGTCGGGAGCTGGTGCTCGACCTCTACTGCGGCGCGGGGACAATCACGCAGGTGATGACGCGGCGGGCAAAGGAAACCATCGGCGCAGAAATAGTGCCGGAGGCCGTCACCGATGCCAGAGCGAACGCACGGCGCAACGGTTTGGATAATGCGGATTTCTTCTGCGGCGATGCGTCAGAGCTGGCGGCGGACATGGCCATGCGGGGAATGCATCCCGATGTCGTCTGTGTTGACCCGCCGCGCAAGGGACTGAGCGCGGAGGTTATCGCCGCCGTCGCGCAGATGCAGCCGCAGCGCGTGGTCTATGTGTCCTGTGACCCGGCGACGCTGGCGCGGGATGTGAAGCTCTTTGCGCAGACAGGCTACCGCGCCGTCCGCGCCGCCGCCGTGGATATGTTCCCCGGCACGGCAAACGTGGAGACGGTTGTCCTTCTTTCCAAGTGAGAAATCGACTCGAAAAAGGTGCGTGTGGAGTTCTCATTGGAAAATATGGATATGTCCGGTTTCCAGAAGGGGGGCGACTTATCCGCAGATCTAAGGAGTATGTGCAGGAGCATAGTGGATTAAAGGCGTCTAACCTGTATATCTCAGGTGAAGCGCAAATGTGGGCTGGATGTTGGGCAAAACTATAACCTGTCCAAGAAAGAGAACGCCAAGCAGCCCCAATGCCCGCCGGAGAAAGAAAAAGCAATCAAGGAAGCATTGCAGCACTTCGGAATGATATAAGAAGAGCAAA
>CAVDXW010000055.1:0-9256 GCA_963613145.1 Bacteroidaceae bacterium | reverse complement strand
ATGGCAGCGGGAGAAGGATTCGAACCCTCACATACGGAGTCAGAGTCCGCTGTGCTACCTTTACACAATCCCGCTATGTTCTGACGAACAAACATTATTATACAGCTTTTCCTCGGTTTGTCAACACTTTTTTCTGTCCTCCCCCTATTTATTTTCCCATCCACTGCCGCAGTCGCTCCCACAGCTCCATGGTACGGAATTTCAGCACATAGCCCTCCTGCTCCGCAATGAGCTTTACCTCCTCCGTGTCCATGCCGCCGCGCAGCGCGGTGTCCTCCCACTCCGTACACGATGCCGTACACAGCGGCGGGTAGACCACGCACCACCAGTTCCGTCCCGCACCCTCTCCGATGACGACCCGCAGTGCCAGATACTCCCCTGCGGGCAGGGCGAAGCCGTCGTACTCCTTTTGCGGGAACTCCGCCATCTCCAGTGACGCGCACACGGGGTACGCCCCGCCGCAGGCGTTGCGGGCGGCCGTCTCCAGCTCAGGCAGTGCCGCACACAGCCGCGCAAGAGCCTCCTCCCTGTCCGCCGACTGCTCCAGCAGCACCGTGGCCTTTTCCAGCACCGCGTCCCGCGCCCGCAGCTTCATCTCCTGATCCGCCGCGCTGTCGGAGTTGGCAATGACATGCAGCCGCACCAGCTTTTCCTGTAAAGTGTCCTGCCTGTACAGCGTCATCGCACCCCACACCAGCACCGCTGCCAGCCCGATGAGCAGCGCGATCTCCGCCGCCTTCCACTTATTGTTGTATGTATTGCGCATAAAAAACACCGTCCCTTGCAGATTTACTGCATTATGGACGGTGTTTTCCGATTTTATACAGGCTGCGCCGTAAACACCTGCCGCCACTCGCACCGCAGTGCCTCTGCCGCCGCAAGTGCCGCACCGTGCGTTTCAAATACGCCGAACACCACGCTGCCGCTGCCGCTGAGCAGCGCACCCGCCGCACCCAGATCCCGCAGAGCCGCTTTGATGGCAGGCAGGCTGCTGCCCTCCGGCACGGCGCGCTCAAAGCTGTTGTACAGTCCCCCCGCCGCCGCACGGATATTGTTCCCACGCACGGCGTTGCACATGGCGGCGGTATATTGCGTCCGCTCCGCACCGAGCGCGTCCAGCCGCCGGTACATCTCCGCCGTGGAGCAGTCCTCCTCCGGCTTGACCAGCACGAACCAGCCCGCCGTCAGCGGCGGGAGCGGTGAGACGACCTCTCCCCTGCCCGTGGCCAGCTGTGTGCCGCCGCGGATAAAAAACGGCACATCGCTGCCCAGCTCCGCCGCCAGCGTTTCCAATACTGCGTCGCTTATATCGGGGGCGTACAGCGTCCGCAGTGCCCGCAGCACCGCCGCCGCGTCGCTGCTGCCGCCGCCCAAGCCCGCCTGCATGGGGAGGTTTTTCTCCAGCGCGACGGTCACGCCGCCGCTTTCCAGCCCCGTTGCGGCAAAAAATGTCCGCACCGCCCGCATACACAGGTTGTCCCCCTCGTTCTCCGTCACCTTTGCTTCACAGATGAGCCTGTCCTCACCCGTGCCGCGCTCCACCGTCACCGTGTCCCACAGGCTGATGCGCTGCATCACGGACACGACCTCATGATAGCCGTCCGTGCGCTTTGCCCCCACCTCCAGCGTCAGATTCACCTTGGCGTGGGCGCGTTCCGTACATTTCATGGCTGTTCCTCGTAAAAAAAATAGTGCCGCGGCATCGCCGCAGCACTATTATAGCATACTCTGCTACCTCGCGCCAGTCTTACTTGACGATCCTGCGCGCCTCAATGTAATACCGCTTGTCCTGCGCGTGACCCATGGAGAAGGTCTTGCGGGGCAGCACACCGTCCGCCATGACGGTCTTGAACAGCTGCTCCTTGCTCATGGCGGGCAGGAGGAAGCCCATATTGCCGCTCTTGCTGCCCAGCTCGCGGGTCACCTCGTCGCCGTGAATGTAGTCCACCTCACCGCCGTTATCCTTGATGTAACTGTCGATGACGGGCTGCAAGGTTCCCACGGCAAGCTGCACCTTGGGATCGGGCACGGTGATGAAGTGGCTCTCGCCGTTCCAGACGAACTCGATGGTGTGGCCATCGCCCTTGCCCTCGTAGGCGTTGGGATAAGCGGCGCGGAAGGCATCCATGAACTTCTTGTGATCCACGTCGAACAGCACCCGGTGGATGGGCTCGAACTGCAAAGCGTCATCGTGGTTGTTCACGACCTCCACCAGCGCATAGCGGGCGGGCAGAGCCAGATACTCCTCGGGCTTCTTGCCCTTCTTCTGCTCCTCGTAGCACGCCTTGGCAGTGGCGAGGGAATGGTTGCCGTCGCCCACGGCGAACAGCAGCGGAGCCACGCCGGACACGCCATACTTCTTCTGCATGGCCGCATCGGTGGTCAGGCCCTCCAACGCGTTCGCCACGGCATCGATCTGCCTGTCGGACAGCTTAAAGCCGCGGATGTGGCCGCCGTTCTGCATCAAATCAAAGTCGTAGACCCTCTCCATGCCGGCGGCTGCGGCAGTGAGCGGCTCGATGACGGTCTTGTCGGGGTCGTCGATCAGCAGCATGACATGCGGCAGCTCAATGGGCGCGTTGCAGCGCACCTTGGCGCGGGGCGGGATACGGTCGAGCACTGTGCCCTCGGTGGCGCGGATGAGCGCGCCGGAGCCGGGGGTAAAATCATAGGCGTCCAGATCCACCATACCGATGAGGCCGTGGCGTATCCTGCCATCGGACTGCTGCCGCTCAATGTAGATGAGCGAGTCGGTCAGCGTCTCGAACACGCCGTCCGCCAGATACTTCTCCATGGACCTATTGATATTCTCGATGTACTCGTCCACATTGGGAGCCTTGAGGTTCGCCTCCGGCAAAATCAGGCGCAGGGTGGACGGCGCGGCACCGACCTTCTCCTCCACCGCCTGCCAGTATTCCGGCTCAGAGGTGAACTGGTCGCAGGCGACCACCGCCCATCTGGTCATGTCCTGCCCCTTGGGAAGCAAAATATCTGCGGGATAAAAGCCCAGCTTTTCAAACTTTTTGTTCATAGTCTCCTCCTTACAATGTGTGTACAGGCTCGCGTACAAATTGTCCTATGCTGATAATACCAAATCAGCGCAGGATTTGCAATTGCTTTTCCAATTTTATTCAGGGAAACTGAAAAATTTTTTGCTTTCCCGCCGTCCTTCTCATAGGGGGAAGTATCTCTGCTTTACACCTTTTTCAAATGCTGCACTGCGGCCTTGAGCATGAGCTTCTTTGTACCTACGGTGTCGAAAGCCACCTCCAGCAGCGCATCGCCGCCCATGCTGCGGACGGAGACGACCAATCCCTTCCCGAAGGTATCGTGCTCGACCATCTCGCCCGCCTGTATCTCCAGCTTGGGTGCGGCGGAGGGCTGCGCCGTCCGCACAGAGGCAGCGGAGGAACGCAGTGCGCCGCCGCCACGGGTCGTATTCGCGGTGTAGGGACGGCGTTCATAGCCGCCGTACCCGCCGCCATAGCTGCGCTCGGCAGTGTCGGCATCATCGTCCCACGCCTCGCTGCGCGGCTGCGGCTTGGACAGCCACTCCATGTTTTCCTCCGAAATTTCATTGAGGAAACGGGACGGCATACACGGCGTTGTCTTGCCGTACAGCGTCCGCTGGCGGGCGTTGGTGAGCGTCAGCTTCTCCTTGGCACGGGTCATCGCCACATAGCACAGCCGCCGCTCCTCCTCCATCTCGTCAGCGTCGCCCATGGCGCGGTTTCCCGGGAAAAGGCCGTCCTCCATGCCCACCACGAATACCTGCGGGAACTCCAGTCCCTTGGCGGCGTGCATAGTCATCATGGTCACGCAGTTGTCGCCGTCCGTGCGGCTGTCCAGATCGGTGTACAGGGCAATCTCATCCAGAAAACCCGACAGGCTCGTCTCCGCGCCCTCGGCATTCTCAATATACGCCAGGATGCTGGAGCGCAGCTCCTGCACATTTTCCAGCCGTCCACGGCTCTCCACATCGTCCTTCTCCCGCAGCGCGCTCGCGTAGCCGCTGCGCTCACACACATAGTCGTAGAACTCCGGCAGGTCGCAATCGGGCAGGCGGCGGCGCATTTCTTCGATCAGGTCTGTAAAGGCCATCAGCTTCACAGCCGCGCTTTTCAGCTCAGGGAACTCATCCGCCCGCCGGAACACATCATACAGCGTCAGGCCGTACTGCGCGGCAATGAGCTGCGCCTTATCCACGGTCGCCTGCCCTATTTTACGGGAGGGGACATTGACAATACGCCGCACGCGCAGGTCGTCCGTAGGGTTGTTGATGACGCACAGATACGCCAGCATGTCCTTGACCTCCGCACGGTCAAAGAACTTCAGCCCGCCGTATATTTTATAAGGTACGCCGCTGCGCTTGCAGGCATATTCCAGCGCGTTGGACTGCGCGTTGGTGCGATACAGCACGGCGCAATCCCCCCAATTCCCGCCGCGGCGGTAGTAGGTCATAATCTGCCCCAGCACGAAATTAGCCTCGTCACTCTCGTTGAAGGTGGTCTTGACCGTGACCAGCTCTCCGCGCCCGTTTTTCGTCCACAGCGTCTTGCCCTTGCGCCCCTGATTGTGGCGTATCACCGCGTTGGCGGCATCCAGAATGTTCTGCGTGGAGCGGTAGTTCTGCTCCAGACGGATGACCCGCGCCCCCTTGAACTGCCGCTCGAAGCTGAGAATATTCGTTATATCGGCACCGCGGAAGCGGTAAATGCTCTGGTCGTCATCGCCGACCACGCAGATGTTCCGCGCTGCGCCGGTCAGCAGCTTGGCAAGCTCGTATTGCAGAGCGTTGGTGTCCTGATACTCATCAATGAGAACATAGCGGAACTTGCGGCGGTAGTAGTCGCGCACCTCGGGAACCGTCTGCAACAACCGCACCGTGTGCAGAAGCAGATCGTCAAAGTCCAGCGCGTTGGCCTCGCGCAGCTTTTTGTTGTAAAGCGCATATACTTTACCGATCCTTATTTTACGCCAATCGTTGATGCTCTGCCACTGCTTCAAAAATTCCTCCGGCGTCTGCATGTCGTTCTTGGCGCGGGAGATGACCGTCTGCACCTCGCGGGGCGGGAAGGACTTCTCCTCCAGTGACAGCTCCTTGATAATATCCTTGATAACGCGCTTGCTGTCGTCACTGTCATAGATGGTGAAGCTGCGGTCGAAGCCGATGCGGTCGATGTCGCGACGCAATATGCGCACACAGGCGGAGTGGAAAGTGGATGCCCACACATCGGCGGCGCCCTCCTCCCCCAGCATACGCCCCAGACGCTCCTTCAGCTCATTGGCAGCCTTGTTGGTAAAGGTGATGGCCAGCACCTCCCACGGACGGGCGGGCTCCACCGCGCAGAGATACTCCATCAGCGGCCGCTGCGCCTCGTCCGGCTGCACGGCGTACTGCTCCAAAAACGCCGCTTCGTCCTCCGAGATGGGCACGGGTATCTCCTCCGTGTCGCTGCCGCGCCCGTACCGCAGCAGATTGGCCACGCGATGGATCAGCACCGTGGTCTTGCCGGAGCCCGCACCCGCCAGCAGCAGCAGCGGTCCCTCCGTGGCCAGCACACCCTCCCGCTGGCAGGGGTTCAGATTTTGATAGTCCGCCGCGATAGCATCGCGCCGCGCCTTGGTAAATCGTTTTTCCAAATCAGTCATGGAGTGCCTCGCTTTTCTCTTTGTCTTATTCATTTTAATACAATTTCCGACTGCGGTCAACTGCAAAAGGAAAAATATAGAAAATTTGTTCGATTTCTGTTGACAAGAACGAATGTTCGATTTATAATGCAAACAGAACATAAGTTCGAGCAAGGAGGATACGAACATGACTACCTTCGGTTTTATCATCACGCTGTTGGGTGCCGGCTCCATCGCCGCCAATGTCCTGCGCCTTATTGACTGCATCGACAAGCCCGCTCCCCGTCACAGTCGCCACATGGCGTAACAGCCTGTGACACGCTGATCTCTTTTGTACAGAAAACGGCCACCCCACTTCTGTGAGATGGCCGCCTCGCGGCATACCGCCGCTACCCCTATTCAGTTTTTCCCCTGTGTGTCTCCCCTATGAAAAAGCCGAAACCCGCACTGCCCTGCGGCGATATTTTCCGCCTCTGCGGTGCGCCTCTGTCGGCTATTCCTCTGTCAGCAGCTCCCGCAGCTTTTGCAGGCTCCTGCGCTCCAGCCGCGACACCTGCACCTGCGACACCTGTAGGATACGCGCCGTCTGCTCCTGCGTCAACCCCTTGAAAAAGCGCAGAAGGACGGTCTGCCGCTCCTTTTCCGGCAGGGTGTCTATCGCGTCACGCAGGGCGATACGCTCGATGAGCGAGACCTCCGGCTCTGCGGCACGGAGGGTGGATTCCAGCGTCAGTCCCTCCGCCGTCTCCTGCTGGAGCGATTCCGGCGAAATCAGAGCCATATCCACGGCGGCGATCTCCTCCGGCGACAGGCCGGTCTCCTCCGACAGCTGCGACAGCTTCGGCTCACAGCCCAGTCTGCTTTGCAGCCGCTCACGCGCCGCCCATAGAGCCTGCCCCTTTTCCCTCATCGTTCTGCCGACCTTTATCGGGCCGTCATCCCGCAGAAAGCGGCGTATTTCACCGGCGATCTTGGGCACGGCATAGGTGGAAAACTGCGTTCCGTATGTCAGGTCAAACCCCTTTACAGCCTTTATAAAACCGATGCACCCGAGCTGGTAAAGGTCATCCGTTTCCACGCCGCAGCCGTTGTAGCGGCGGACGATAGACCAGATCAGACCGGCGTTTTCCGTCAAAAGCTGCGCCTCCGCACCGTCGTCCCCCTGCTGCGCCCGCTCCAACAGTGCCAGCCGATCGCTCATCGCCCCACGGACAAGCGCGGCGCGATACGCTTGCGCATCTGCACCGTTGTCCCCTTCCCCTGCACCGAGCGCACGATCAGCCGATCGGTGAAGCTCTCCATGATGGTAAAGCCCATACCGCTGCGCTCACTGCCGCCCGTAGTGTACATGGGGCGGCGTGCCTGCTCGATATTCTCGATGCCCCGTCCCCAGTCGCGGATCGTGATCTCCAGCACGCCGCCCTTTAGCAGTCTCAGCTTCATCACAATCTTGCCCAGACGGTCGGGATAGGCGTGGACAATGGCGTTCGTCACCGCCTCGCTGACAGATGTCTTGATGTCCCCCAGCTCGTCCAGTGTCGGGTCGAGCTGCGCGGCAAAGCCCGCTGCGGCAATACGGGCAAAGCCCTCGTTGCTGCTGCGGCTGAGAAATTCCAGCGTTACATAGTTTTCCGCTCGCGTCATATATGTATCCCTCCTTATTCGATGGTCATCATATGCCCCACGCCGGATGCATCAAACACCCTGCGCGGCTGCTGCGACACATGGCGCAGCGTTACGGTGCCGCCCAGCTCGCGCATACGCTGCCAGCCGCGCAGAGCCACCGCAATGCCGGAGCTGTCCATAAAGGTAACGCCGGAAAAATCCAGCACCAGCACCATGGGCAGCGTCCGCTCAATCTCCTTTTCCAGATTCTCCAGCAGACCCTTCGCACCGTGGTGATCCAATTCTCCGGCCAGCAGAAACTCAAGCTGCCGCTCTTCATATTTTGCCGTTACTTCCATACGGGACGCTCCTTTATTCCGTTATCCTGTAGTATATCGCCGCGCAGCACCTTGATTCTGCTGTTCGACTGCGCATGACTGCCTGTCTGCGCTGATTATAGCGCAACCACCGCGCAGAAATTGTCGAAAGCTGTCGTGATGATGAAATATTTTGGCCTTTGGCATCGGTCGGCGCATAAGCAAAAAAGATGCCTTTCGGCATCTTTTTTGCTTATGCTTATGCGGTATCTTATTTTCGGTTTTCTCGCTTACTGCTTCATGGCGGCAGCGGACTCGTCCAGCTTGGCAATCAAGGCGCGTGCCTTTTCTGCCTTCTCGCGCTCGGCGTTGACCACATTTTCGGGGGCACGGGAGGTGAACGCCTCGTTTGCCAGCTTCGCCTCGATGCGCTGCAAATTCTCCTCCGCTCTTTTGCGCTCGGCGGCAATGCGCTCCAGCTCCTTGGCGATGTCCACCAGCTCCGCCATGGGCATGTAGACCGTGGCATCATGGGTCGCCACCGTCACCATGCCGCTAAGTTCGGCCGGCGCGGCGGTCAGTACGGTCAGCTCGGAGGCGTAGGCCATGCGGGTGATAAAATGCGCACCCATCTTGTAGTTGTCCGGCTGCGCGGTAACGATGATCACCTGTGCCTTGCGGCTGGGCGGCACATTCATCTCGGCGCGGCGGGCACGGATGGCGGAGATCGCGTCCTTGACGGACTCCATGGCAGTTTCGGCCTCCGGGAAGTGCAGCGCATCCTGATACTCCGGCCACTTGGCGGCGATCAGATACTCGCCCTCGTGGGGCAGTGCCTGCCAGATCTCCTCGGTGATGAACGGCATGAACGGGTGCAGCAGCTCCAGAATACGCAGCAGGACATAGCACAGCACATTTTCCGCCGCGAGCTTTGCACTTTCGTCCTCACCGTTCAGGCGGGTCTTTGTCAGCTCAATGTACCAGTCACAGTAGGTGTCCCAAATAAAATCATAGATTTTGGCGGAGGCCACACCCAACTCGAACGCTTCCAGATTGTCCGTGACCTCGCGGATGAGGGTATTCAGCTTGCTGAGCACCCATTTGTCCTCCAGCTCCAGCTTCTCAGGCAGCTGCACCTTGTCAATGCTCAGGTTCATCATCACGAAGCGGCTGGCATTCCAGATTTTGTTGGCGAAATTGCGCATGGCTTCGCATTTCTCCACAAAGAAGCGCATATCATTGCCAGGGCTGTTGCCCGTGATGAGGTTGAAGCGCAGCGCGTCCGCACCGTATTTCTCCGCCATCTCCAGCGGGTCGATGCCGTTGCCCAGCGACTTGGACATTTTGCGTCCCTTATCATCGCGGACAAGTCCGTGGATGAAGACGGTCTTGAACGGTTCCTTCTTCATCTGCTCCATGCCGGAGAATATCATGCGCGCCACCCAGAAGAAGATAATGTCGTAGCCCGTGACCATGACGGAGGTGGGATACCAGTACTTCAGGTCGGGTGCATCGGTGTCCGGCCAGCCCATTGTGGAGAACGGCCACAGCGCGGAGCTGAACCATGTGTCCAGCACATCCTCATCGCGTGTCAGGTGGGTGCAGCCGCACTTTTCGCATTTGGTGGGATCCTGACGGCTGACATTGATGTGCCCGCACTCGTCGCAGTACCATGCGGGGATCTGATGTCCCCACCAGAGCTG
>CAVDXW010000054.1:0-9294 GCA_963613145.1 Bacteroidaceae bacterium | reverse complement strand
GCCAACTACTTCCAGCACCTGCCCTATCTGGAGGACTTCAACGCCCAGAACGGCACGCACATCGCCTCCATCGCTGCCATCCATGTCGAGCCCATGGGTCTCTACGGCGGCAAGCAGACCACGCTGGACGCGCTGAGCGCACAGTCCGCACAGTAACCGTACTTCCTTCCTATCCCCTCTCGTGTTCCCCGCCCCTACCGGGCGGGGAACACACCGCGCAGAGAGACAGATACCAATCATAAATGAAAGAGGGACACATCCGTGATAGAACTGAAGCATGTAAGCAAAAAATATGACTCCGGCACGAGCGGAGGAGTGGACGCTCTGAAGGATGTGTCCCTCACCATTGAGGATGGAGACATCTACGGCATCATCGGCATGTCCGGCGCGGGCAAAAGCACGCTGGTGCGCTGCATCAACCTGTTGGAACGCCCCACCGAGGGCGAGATCATCGTGGACGGCCAGCGGCTCGACACGATGACCCCCGCGCAGCTCCGTGCGGCGCGGCGGAACATCACCATGATTTTCCAGCACTTCAACCTGCTGATGCAGCGTACCTGCCTGCGGAATGTCTGCTTCCCCATGGAGCTGTCCGGCGTAAAGAAAGCGGACGCGGAGAAGCGCGCCCGTGAGCTTCTGGAGCTGGTCGGCTTGCCCGACAAGGCCGATGCCTACCCCGCACAGCTCTCCGGCGGCCAGCAGCAGCGTGTGGCCATCGCCCGCGCCCTCGCCACCGACCCCAAGGTGCTGCTGTGCGATGAGGCAACGAGTGCCCTTGACCCCAAGACGACGCGGCAGATACTGGAGCTGATCCGCAACATCAATCAGCAACTGAATATCACCGTGGTCATCATCACCCATCAGATGAGCGTGGTGAAGGAGGTCTGCTCCCATGTCGCCATCCTCGATGACGGCTGCGTGGCCGAGTCCGGCATGGTGGGCACGGTGTTCGCCGCACCCCGCTCCGAGGCGGGTCGCCGCCTTGTGTTCCCCGGCGGTGCGGACGCGCAGGTCTACAACCCGCAGGATGAGAAGCTGGTGCGCCTCGTGTTCAAGGACAGCAAAACCACCAGCATCCCCCTGATTGCCCGCTTAGCCGCAGAGGAGAACATCTTCTGCAATGTCATCTCCGCCAGCACCCAGAAGCTCAGCGAGACGGTTTACGGTACGATGATGCTGGGCATCCCCAGTGCGCAGTTCGACAAGGCCGCATCGTTCATTCACAATGTGGCCAATATCCAAATCGAGGAGGTGGACGAGCATGTACAGTAATCTTTTCTCCGCGCAGTCGGTGCAGGATCTTATGTCCGTCCTGCCCTCCCTGCCCGTTGCCGTATGGGAGACCTTCTATGTCACCGTGGTCAGTACCGCGCTGTCGCTGGTGCTTGGTCTGCCGCTCGGCGTGCTGCTGGTGGCAGGCGAGAAAAACGGCGTACTGCCCCTCCCCCGCTGGCTGATGCAGGTCATCAATGTCATCATCAACCTGCTGCGCTCCATCCCGTTCCTGATTCTGATGATCATGGTGTTTCCCCTCTCCCGTTTGCTCATCGGCACGGCAGTGGGCACCACGGCAACCATCGTGCCGCTGGTGGCGGCGGCGTTCCCCTTTGTGGCGCGTCTGGTGGAGAGCAGCCTGCGCGAGGTGGACGGCAATATCATCGAGGCCGCGCAGAGCATGGGCGCAACGCCGATGCAGATCATCTGCAAGGTGATGATCCCCGAGAGCGTCCCCTCGCTCATTCAGAATGTAACCATCGCGCTGACCACCATTCTGGGCTACTCCGCCATGAGCGGCATCATCGGCGGCGGTGGCCTCGGCAAGATCGCCATCGACTACGGCTACTACCGCTACAAGTACCTCGTGATGCTGGTGGCGGTGGTCATCCTGATCCTGCTGGTGCAGCTCTTTCAGAGCCTCGGCACTTGGCTGGCAAAGAAATGCGACAAACGCCTCAAGCACTGATTTTCCTTTCCCCCTGCCTGCGCAGGGGGAAATTTTTTTGCCGGTACGCCATTTTTCGCCTTGACTTTTGCTTCGGAATCGTGTATGATATTCAAGGTTGTAAAGGCATATAACTTTACATGAGGAGGCGGCACCGTGAAAAATCAGACCTATCGCATGACCATGCTGTTCGACTTTTACGGCGACATCCTGACCCCTCGGCAGCGCGAGCTATTTGATCTGTACTACAACGAGGATCTCTCCCTCGGCGAGATCGCCGAGAACTGCGGCATTTCCCGTCAGGGTGTGCGCGATGTAATCGTCCGCGCCGAAAACGCCATGACGGAGCTGGAGGACAAGACAGGACTGGTACACCGCTTCCTGCGTATGCAGCAGCATGTGGAGGCCATCGTCACCGCCGCCGGAGAGATTAAAACCATCAACTACCGGCAGTATGAAAATCACCGGCTG
The DNA here is from genome assembly GCA_963613145.1 of Bacteroidaceae bacterium. GTDB lineage: Bacteria > Bacillota > Clostridia > Oscillospirales > Oscillospiraceae > Vescimonas. The sequence goes on along the minus strand of CAVDXW010000054.1, from coordinate 6,881 downwards.
GAGGAGCTGGCGAACAGCATTCTGACCTCCGCCGCCGCCCTGAAGGAGTAACCATCCATGGCATTTGAGGGACTGAGTGAAAAACTGAACGGCGTGTTCAAGCGTCTGCGCGGCAAGGGTCGCCTCACTGAGGCGGATGTCCGCGAGGGAATGCGCGAGGTGCGGCTGGCTCTGCTTGAGGCGGATGTCAGCTACAAGGTCGTCAAGGACTTCGTGGCGGATGTCACAGAGAAGTGCGTCGGCACGGATGTGCTGGACAGCCTGACCCCCGCACAGCAGATCATCAAGATCGTCAATCAGGAGCTGACCGCGCTGATGGGCGGCACGAACGCCCGACTGAGCACCGCCTCCAAGGGACCCACCGTTGTGATGATGGTGGGCTTGCAGGGCGCAGGAAAAACCACCAACGGCGCAAAGCTGGCGGGACTCATGCGCCGCAGTTACGGCAAGCGTCCGCTGCTGGCGGCCTGCGATGTATACCGTCCCGCCGCCATCGACCAGCTTCAGGTCGTCGGCAGGCAGCTGGACATTCCCGTCTTTGAAATGGGGCAGATCGACCCCGTGACCATCGCTTCCGAGGCGGTCAAATATGCCGCTGACCACGGCAACGACATTGTTTTCCTCGACACCGCCGGCCGCCTCCACATTGACGAGGCGTTGATGGACGAGCTGAAGGCGATAAAGGCCGCCGTGAAGCCCCACGAGATACTGCTGGTGGTGGATGCCATGACCGGTCAGGACGCGGTGAACGCTGCCAAGGCGTTTGACGATGCACTCGGCATTGACGGCGTGCTGCTGACGAAGCTGGACGGCGATGCCCGCGGCGGCGCGGCACTGTCCATCCGTGCAGTGACGGGCAAGCCCATCAAGTTCGTGGGCACGGGCGAAAAGCTCGACATGATCGAGCCGTTCCACCCCGACCGCATGGCAGGGCGCATTCTCGGCATGGGAGACATGCTCACCTTCATCGAAAAGGCCGAGCAGCAGTACGACGAGAAGCAGGCCAAAAAGCTGGAGGAAAAGCTGCGCAAAAACCGCCTGACTCTCACGGATTACCTGCAACAGATGGAGCAGCTGCAAAACATGGGCGACCTGAGCCAAATCGCGGGTATGCTGCCCGGCGGCATGGCGAAGGCCTTCGACCCCTCGCAGATAGACGAGAAAAAAATGGCGCACAACAAGGCAATTATCCACTCCATGACGCCGCTTGAGCGCGAGAATCCGCAGATACTCAACGCCAGCCGCAAAAAGCGCATCGCAGCGGGCTGCGGGCTGGAGGTCGTGGATGTGAACCGTCTGCTGAAATCCTTCGAGATGCTCCAGCAGATGACAAAGGCCATGACTAAAGGCGGTATGCGCGGCCTCGGCGGAATGATGGGCGGTCTCGGCGGCAAGGCCGCACGGGGTGCCATGCAGGGCTTCGGCCGCAGGAAACGCCTGAAATAAAGTGTGTAAGTGCAGAAGCATTTAACAGATAAAAACAATATATTTTATTGGAGGAACACAACCATGGTTAAGATTCGTCTGAGAAGAATGGGCGCGAAGAAGGCTCCCTACTACCGCGTGGTGGTGGCGGATTCCCGCTATCCCCGCGATGGCCGCTTCATCGAGGAGATCGGCACTTACGATCCCTGCGTCTCCCCTGCCAAGATCACCATCGATGCCGACCGCGCCCGCGAGTGGATCAAGACCGGCGCACAGCCCACCGATACCGTTCGCGCCCTGCTGAAGAAGGTCGATGTACTGTAAATCGGGAGCTTGCCATGAAGGATCTGCTGCTGTATATCGCGCAGAACCTTGTGGAGCACCCGGAGCAGGTCAGCGTGACCGAGGTAGAAAACGGTGACGAGCTGACGCTTCAGCTTCGCGTAGCACCGGAGGACATGGGCAAGGTCATCGGTCGGCAGGGTCGTATCGCCAAGGAGATACGCACCGTTGTCCGCTCCTACGCCCAGCGCACCGGCGCAAAGGTGTCTGTGGATATTGTTGATTGACAAACAGGACGGAGAAAGCCGTAAGGCTTTCTCCGTCCTGTTTGCCGTGGAGCACTTCTCCCCCCGCCCGAAAAAAGCCGTGTCGGTAAACCGTTCGTAGGGCGGAGAACATTTAGAGGTGTGCCGCATATGTTTTTTCTTGACCCAAAGGAAAAACAGACGGCTCCACCGTCTGCTTTTCCCTTTATTACTTCCCTGTTTTCTCGCTGATAGCCGCCAGCATCTCCGTCTTGCCCGTGCCCTTCTCGGCGGAGAATGGTATCAGCAGCGCGTCCTCCTCCAGCGCGAGCGTCTGCCGTATCAACGCCAGATTCGGCTCGATCTCGCTCCTTTTCAGCTTGTCGAGCTTGTTGGCCACAACGATCAGCGGGCAGCCCGTGCCCCTGAACCACTCGCACATGGTCACATCGTCAGCACTCGGCTTGTGCCGTGCGTCCACGATAAGCACACCCAGCGTGATAAGCCCCTCCTCGGCGAAATACCTCTCCATCAGCCTTCCCCAGCGGTCGCGCTCTTGCTTGGACACCTTGGCGTAGCCGTAGCCCGGCAGGTCGGTGAAGTATATTTTGCCGTCAATGTCGAAATAGTTGATCTGCGAGGTCTTGCCGGGGGTAGCCCCCACGCGGGCGAGGTTCTTCCGCCCTAACAGCCGGTTAATGACGGAGGATTTCCCCACATTGCTGCGCCCTGCGAAGGTCACCTGCGGCTTTCCGTCACGGATAAAGGTCTCCGCCTTTACAGACGAAAGCACAAATTCCGCCCGGTTAAAGTTGATCGCCATGCCGCACCTCCTGTATCGCTGCGGGGGTCAGTGAGGTCAGATGCTCCACCGCCGCCTCCTTTTTCGGCAGCAGCAGCGCGTGGGCAAAGACCGCGTCCACCGTCTCCGCCGTCACAAAGCGCAGTGCCTCGCGCACGGCGGGGTCTATATCCGCGAGATCCTTCTGGTTTTCTCGGGGAATAATAACGGTCTTGATGCCGCTGCGCTTGGCCGCCATCGTCTTTTCGCGCAGTCCGCCGATGGGCAGCACCCGGCCGCGCAGCGTCACCTCACCCGTCATGGCGACATCGCGGCGCACCGCCCGCCCTGTCAGCGCGGACAGCATAGCCGTGGCGATGGCAATTCCGGCCGAGGGGCCGTCCTTGGGCACCGCGCCCTCCGGGAAGTGGACATGAATATCCTTCGTCTTGTAGAAGTCCGGCGCGATGCCCAGCTCCTTGGCGCGGCTGCGCAGGCAGGTGTACGCCGCCTTGACCGACTCCTGCATCACCTGCCCCAGATTTCCCGTCAGCTCCAGTTTGCCCGTGCCGTCCATAACGCCGGCCTCCACCTCCAGCAGCTCGCCGCCCACCTCCGTCCACGCCAGCCCGTTGACCACGCCGATAAGGTCGATTTTCCGCTCCCTCTCCTCGGCATAGGGCGGCGTATCGAGGAAGTCCTTCAGCTCTTTTTCTGTAATGTCAATACGCTTTACATCAGTTTGCACCAAACGCATTGCCGCTCTGCGGCACAGCTTGCCGATCTGCCGCTCCAGCGTGCGCACGCCCGACTCCTTCGTATAGTCCGTGATGACCGCACGCACCGCCTCATCACTCAACCGCAGCTGTCCCCTGCGCAGCCCGTTCTCCTTCATCTGCTTGGGCAGCAGGTGCTCCCTCGCAATGTGCAGCTTCTCCTCATCGGTGTAGCTGCCCAGCTCAATGACCTCCATGCGGTCGAGCAGCGGGCGCGGTATCGTCCCCGTGGTGTTGGCGGTGGTGACGAACATCACGCGGCTCAAATCGACCGGCACCTCGACAAAGTGGTCGCGGAACGCGCCGTTCTGCTCGCTGTCCAGCACCTCCAGCAGTGCGGCGGCGGGGTCGCCGCGCATGTCACTGCCCAGCTTGTCGATCTCGTCGAGCACCAGCAGCGGGTTCATCGTCCCCGCCCTGCCCAACGCCTCGATGATGCGCCCCGGCATAGCTCCGATATAGGTCTTGCGGTGTCCGCGTATGTCCGCCTCGTCCCGCACACCGCCTAAGCTCAATCGGGCGCACTTGCGGTTCATGGCTCTTGCCACGGACATGGCCACGGAGGTCTTGCCCACGCCGGGAGGCCCCACAAGGCACAGTATCTTTCCTTTCGCATCGGGGTTGAGCTGCCGCACGGCTATGAACTCTAAAATCCGCTCCTTGACCTTTTCCAGCCCGTAGTGATCCCTGTCCAGCATCCGCCGCGCCTGCTCCACATCCGCCCGCTCGCGTGTGCGCTTATTCCACGGCAGCGCAAGGCACACATCCAGATAATTCCGAATGACCGACGCCTCCGCACTGCCGAACGGCTGCTTACCCAGCCGCTCGACCTCCTTGGTCAGCTTCTTATGTACCTCGTCGGGCAGCCGCGCCGCCTCGATTTTTGCGCTGTACTCCTCAAGCTCCTCGTCGCCGTCATCGCCCAGCTCGTGCTGCAGCACCTTCACCTGCTCGCGCAGTATCATATCACGCTGCACCTGCGCCACGCGGTGTCGCACCTTCTGCTCCATCTCGGATTCCAGCGAGATGATGTCCACCTCGTGCGTCAGTATGTCGTTGACGAGCTGCAAACGCCTGTCGGGGTGCAGCTCCTCCAGAACGCGCTGCCTGTCCTGATGCCGCAGCGTGAGATTCTGCGCGATCAGGTCGGCCAGCCGCCCCGTATCGTCACAGTCCAGCACCGCCGAGCAGAAGTCCTCACTTAGCGAGCCGGAGTACTCGCGGTACTCGTTGAAGAGTACATAGGTGCGGCGCACCAGTGCCTCGCTCCGTGCGGTGTGGCGGCTCGCCGCCTCGGGCAGCAGCTCCGTCTGCGCCTGCAAAAACGGCTTTTTCTGCCACAGCCGCACCAGCCGCGCACGGTACTCGCCCTCCACGATGACCCGCACCGAGGTGTCGGAGGTCTTGATGATCTGCAAAATATGACACACCGTGCCGACGGTGTAAATATCGTCCGCTCCCGGCTCCGCCGTAGACAGCTCCCTCTGCGTCACCGCCAGCAGCCGCCGGTCGTTCTCCATGGCGTTGTCCAGCGCGAAGATGGATATATCCCGCTCCACATCGAAGGAGAGCGTCTGCTCCGGGAAAGCCGTCAGCCCCCGCAGTGCCAGCACCGGCATATTTCTTGTGACCGCTTCCATATACGGCCTCCTTTCTCCCGCCGCAGGGCGGGCGTTGGGAAAAACGCCTGTATCTCAACTGCCGGAAAAGCCAAGGCTTCTCCGGCAGTCCCTATCCGTGTTACGATGCAGGCGCGGTGTCCTTTGCCGCCTTGCCGGACTTGACCTTTGCCCGCTTCATCGTTTTCTGCGGGTCGCGCACCACCTGCGGCTCCGCATTGCCCTTCACGCACTCGCCCGTGATAGTCACATCGGTGACGGCCGGGTCGGAGGGCACCTCGTACATCAGCTTTGTCAGCAGACCCTCCATCACGGCGCGCAGTCCTCTTGCGCCGATATTCCGCTCCAGCGCGGCATCGGCCACGGCCTCCAGCGCGTCCCTGTCGAAGTGCAGCTCCACACCGTCGTAGCCGAGCAGCTTCTGATACTGCTTCACCAGTGCGTTCTTCGGCTCGGTCAGTATCCGCACCAGATCCTCCCGCGTCAGCCCCTGCAAAGCGGTAATCACCGGCATACGACCCACCAGCTCCGGAATGATGCCGAACTTCAGCAGGTCGTGCGGCTGCACCTGCCGGAACAGCTCGCCCGTGTTGCGCTCCTTACGGCTCTGCACCGTGTTCTCAAAGCCCATGCTGCGCTTGCCCACACGATCCTCGATAATCTTTTCCAGTCCGTCGAATGCGCCGCCGCAGATGAACAGGATATTGCTGGTGTCCATCTGAATGAACTCCTGATGGGGGTGCTTGCGTCCGCCCTGCGGCGGCACATTGGCGACCGTCCCCTCCACTATCTTCAGCAACGCCTGCTGCACGCCCTCGCCCGACACATCGCGGGTGATGGAGGTATTCTCGCTCTTGCGGGCGATCTTGTCTATCTCGTCCACATAGATAATGCCGTGCTCCGCCAGCTCCACATCGTAGTCCGCCGCCTGCAAAAGCCGCAGCAGGATGTTCTCCACATCGTCGCCGACATAGCCGGCCTCCGTCAGCGTGGTCGCGTCGGCGATGGCAAAGGGCACCTCTAATACCCGCGCCAGCGTCTGGGCGAACAGCGTCTTGCCCGAACCCGTGGGGCCTATCATAAGGATATTGCTCTTTTGCAGCTCCACATCCTCGTCGCCGCCGAAATAGATGCGCTTATAGTGGTTGTACACGGCCACGGACAGCGCGACCTTCGCGCTGTCCTGCCCGATGACATACCGATCCAGCACTTCGCGTATCTGCTTGGGGGTGGGCAGATCGTTCTCCCCGCCCTCTCCGAGTGGCCGCGCTGCGGTATACCCATCGTCCAGAATGGACATACACAGGTGTACACACTCGTCGCAGATGCGCACGCCGGGGCCCTGTATCAAGCGGCGCACCTGGGTCTCCGGCTTTCCGCAGAAGGAGCATCGCAGAGCCTTTTTATTCTCAGCCATTTATTTACCTCTTATAGATGACCTTATCCACAAGGCCGTACTCCCGCGCTTCCTCGGCGATCATCCAGTTATCCCGCTCGGAGTCCGATTTGATCTGCTCCGGCGTCTTGCCGGTATTCTCCGCCAGAATTTTGTTCAGCCGCTGCTTGATCTTGAGGAAGTGCTCCACATCAATCTCCATATCCGTGACCTTGCCCTGCGTCCCAGCAGACGGCTGGTGGATCATGATCTCGGCGTTGGGCAGCGCGATACGCTTTCCCTTCGTGCCGCTGGACAGCAGAAACGCGCCCATGCTGGCGGCCATGCCGATGCAGATGGTGGACACGTCGCACTTGA
>CAVDXW010000053.1:0-9335 GCA_963613145.1 Bacteroidaceae bacterium | reverse complement strand
TTTGGAGCTGCTGGGCGGATTCGAACCGCCGACCTCATCCTTACCAAGGATGCGCTCTACCTACTGAGCTACAGCAGCATATATGGCGACCAAGAAGGGGCTCGAACCCTCGACCTCCAGCGTGACAGGCTGGCGTTCTAACCAACTGAACTACTTGGCCATATCGCGCTCTCGCGAACTCAAGCTTGTTTATTATAACAAGCACGCAGGCAAATGTCAACACCCATTTCCTGTTTTTCCTGCAAATTTTGCCGGAGGGCGGCAAGCTCCGCCCTCCGGCTGTATCACAGCTCCCGCGCCCCGAACCACTTTACAGACAGCACCCAGCTGCCGGCAAATACCGCCAGCGATACGGCCAGCGTCGGGGCGAACGACCATTTGTGCGCACCCGTTATGTTCGCGACCACCAGCACGGCGCAGGCGACGGCCACTAACACCACCACGCCGATGTAGACCGCCCGCCCCCTGATCGTGCCGTACCTGAACATTGCAGGGAACACCAGTGCGGGGGCGACCAGCCCTGTCAGCGGCATCAGCGGCAGTATGGACACCACCTGCTCCCAGTACAGCGGGTCTGTCCGCCCCCGCAGCAGCGCCGCTGCCACGGCCAGCACACAGACGGACACCGCGAGCAGGGCGCATTCGATGTACTTCACCGTCACGATCTGCCGCCGTGTCAGGGGCAGCGTATCGCAGTACATCATCCACCCGTCCTTCTCGTCGGCGGTCAGCAGCGAGGCGGGCAGAGCCGACAGGAAAAACACGGGGTACAGCAGCCACATCACGCCGCTGCTGCTCCGCGTCCCGTTGGTCATGCTCAGCACAAAGAAAATGACCACCATCGAGATATACGACTTGCCGTACTGCCACAGGCAGCGGCTCTCCTTATACAGCAATCCTCTCATCTCACGCCTCCTTCGCCATAAACACGAACAGTTCCTCGATGCTTACCTGTCCCAACGGTGCGCCGACGGGCACGGCATCCCGCCGCACCAGATACTCCGTGCCGTAGGGTGTGGTATGCTTTCCGCACACCGCCGCCGGGTCGAGGCTCTCCGCACTGCCCCGCAGAATACCGTATTCCTCCGTCAGCCGATCCTTTTCCTCGCACAGCAGCAGCCGCCCCCTGTGCAGGAACGCGATATAATCGCATATCTTCTCCAGATCGCTGACGATATGGCTGGAGATGAGCACGGCGTTCGCATCGTCCCGCGTGAAGTCGGAGAAAATGGTCAGTATCTCGTCCCGTACCACGGGATCAAGGCCGGAGGTCGCCTCGTCCAGCAGGAGAAGCCGCGGCTGATGGCTCAACGCCGCCGCCAGTCCCAGCTTCATCTTCATGCCGCGGGAGAAGCTCTTGAACGGCTTGCCCTCCGGCAGACCGAGCCGCCGCAGATAGTCAGCGTACACCTCCGGCTGCCAGCGGGTGAAGATGCCCGCCATCATTCTGCCGATCTGCGCGGCGGTCATGTAGTCCGGCAGGCCGACCTCATCCAGCACCACGCCTATGTCCTCGCGCTCAAGGGCGGTCAGGGCACGGTTGTCCTTTCCGTATATGGCGACGGTGCCACCGTCGCGCTTCAGGCTGTTCAGCACCAGCCGCAGGGTCGTGGATTTGCCCGCGCCGTTTTCGCCGATGAGTCCCATGATGCAGCCCGAGGGCAGCGTCAGGTCAAGGTCTTGCAGGGCAAAATCGCCCCGCTTTTTCGTCAGACCGCGTATCTCCAATGCGTTCATTCCGTTTCCTCCCTCTGCAAACGCCACATCTCGTCCAATTCCCGCTCCGACAGGCGGCAGGCGGCGGCCAGCCGCCGCACCTCCTGCATGTGGCTTTCGATTTTTCTCAGATTTTCCTCCCGCAGCAGCTCTGCGCTGCGCTCCGCCACGAAGCAGCCCTTGCCGGGCAGCGTGTAGATAAAGCCCTCTTTTTCCAGCTCGTCATAGGCGCGTTTGGTGGTGATGACGCTGATGCGCAGATCCTTGGCCAGTGCCCGTATGCTGGGAAGCACCTCGCCCTCGGCCACCTGCGCCGAGAGAATGGCCTCCTTGATCTGTGTGTATATCTGGTCGTAGATCGGTACGCCGCTGCGGTTATCAATGTACAGCTGCATAAAAGCCTCCTTGCGCAAACCGTATATATACAGTATATACGGTTAAAGCGGATTGTCAAGAGGAACTTTTTGTGGTACAATGGGCGCAGAAATACGCGAAGGAGCTGCGCATGTTCATCGGAAATGTAGAAATAAATTCCCGCCTGTATCTCGCGCCCATGGCGGGGGTGACGGACATGGCGTTCCGTCAGATATGCCGCGAGCTGGGCGCGGGCATGAGCTGCACCGAGCTGGTCAGTGCCAAGGCTCTGTGCTATCAGGACAAAAAGAGCCGCACGCTGTTGAAGCTGGCTCCCAACGAAAAGCCCGCCGCCGCGCAAATCTTCGGCAGTGACCCCGTCTGCATGGCGGAGGCGGCGGTTATCGCGGCAGAGGTGTCCGGCGCGGACATCATCGACATCAACATGGGCTGCCCCGTGGGGAAGGTCGTCGCTAACGGCGACGGCTCCGCGCTGATGCGCGAGCCGGAAAAGGCGGCGCGTATCGCCGAGGCGGTGGTCAAGGCCAGCCCCGTGCCCGTGACGGTGAAGATGCGGCGCGGCTGGGACAAGGGGAGCATCAACGCGGTGGAGCTGGCGTGCCTGTTGGAGCAGGCGGGCGTATCCGCCATCACCGTCCACGGGCGCACCCGCGCACAGATGTACAGCGGGCAGGCCGACTGGACGACCATACGGCAGGTGAAGGAGGCGGTGTCCGTCCCCGTCATTGCCAACGGCGATGTGTTTTCGGCGGAGGACGCGGTGCGTATCCTGCAATTCACCGGCGCGGATATGGCTATGATAGGCCGGGGCTGCTTCGGCAACCCGTGGCTGTTCCGGCAGGCGCAGGCCGCGCTGGAGGGCAGGGCGATTCCTCCCCTGCCGCCGCTTTGCGAGCGTTGGGACACCGCCGTGCGGCAGATCGAGCTGGCGGTGGCCGACAAGGGCGAGCATATCGCGCTTTTGGAGGCGCGCAAGCAGCTGTGCTGGTATCTCAAGGGCGTGAGTCACGCCAATTACTATAAGGAACAGATCGTCCGCCTGACCACGCTGGAGGAGCTTTACCGCGTGACGGCGGGCGTAAAGAGGGATCTGCGATGAAGAACGAACGGGAGATCATCCGCCGCGCCCAGCGCGGCGACAGCGAGGCGTTTCGGCTGCTGGTCGAGGCGTATCAGACGCAGGTGTACCGGCTGGCTCTGCGCATGTGCGGGGAAGCATCTGCCGACGATGTGACGCAGGAGGCGTTCGTGGCGGCGTGGCGGGCACTGCCCGCCTTCCGGGGCGACAGCCGCTTTTCCACATGGCTCTACCGCCTGACCGCCAATGCCGCCATCGACCTCCTGCGCCGCGAAAAGCGGCATCGCGGCGGCGAGGACATCACCGAGCTGGAGCTGCCCGACGATGCGCCCACGCCGCAGGAGCTTTCCGAGCGAAGCGAGACGCAGGAGGCCGTCCGCCGCGCCATGGGGCGATTGTCGGCGGAGCACAGGGAGATACTGCTCCTGCGCTATATGCAGGAGCTGGACTACGGCGAGATTGCCGCCGCACTGGACATCAGCGAGGGCACGGTCAAATCCCGCATCAGCCGCGCCAAGGCGCGACTGCGCGAGGTGCTGGACGGCAGCGGGAACCTTTCCGCCGCCGCGTCCGTCTTACAGACAGGAAACGATGAAAGGAGGGAGCGGCGATGACGCAGCAGCCCTTTGACCCGATGGATAAGCTTCTGCGCGAAGCCCTTGCGAGCGACGCAACGCCGCCCGCCGACCTTGCCGACCGCATTATGGAGCGGGTGTCGCACACGCCGCAGAAGCGTGCCGCCGCCCGCCGCCGCTCACCGTACCGCAGGTGGCTCGTCTCCGCCGTGGCGTGTCTGGCGGTGGCGGCCGTCGCACTGCCGCTGGCACTGACCAGCCAGCGCAACGCCGCCGACGGAAGCGACAATGCCGCTGCGGATTTTGCCGTGGGCGCATCCCCCGATGACGGCGCGGCGCAGAGCACGGCTCCCGTCACCGACAGCAGGGACGACAGCGCGTCCGCCGACACCGACACCGCCGAAGGCCGGAAGCAGGAAGCCTCAAGGACGGACGAGGACGACTTTACCGTCCTCCCGAAGGACACGCAGGCCAACACAAACGACCACCCCTACGACCCCATGGACGATGCGCTGGACAAGGCGGCGGAGGTGCTGGAGTATCAGGGCTACACCCTTGAGGTTCTGGCGCGCAGCGAGGCGGCGATACAGGTGACGGCCGTGGACGCGCTCGGCAGTACACCCGACGATGCCTCCGTGGTTGAAAATGCCATGACCGCCGCAGGCTTTACCCTGAAGGACGGCTGGTACACGCTTGCACAGGAGGTCGCGCCGTGAAGCTGCCCACAAAACAACTGACCGTTGCCGCGCTGACGGCGGCGGCGTATGCCGTGCTGAGCTATTTCGGCTCGATCTTCGGCATTACCTACGGCACTGTCCAGTGCCGCTTTTCCGAGGCACTGTGCGTTCTGCCCTTTTTCCTGCCGGAGACGGCATGGGGGCTGGGCGTGGGCTGCCTCATCGCCAATCTGCTCAGTCCCTACGGGATACTGGACATCGTGGTGGGAAGCGCGGCCACGCTGCTGGCGGCACTGCTGACCTCCCGCTGCAAGAGAAAATGGCTGGCTCCGCTGCCGCCCGTGCTGGCCAACACCGTGCTCGTCGGGCTGGTGCTGGCCTATGAGCAGGCGGGCACGAGTGCCGCATTCTGGCCGGCCTACGCGCTCAATGCCCTGAGTGTCGGGCTGGGAGAGGCCGTGGCGTGCTACGGGCTGGGCGGGCTGCTGCTGTGGCGGCTGGGCAGGAGCAAGGCACTCCTCGCCTATCTGGAAAACCGCTGACGGCAATCCGCCGCCGCGCAGAGTGCTTTTCGGCGCGTCCTCGTGTGAGAGGACGCGCCGTTTTCACCAAAGGGCCGTTTCCGCCGCAAAATGTGCGCAGGGACGGTTGCGGTTTTGTGTCGATTGTGGTATGATACATGTGCATCCCGCCCGTGACGGAGTAATTTTTCGATATGAGGCGACATGGCTCTATGTATGATAAGAATAAATCTCACACCGCGCCCTCCCGCCTGGATACCAGCAGCCTGCCGCGTGGTCCGCTGAACTGGGTGTTTTTTCCGGCGGCCATGCTGTACCATGAGCTGCTGCTGCGCGCCTTCGACAGTCAGAGCGTGTTCTTCGACCCCGCGCTGCTGCTCGTGGTGCTATTCGCACTGGGTGCGGGGCTGTTCTGGAGCTTGATCATCAATCTCCTGCGCAACCGCACGCTGGCCTGTATCATCTCCGTCACCGTCATCACGCTGTGGACGGTGCTGCTGTGCGTGGAATACTGCTGCCGCAGCTACTTCCGCTCGTACTTTTTCCTCAGCTTTATCACCGGCATGACCGACAATGTGGTCAACGGCTTCGGCGACACCATCCTGCCGGATGTGGTGCTGCCGCGCCTGCCGTTCATCCTGCTGTCGCTGCTGCCGCTCGCGCTGTGCATCCTCCTGCGCCGCCGCATCATCACCGAAAACCGCATGGGCAAGTGGTCTCTGCTGTTCCTGCTGGTCATGGCACTGCTGCTGGGCGGTACGGCGACCTGTCTGGCGCGGTGGGGATCGTACAGAGATGCCTATACCTACAGCTTCAACGCCGACACCGGCGTGACCAACTTCGGCCTCAATGCCACCGTGCGGCTGGAGGTCACCTATGCCATCTTCGGCCAGCCCCGTCCCACCCTGCCCGACAAGCCTGCGGAGAGCACGGACACCACGCCCGCCGCCACCAAGCCGACGGCTTACGGCGAAAACAGCATGGACATCGACTTTACCGCCCTTGCCGAGAACGCATCCTCCTCGACCGTGGCCGATATGTCCCGCTACTTCGGCAGCCTGACGCCCTCCAGGAAAAACGAGTACACCGGCATGTTTGAGGGCAAGAATCTCATTCTGTTCACGGCCGAGGCGTTCTCCCCGTGGTTCATCAGCGAGGAGCTGACACCCACGCTCTACCGCCTGACGCACGAGGGCTTCGTGTGCAGCAACTTCTACCAGCCCGCGTGGGGACAGTCCACCACGGGCGGCGAATACGCAGTGATGACCGGCCTGATTCCCACATGGGTCAACGGCAATGTCAGCTTCTACGCCACCGCGAACAACAGTATGCCCTTCGCGCTGGGCAATCAGTTCCGCGCTCTGGGCTACAACACCGCCGCCTACCACGACAATATCTACAACTACTACAACCGCGACAAGACGCACCCCAATCTGGGCTACGACTATCAGGGGCAGGGCAGCGGCCTGAAGCTCACCGAGAACGGCACATGGCCGTACTCCGATCTGGAGATGGTGCAGAACACCATCGGGCAGTATATCGACGACTATGTGCAGAACGGTACGCCGTTCCACACCTACTACATGACCGTCAGCGGTCACGGCGGCTACGGCTGGGGTCACGCGATGGCGGCCAAGAACCGTGCCAAAGCACAGGCGGCGTATCCCAATGCCTCCACGCAGGTGCAGGCGTATGTGGCGGCCAATCTGGAGCTGGAGAACGCGCTGGCCTATCTGGTGGACGCGCTGGAGCAGGCGGGTATCGCCGAGGATACCGTGATCTGCCTTGCCGCCGACCACTATCCCTACCTGCTGGCGGAGACGGACACCGACTACTACAACGAGCTGCGCGGGGTGACCGACACGGAGCGCGACACCTCCCGCTACCGCAATGCGCTGATCCTGTGGTGCGGCGGCATGGAGGAGGCGGTGCAGGTGGACGAACCGTGCAGTGCCGTGGATATCGTGCCCACGCTGAGCAACCTGTTCGGACTGGAATACGACTCCCGCCTGCTCTCCGGCAGGGATATTCTGGACAGCGACTACGATGCAGCGGATGCCTACGGCAGTATACCTCTGGTGATACTGCCGACCTCCGCCGGAAACAGCTGGGCAACCGCTGCGGGTATCTATGAGGCATCCACCCGTACCTTTACCGCCAATCCCGGCGTCACTGTGTCGGACGACTATGTGAGTGTCATACAGAACCGCATTTCCCTGCAATATAACTACGCGCAGCTGCTCGTGGCCTACGACTACTATGCCATTGCGCTGCCTGATGCGAGCCACACGCCGAACGCCCCGCAGGTCGCCCCCGCCGTGCAGCAGGAAACCACAACGGACGACACGGCAGATACCTCGCAGGAGCAGACGGACTACATCGAGAACACGCCGCAGGAGCAGACGGACTACACGGAGCCGGAGACGCAATAACGAAAAAAAGCGAGGAGCACCCTTTGGGTGCTCCTCAGTCTGTCATGACCTGCGGTCGTGCCACCTCAGCTGTGTACAACCCGGTGTGCGCATGGAACCGCGCAAAGAAAATAATACAATTTACCCCTTAATTTTCACCGCATTTTCGTCGCTGCTTCCGCACAAAGTAACAGTGTCGCCGACGACAAAAGCACCGCGAAATTTACAACAGAATAAGGGGTGAGACGCTTGTATGAAACACGGCATATCCCCGCGCCGCGCCGCCTGTCTGCGTGGCTTTTTGCGCTGGTGTTCTCCGTATCCCTGTGCGTCCAACAGGCTTGGGCGTCCTCATCGGAGCGCACCGTGATCCCCTTGGGCAAGGCGGTGGGCATCAAGCTCTTCGCCGACGGCGTTTTAGTGGTCGGTCTGGCGGAGGGCGCGTCTCCCGCCCGCGCCTGCGGTCTGCGCGAGGGTGACATCATCACCGCGCTGGACGGGCAGCGCATCGATTCCACCGAACAGGTGCAGTCTCTCCTCTCCGCCGCCGCAGGAGAGGAGATGACCCTCACCGTCCGCCGCGGCAGTGCCGCCCTCTCCCTCACCGCGGCCGCCGTGCAGACTGACGGCGGCACATGGCAGCTCGGCGCGTGGATACGCGACAGCATGGCGGGCATCGGCACGCTGACCTACTACGACCCCGCCACGGGGCAGTACGGCGCGCTCGGCCACGGCATCACCGATGTGGACACCGCGCAGCTCATGCCCCTTGCCTCCGGCTCCATCATGGAAACGACCGTCAAGGCGGTGAAGAAGGGCATCAAGGGCGACCCCGGCGAGCTGAAGGGCGACTTCTCCGTGCAGCGCGATGTGGGAACCGTCACCATCAACAGTGACGGCGGCATTTTCGGCACGGTGGCCGACAAGGGCTTCCTGAGCGGCGGCAAGGCCGTGCCCGTGGCCTCCGCCCGCCAGGTCACCACCGGCGCGGCGACCATCCTCGCCACCGTTTCCGGCACGGACACGGAATCGTACACGGCCGAGATCGTCCGGCTCTACGGCGCGGACGAGCCGACCCGCAATCTGCTCCTGCGCATCACGGACCCCCGTCTGCTGTCCGCCACGGGCGGTATCGTGCAGGGGATGTGAGTGATATATAATAGGGACAACACAGGAAAGCCTTGATTTTACAAGGGTTTCTGGCGTTGTCCCTATTTTCACTGACAAGAAATAGGCCGTATTTGCGCAATACGAAATCCACCGCAGCTGCCCAAGGGAGGTGATCATCTCAAGCAGATCGATTCAGGTCTCATTTTTGAAGGGAGCTTCTACTTATGAAGAGTTCAACTATCATTGCCATTACAAATTCCAAGGGCGGCGGGTGTCACTGAATATGAGATCCGCAAGGCTGTCAAACTGGCCGGCCTGATCCCGCCTCTGGCGGATATCCTGGAAAACGATCCCCGGCACTTGCCGCTGAGTTGTGCGGATATGATCGCCGACTACGATGAAGCCTCACAAGAGGCGTTTGTGGAGATGTGCCGCATTGAAGGGTATCGGCTGAACAAGGCTACTCTGAACCACATCGCACAGAAATGCCCGCCGCCTACTGCGGATAAGCAGACCATCTACGCCGCATGGCGGGAAGCTCGCGCCGCCGTAGATAAGAAGTGCTCCGCACCGTCTAAGAAAATCACCTTCGACCGCAGGAAATTTGCGTTGTACTTAGAGCAAATCATCATTGTCAACCACACTGGCTAGAATAATAAGCGGCAGAGCTATCGCCGGTACCAGGTGATAGAGTTAGATGCATACCGGCGAAAATGTTCGCACACAATGAAGTAATGGGCAGCTTGTTACAAGCCCCTCCTTATAATGTCATTATTTATTGACAATTCAAGTCATGCCGTCTATAATAACAAGCATAATGATGTAGAGGTGGTGTACAGAATGGGGCGAAAGAGTGTTGCCGTGCTGCCGCA
>CAVDXW010000052.1:0-9401 GCA_963613145.1 Bacteroidaceae bacterium | reverse complement strand
AAAAGACCGTGGCACTGGAGATCGCCGAGCAGCTGAACTGGGAGATGCCCGACTATCTCGCCATCTCCGTGGGCGACGGCTGCACCATCGCGGGCGTATGGAAGGGCTTCAAGGATCTGTACGCCATCGGCTTCATCGACAAGCTGCCGCGCCTCATCTCCGCGCAGTCTCTCGGCTGCTATCCCATCAACCGCGCCATTCAGGAGGACAAGCCGTGGGAGCCGATGGAGGAAAACACCATTGCCGACTCCATCTCCGTCGGTGTGCCGCGCAACGCGGACAAGGCACTGATGGCCATCCGCGAGTCCAACGGTATCGCCGTCAATGTCTCCGACGAGGAAATTCTGGCCGCGCAGCGGCTGCTGGGACGCACCTGCGGCGTGTTCGGCGAGCCTGCGGGCGTCACGGGTGCGGCGGCACTGAAAAAGGCGTGCGAGCAGGGACTCATCCCCCACGATGCCACGGTGGTCAGCGTCGTCACAGGCAACGGCTTGAAGGATGTCGCCAACGCCATCAAGTCCGCCGGTGAGCCGATCCACATCGAACCCGATCTGGATTTAATGGTGGAGGAATTCAAAAAACGCGGCGTGACCGTGGAATAAGCAGAACAAAACAGCGGCAGGGGCGGAATGTATCCGCCCCTGCCGTTTTTGATGTTCCAATGGAAACCGGCTTGACAAACAGCCTCAGCTGGGTATAATAAGGGTAGGAGTGACCTGCTCTGACAAGCGGTTTAGCTCCGAGGTAACAATTTTCTAAAGGTTATAGAAAACCGTCACTTGTCGGAGTGGCGGTTTTCGCATTTGACGCGAATGGTCACAACATACCCGAAGATATGAAACATGATGGTCAAAGGCATCAAATCACCTCCCTTCCGGGTGGTGTGAGCTAAACCGTCTGCCGTTGTTGGGAGCAGGTCACTCCCGGTTCTAATTTTGGCAGAAGGTGATCAGATTGTCAACTTTTGTCGGTATATAGGATGAAAATCGGGTTTTGCTTGCCTTTCCTGAAATAGTATGCTATACTATCACCGTTCAACAGCTCATATAGCCCCGTGGAAATGGCGCGGGGCGTTTCTACCGAGCCGCCGACGGCTCTGCTATGGGTGTTTCAGTGTACAGACGCTGGGACATCCGTTTTTTATTTTGCTTACGGGAGGTCGTCAGCATGACGCAGATACTGAAGGGCAACATCGTCCACGCCCCCGAGATGGGCAGGCTGGACATTCTGGAGCACGGATACATGGTGCTGGAGGACGGCGTGATACGAGGGCTGTACAGCGACCTGCCCGATGAACGGGAGGACGCAGAGCTCAGAGACTTCGGCGACCGCATTATCATGCAGTCGTTCGCGGATATGCACCTCCACGCGCCGCAGTACCCCATGCTGGGCATGGGCATGGATCTGCCGCTGCTGGACTGGCTGAACACCTACACCTTCCCCACGGAGGCGCGGTTTGCCGACACGAACTACGCCCGCCGCGTGTACCGGCGGCTGGCCGGCGACCTCATCACCAGCGGCACGACACGGGTGTGCATGTTCTCCTCCCTGCACACGGACGCAACGCTGATACTGATGGACGAGCTGGAGCGGGCGGGCGTGACGGGCTATGTCGGCAAGGTGAACATGGACAGGAACGGTCTGCCCGGCGTTTTGCAGGAGACGACGGAGGAGTCCGTGCGCGAGACGCTGCGCTGGCTGGACGGCTGCCGCTTCGAGCATGTCAAGCCCATCCTCACGCCGCGCTTTACGCCCAGCTGCTCCGATGCGCTGATGGCGGAGCTGGGGCGCATTGCAGGGGAGCAGGGGCTGTATGTCCAGTCGCATTTGTCGGAGAACACCCGCGAGATCGAGTGGGTGAGGGAACTGCACCCCGACTGCCGCCAGTATTGGGAAACCTACAACAAGTACGGCCTGTGGCGGGATCACACGCTCATGGCGCACTGCGTCCACTCGGACGAGCGGGAGCGCAGATCCATGAAGGACGCGGGCGTGGTGGTGGTACACTGCGCCGACTCCAATGTGAACATCTGCTCCGGCATCTGCCCCGTGCGGCAGATGGTGCGCGAGGGGCTGTGGGTGACGCTGGGCAGCGACATTGCCGGCGGCGCGCAGCTCCCCATGTACAAGGTCATCACCATGTCTATCCGCACCTCGAAGGCGCGGCGCGTGACGGACGAGTGGCACCCCGACTTCCTGACGGTGGCGGAGGGCTACTATCTGGGCACGACCTCCGGGCACAAATACTTCGGCGCGGGGGACGGCTTCGCCGTGGGCGACAGGCTGCACGCGGTGGTCATCGACGACGGCGACTTCCCCGAGGCGGCGCACACGCTGACGGTGCGTGAGCGGTTCGAGCGGGCGATATACATGACGCACCGGCACAATATCGTCTCCGTCTGGTCGGACGGCCGCGAGGTCGTGCGGAGGTAAAACGCAACCGTCAAAGCTGAGAGCGGATAGACACACATGAGACAATAGTGGTGGAAAGTGTCAAACTTCCCACCACTCAGCCTGTCGAAGAACCCGGCTGACGCTTAATGCGCAGCCGGGTTCTTCGACAGGCTGAAGCACCGCCGGAAAAGGCGGTGTTTCCTGCCGTATGCGTCCACAAAAAATCGGCGTTCTGCCGTCTATTGCAGCCGTGTGCAGAGTTCGTCCACTGCGTCCTCCACGGCGCAGCTCAGCCGCCGGACGGCCTTCCCCGCCTGCGTTCTTTTGAACTTGGGTGAGGGGCGGAGCGCGTTGTCCAGCAGGACACCGGCGACGATGCCCACGGCCATTCCGCGCATAAACAGGCACATTTTCATTCGTATTCCCTCCTTTTTCCGCAGATAGTCTGTCCGCTCCTCGCGAAAAAATGCAGAAAAACCGCCGGTGTTTCTTGCCAAATGCATCCGAATTGCATATAATACCACTATATGTTGTACGCCCTTTTTTCGCGTACTTGTGCAAAAGGAGAAGGCTATGTTTGATTTGGAATTGCAGCGGCGGATACGCGAAAAGAAAACCCCGCTGGCACTGACACTTGCGCCGGAGACAGAGAAGCTCAGCGAAAGGGTGCGGAAAAATTTTGTCGATATGCTCGGCGACACCCCGATGGCACAGGCGGAGGCGATGCGCTACCACGGCACCTCCCTGCTGGACGCGGCGGCGGATAAGCTCCCCGCCGTGGTGCTGCGCGGCGATGCTTACCTCGCCCACGGCATGATGGGCGCGGATGTGCTGGCGAATCTCGTCAGCGCGGCACACGCCAAGGGGCTGTATGTCCTGTTGGATATGAATACCGCCGAGCCAACACGCTGGGCAGGCTATGGCGCGGATGCCATCACCGTCTGTCCCTATGCGGGGAGCGACTGCCTCAACGCGGGAGAGATGCTGCCCGTTGCGGCGGTGCGCACGGCAAACGCCTCCGGCGGGCAGGTGCAGACCCTTCTGGCGGGGGACCGCGCCCTGTGGCTCTCGCTGGCCGAGCAGATGGTGCGGCGCGGTGCGGCAGTGTCCGTCGCCACGGGGTACAGTCTGGATGTGCGCGATGTGCGCCGCGTGTGCCCCAACGCCTTTCTGCTCCTGCCGGACTGCGACGGGGAGAACGCCGTCCCCGCCTTTGACGAGCTGGGACACGGCGCGCTGCTGACGGACAGTACGCTGCAATACGCCGCCGACCCCGCTGCGGCGATAGAGGCAAAAATAAAGGAGCTCAAGCAGTGGGTGACGGTGGTATGACGAAGCTCTATCTCATCCGCCACGCGGAGGCGGAGGGCAATCTCTACCGCATTGCCCACGGGCACTGCAACGGGCTCATCACGAACTATCGCGGCTATCAGCAGATAGACGCGCTGCGCGAGCGGTTCTCCACGGTGGACATCGACGCGGTGTACGCCAGCGATTTGTACCGAACGCAGATCACCGCCCGCGCCGTCTGGCTGCCGAAGTCCCTGCCGCTGCATCTGGAGCCTGCGTTCCGTGAGATTTGCATGGGCGCGTGGGAGGATCACACCTGGCACGAGCTGCATGTGAAATTTCCTGAGCAGATGTACAACTTCAACCGCCGCGCCGACCTGTGGCGCGTGGAGGGCGCAGAGAGCGCGCAGCAGGTGGTGGACAGGTTTATCCCTGCGCTGGAGCAGGTGGCGCGGCAGCATGAGGGCGAAGCCGTGGCGGTGTTTTCACACGGCATGACCCTGCGCACGGTGCTGGGCGTATTGCAGGGGCAGACGCTGGCGGAGGTGGGGCAGACACCCCACGGCGACAACACCGCCGTGTCCCTCGTAGAGTGGGAAAACGGGAAATTCCGCGTGGTCTACCGCGACGACAACAGCCACCTGACGGAGCGCGGGCTGTCCACCTTCGCCAAGCAGAGCTGGTGGCGCGGCAAGGGCATGACCGAGCAGGGCGAGAGCTACGCCCCCCTGATGCAGGAGCAGCGGCGGGCATTAGGCGTGACGGAGGGCGAGGCAACGGGCATATGGTACGGCGAGGCTCTCGTTGGCGCGTTCGCCGTGGCACAGGAGCGGGACGCGCTGCGCCTGACATGGTACGGCCTGCTCCCCGAATGGCGCGGAAAGGGTCTTGGCATCCCGCCGCTGGGACAGGCGGTCAACGATTGTCTGCGCCGCGGGCTGCCCACGCTGCGCCTTTCGTGCACCGACAGGGAGCTGCGGCGTTTTTTCGCACGGCTGGGCTTTGTTCCCACCGCAGGGGATGAGATGGAAAAGGATGTGCGCAGGATATTGCCGCCGATACCCGCAGCGTACCGTCCGTAAGATAGGGCGGCTTCGCCGCGCCGCCGACGCGCAATGACAGGTTTTTTCGACAGCCTGAAGCCGGTGCGAGGCGGGGTTTGTGCAGTTTTGGGGAGCTGCATAATTTGGGGAAAAATCTTTTCGCATATTGCCCCATTTGTGGAGAAAAAAGACTTGTTTTACCGGCGAAAATTCAGTATAATATAGGTTGAGCGTCAAGAGAGTGTCGAGTCTCGCTAAAATTCCGCTAAAGTTTCGTCGGAATAAACGAAACATCGACCGTCCGTGGCGGGTCGCCGAGCGGTGCGCCGCGGGCAAAAGCCGAAAGTCCCAATACAAAAAAGGTGAAAAGAAGAATGGAAAAAACGAAAAAGAGAAGGTTCATCACGGTGTGGCTGCTTATCACCGCGGCGTTCCTTGCCGGATCGCTCGTCGTTCCCGGCCACGGAAAGTCGGAGTCGGTGCAGGAGGCCATGCGTGACGCGGTGCTCCACGGCACGAACCGCATCAGCCTGTTCGGGTGGAAGGATGTGAACCCCGGCTACATCTCCTCCCTCGTGGTGGTGCTGTTCATCCTGCTGGCCGCGCTGCTGCTGCGGCTGTTCGTCATTCCCCGCTTCAGGTATGTTCCCGGCAAGCTCCAGCTCGCCGTGGAGACGGTCGTGGGGATATTCGACGGCATGGCCAAGGACAACAGTCCGCACCGCAACAAATTCCTCGGCGCGTACATATTCGGCGCGGGCGTGTACATCTTTATCGGCACGCTGTTTGAGCTGTTCGGCTTTCAGGCCGTCACAACGGGAGGGCACTCCATCGCGCTGCCCGCTCCGCTGTCCGACGTGAACGCCGCCATCTCGCTGGGCTGCCTGTCCTACGGCGTGATACTGGTGGGCGGCCTCGTGGCCAACGGCGCAAAGGGCGCGGGCAAGGCACTGAAGGATTTCTCCCTGCCGCTGTCCATGAGCTTCCGTCTGTTCGGCGCACTGCTCAGCGGACTGCTGGTGACGGAGCTGGTGTACTACTATGTCACCATGAGCTTTGTGCTGCCGGTCATCATCGCCGTGCTGTTCACCATGCTCCACGCGCTGATTCAGGCCTATGTGCTGACCACGCTGACCTCCATGTTCTACGGCGAGGCCACGGAGAAGCACCCGCCGAAGCCGAAAATCAAAAAAGTAAAGAAAACAAAAACTGCCAATATTTAACGGAGGAAAGAAAACCATGAAAAAGCTGACCAACAAGAAGTTCATCGCCCTGCTGCTGTGCCTGACGCTGGCACTGACCGCCCTGCTGACCGTCACCGCCTTCGCCGATGAGCCGGCCAACCTCGTTGCCGCGCAGACCGAGGAGACGACCACCGATGACAGCAGCGTCACCGGCGCGAAGGCTACCGCCTCCGCCATCGCCATCGGCGTGGCCGCCGCCGCCGGTGCTATCGGCATGGGCATGGCCGTCGCCAAGTCCGTGGAGGGCATTTCCCGCCAGCCGGAGGCCGAGGGCAAGATCCGCACCACCATGATGCTGGGTCTGGTCTTTTTGGAGACTGTCGTTATCTATGCGCTGCTGACGGTCATTCTGATCATCTTCGTGCTGTAAGGACCAGAGGGAAACGATATGAGTAACATCCCACTGAATATTGATTGGCAGCAAATACTGCTGCACCTGTTCAACTTTTCTATTCTGGTGGGCGGACTGTACCTGCTGCTGTTCAAGCCGGTGAAGAGCTTCATGGACAAGCGCGAGAAGCACTATGCCGACATGGAGGCCGCCGCCGCGGAGCGCGAGAAGCACACCGCCGATGTTGAGGCCGCCATCGCAAGGCGCGAGGCCGCCCTCGACACCGAGCTGGACGAAAAGCGCGCCGCCGCCGCCAAGGAAGCGGAGGCTCTGTCCGACCGCCGCTGCCAGGAGGCGGAGGCCAAGGCGCAGAAGATCGTGGACGACGCCCGCGCCGCCGCGCAGCAGGAGCGCAAGCAGATCCTCACCGATGCCAACCGTGAGATCATCGCGCTTGCCGAGGAAGCCATGACCAAATTGGCAGCGCAGACCTCCCCGTATGAGGAGTTCCTGCTGTCGGCAGAGGAGGGCGAGCACGATGAAAATGCCTGAGCTCCGTGCGTACCTGCTCTCCGCCGAACGCCCCGATGAGGCGCAGCGGCAAAGACTGGAAAGGTATCTGGCCAACAAGTACCACCGCGAGGTCAAGCTGTTCTGGCAGGAGGACAAGGAGGTCACGGACGGCTTCCGCATCCGTATCGACCGCATTGACTCCCAGTATTTCGACTGGACGGCGGAGGGCAAGCTCCAGCAGCTCAAGGAGGCTATCTCCAACCTGCCGCTGAGCGACCAGCCCGTCATTCCCCTGCTGCGGCAGGCCATCGAGGGCTGGAAGCCCGTTGCCCGCGCCGAGGAGACGGGCACGGTCATCCGCGTGGCGGACGGCATTGCCGCCGTCAACGGGCTGCCCCATGTCACCTACGGCGAGATACTGCTCTTTGAGGGCGGTATCCGCGGCATGGTGCAGAATATCGACACCAACGAGATCGGCTGCATTCTGTTCGGCCGCGTGGAGGAGGTCAGCGAGGGCACGGAGGTATACCGCACGGGCAAAACCGCCGGTATCGGCGTGTCCGAGGCGATGATCGGCCGCGTGGTGGACGCGCTGGGCGCGCCCATCGACGGCGGCGGAGAGTTCCCCGTGGACGAGTACCGCATGATCGAGAGCCCCGCCCCCGGCATCATCGACCGCCAGCCGGTCAACACGCCCATGCAGACGGGCATACTGTCCATCGACTCCATGTTCCCCATCGGACGGGGGCAGCGTGAGCTGATCATCGGCGACCGTCAGACGGGTAAGACCGCCATCGCCATCGACACCATCCTCAACCAGAAGGGGAAGGATATGGTGTGCATTTATGTGGCCATCGGGCAGAAGGCCAGCTCTGTGGCGCAGATCGCCGAGCTGCTGCGCAAGCACGACGCCATGGACTACTCCATCATCGTCTGCGCGGGTGCGGGCGAGTCCGCGTCCATGCAGTACATTGCCCCCTACGCGGGCGCGGCCATCGGCGAATACTTCATGAACAGGGGCAAGGATGTGCTGATCGTCTACGACGATCTGAGCAAGCACGCCATTGCCTACCGTGCGCTGAGCCTGCTGCTGGGACGCTCTCCCGGCCGTGAGGCGTACCCCGGCGATGTGTTCTACCTGCACTCCCGCCTGCTGGAGCGCGCTGCGCGTCTGAGCGACGAGCGCGGCGGCGGCAGCATGACCGCCCTGCCCATCGTGGAGACGCAGGCGGGCGATGTGTCGGCGTATATCCCCACCAACATCATCTCCATCACCGACGGACAAATATTCTTAGAGAGCAGTCTGTTCTTCTCGGGACAGCGTCCTGCGGTGAATGTGGGTCTGTCCGTGTCCCGTGTGGGCGGCGCGGCGCAGACAAAGGCAATGAAAAAAGCCGTTGGTACGCTGCGTCTCGACCTCGCGCAATACCGCGAGATGGAGGTCTTTACCCAGTTCTCCAGCGATCTGGACGAGGAGACGAAGAGCCAGCTGGCCTACGGGCAGAGCCTGATGTACATCCTGCGGCAGGGACGCAGTGCGCCTCTGAGCCAAGCGCAGCAGATCGTCACGCTGGTCACGGCAATGGCGCATATCTACCAGCAGGTGCCCGTGGCGCAGGTGTGCGCCCTGCGGGACTTCCTGCTCGGCGAGTTCGCTCTCAGCCGTCAAAGCCTGATGGATGAGCTGGAGCAGGGCGCGGCTCTGACCGACGAGCTGCGCACGCAGATCAACGACTTTGCCAAAACTGCGCTGGAGAAGTTCCAACGCACGGGCGGGCGGTGAGCGTATGGCAAGCACCAGTGAGATCCGCCGGCGTATAGGAAGCGTCCGGCAGACCCAGAAGATCACCCATGCCATGTACCTCATCTCGCAGGCGAAGCTGCGCAAGGCGAAGCAGGAGCTGGACAACACCCGCCCCTACTTTCAGGCGTTGCAGACCGAGGTGGGGCGCGTGTTCAACGCGGACAGCAGCATCGAAAGCCGCTATCTGATGCCCACGGATGAAAAAGCCAAGCCGCTGCCCGGCGTGGCGGCGTGTCTGCTCATCACGGCGGACAAGGGCTTGGCGGGCGCGTACAACCAGAACGCCATCCGTCAGGCGCAGCAGCTGCTCGCCGAGCACGAGGGCGCGGCACTGTATGTGGTGGGCGAATACGGCCGCCGCTGGTTTGCCCAGCGCGGTATACCCATCGAAAAGAGCTTTCTGTACACGGCGCAGAACCCCACGCTCGGCAGAGCGCGGCGCATCGCCGAGCTGCTGCTGGAGCGGTATGACAACGGCGAAATCAACGCCGTATGGGTCATCTATACCGACATGAAGAACGGACTGGAGGCCACGGTGCGGCAGGTGCAGATACTTCCGCTGCACCGCGAGCGTTTCGCCGCCGCCACCGCCAAGACCGCCGGGGACAGGGTGTATGAGTTCATGCCGTCCCCCAACGCGGTGCTGGACAACGCGGCGCGGAGCTGTCTGACGGGCTATATCTACAGTGCGCTGGTAGACAGCTTTTGCAGTGAGCAGAGTGCCCGCATGACCGCCATGAACGCGGCGGATCAGAACGCGGAGGAGCTGCTGAAGGACCTGT
>CAVDXW010000051.1:0-9844 GCA_963613145.1 Bacteroidaceae bacterium | reverse complement strand
TGCCCTCGGCCACGGCCAGAGCCACCTTGTTCTCCAGCAGGTCGATGCGGCTGCCCTCGACCAGCATATCAAGGCTGTCGGGGTTCTTGTCGGCATCGTCCTTCAGCGTGCCGTCCAGCGCGTTCATCTGCTTGGGAGCGGCGGAAATGAACAGATCGCACACCGCGCCCTCCTTAATCTGGGTGAGCAGCTTGCCGGAGGAGTCGAAGTTGAAGCTCAGCTTCACATTCGGGTTGGCGGCCATGTACTTGTCGCCGATGGCGGTCAGGGACTCGGTCAGAGACGCGGCGGCGAACACCGTCAGCTCCACAGTCTCGGCGGATGTGTCCGCAGCGTCATCAGTGCTTGCGGTGTCGTCGGTCGTCTTGCTGCCGCAGGCCACAAGGCTCAGAGCCATGACCAGTGCCAGCAGCAGGGAAATAAACTTCTTCATTGGTTTCTTCCTTTCTTTTGCAGAACACTTTTATATCGACGCAATATTTTTGCGAGGATAACGCTTTCCAAAAGCATGTGCCCGAGCGGGCACAGTGCTTTATTTCCCGAACGGGCAGACGGGGTAGCGGCACTCCTTGCAGCCGAGGCACAGTCCGCCCTCGCCCAGCGCGGCAATGTCGGCGCGTCGCACAGGCACATCCGCCGCGACCTTGGGCAGTATCAGGTCGAATATGGTGGCTCCCGCGTACATCACGCAGCCGGGCAGCCCCATGACGGGCGTTCCGTCCGCGAAGTAGCCGAGCAGGAACATCGCCCCGGGCAGCACGGGCGCACCGTAGCACACGATGTCCGCACCCGCCGCCCGAACGCCGCCGGGTGTGGTGTCGTCGGGGTCAACGCTCATGCCGCCGGTACAGAGGATCATGTCGGGCTTTTTCTCCCGCATGGCGAGCACCGCGCTTTTCACATTCTCCACGCCGTCGCCGGAGTAGACGACCTCGAGCGTTTCGATGCCGAATGCCTTCAGCTTGTCAATGACCACGGGGGTAAAGGTATCCTTGATTAGTCCGCTCTTAACCTCGCCGCCGGTGGCGACGATACAGGCAGTTCTGCGCACAAAGGGTCTGAGCGTCAGCAGCGGCTTCTCCCCCGCTGCCTGTTCCGCCTTCCGGAGCTTTTCCTCCTCAATGACAAGGGGAATAACACGCATACCCGCCAGCTTGTCGCCCCTGCGGACGGCGGTGCCGCCCTTGCGCGTGGCGATCATCACCTCGTCCTGACTGTTCACCGCCAACAGGCGGTCGCTGTCCACGGTGAAAAGGCCGTCACAGGCGGCCTTCAGTTCAATTTTGCCCTCCTTGACCTCGGTGCGCGTCATGTTCTCCTGCCCACACAGGGCGAGCAGACGCTCCGCCGCGTCGTTTTCGTGTACCGTGCCGGGGGTCATTTCGTAGATGTACAGGTGCTCCTTGCCCATGCTCAGCAGCACGGGGATATCCTCCCGTGTGACCACATGCCCCTTGCGGAAGCGGGCATCCTTGTACTCATCCTTGATAATCTGCGTCATGTCGTGGCAGAGGACATGTCCCACGGCATCCTCGGTTTTGATCAGCTTCATACGCACACCTCGCTCCCGTTTGCGGCTCATAACGGCGGAGCCGTCAACGCCGTCTATTTTACCATTTTTGTCCGCCGCATTTCAACCGTGTTGTTCGGTATTGTCGGATTCATAAACGATTTTGTCGGATAATCTTGACGCAGATCCGTCTCTGCGGTAAGATAGTCTCGAAAACGGAGGTGGACAGCCATGATGGACGGAAACATCATTCTCTCGGTCGCCAAGGCGATGGAGCTGCTACAGCTTCTCAGTCAGGCCGGCAAGCCCGTGTCGCTGACGGAGCTGACGCAGCGGTGCGGCTATCCCAAGAGCACGGTGTTCGGCCTGCTGACCACTATGCGTGCCTACGATGTCATCACGCAGATGCCGGACGGAAAATACGCGCTGGGGCTGCGCCTGTTCGAGTACGGGCGGCAGCTGGAACGCTCGTGGGACATCTCGCTGGTGGCGCGGCCGTATATGGAGCATCTGTCGCACCTGACGGACACATCGGTGATGCTGTCCATCTGCGAGGGCGACAGCGTTATCACGCTGGATCAGGTGGAGGCGCAGGGCAAGCTGCGCATCGTGTCGGATGTGGGGGCGCGTCTGCCGATCTACTGCACCTCGCAGGGCAAGGTATTTCTGGCCTTCCGTCCCGTGCAGGAGGCAGAAAAGCTGCTGCGGCGGCAGGATATGATACAGTTCACGCCCCACACCATCACGGAGGTCACTCCGCTGATGCAGGAAATCGGGCAGTGCCGTGAAAAGGGCTACGCCATTGAAAACGGCGAGTACAAGATTGGCCTGCGCTCCATCTCCGCGCCGGTGCGGACGGTGGCGGGCGAGGTCAAATACGCCGTGGGTGTGATCGGCATGTTCCGCAGCACCTATTCAGAGGAATTCCGCGCCGCCGTGGAGCAGGTATGCAGCACCGCCGCCATGATCTCCGCGGCACTGGGCTATCGGAAATAAGCGAAGGAGGAACAGCTATGGGCTATACAGCAGCGGTCATCACCGTCAGCGATTTGGGCAGCAGAGGTCTGCGGAGGGACACCAGCGGCCCCGCCGTATGTGAAATGCTCACGGGCGCAGGCTTCACCGTGACGCACACCGCCGTCGTGCCGGACGAGGCGGAGCAGATCAGCGGTCTGCTCCGCGCCTGTGCCGACGAAATGGGAATCGACCTGATCGTCACCACGGGCGGCACGGGGCTATCGCCCCGCGATGTCACGCCCGAGGCCACGCTTGCGGTACTGGAGCGCGAGATACGCGCCATCCCCGTGGCCATGTGGGTGGAGGGGCTGAAGGTCACGCCCCACGCCATGCTGTCACGGGCGGCGGCGGGCACGAGAGGGCACAGTCTCATCATCAACCTGCCCGGCTCGGAAAAGGGGGCGCGGGAAAATCTCGCCGCCGTCCTCGGCGCATTGGAACATGCCATGCACATGATCGCCGCCGAGGGGCACGGATAACAATCGCGGACGGCGAAAAGCACTTCACCGCGCACCTGTCGGTGCGCAGTGAGGTGCTTGTTTGCATTTTGCGCTTTTTTCTTACCGCACCAGCTCGCGCAGGCGCAGAGCCTTGTCCGCCAGCTCCGCGAAGGTCTTTGGTGTTATCGCCTGCATTCCGTCTGAGAGGGCGGTGGCCGGACGGTCGTGTACCTCGACCATCAGGCCGTCGGCACCGGCGGCCACGGCTGCCAAAGCCAGCGGCTCCACCAACTCCGCGCAGCCCGCCGCATGGCTGGGATCGACGAGCACCGGCAGATGGGTGCGGCTTTTCAGCACGGGGATGGCGGACACATCCAACGCGGCACGGGCAGGCGACAGCCCGCTGCGTATGCCCCGCTCACAGAGGATGACCTGCGCGTTCCCCGCCGTAAGGATATACTCCGCCGCCAGCAGCAGCTCCTCCACGGTCGCGGCGGTGCCGCGCTTGAGCAGCACAGGCTTGCCCGCTTCGCCCAGAGCGCGGAGCAGCGCGTAATTCTGCATATTCCGCGCTCCCACCTGCAAGACATCCACCTCCGCCAGCAAATCAATCTGGGAGGCATCGGTAATCTCGGTGACGGTGGGCAGTCCCGCCCCGTGCCCCGCCTGCACCAGCAGATGCACGCCCTCGGCTCCCAAGCCCTGAAAGGTGTAGGGCGAGGTGCGGGGCTTGAACGCGCCGCCGCGCAGGAGGTGCGCTCCTGCGGTCTT
Organism: Bacteroidaceae bacterium; assembly: GCA_963613145.1. Taxonomy (GTDB): domain Bacteria; phylum Bacillota; class Clostridia; order Oscillospirales; family Oscillospiraceae; genus Vescimonas. Next base: position 6,106 of record CAVDXW010000051.1, on the reverse strand, counting down.
CACGGCATGGGAGACGGTCTGCATCTGTTGGGCGGACTCCACGGCGCAGGGGCCTGCGATCAGGCAGAAATCCTCCCCGATGCGGCACTCCCCCACCGTCACCACGGTGTTCTCCGCATGGGCGGCGCGGGAGGCCAGACGGTACGGCGGCGTCAGCCGCCGCGCCTCGCGCACATAGGGCAACGCTTGCAGCGCGGAGGGATCCAGCCGCCATGTTTCGCCCACCAGCGGCAGGAGAAGGCAGTCCTCCCCCGCCACACAGCCGCCCTTGACCTTCTGCGCGGCGAGCTGTGCCAAAAGCTGACGGATGGCCGCCTCCGGCGTATTTTTCTGTAAAGTAAGTATCATTCGGGTCGCTCCCTATTTTTTTAAGTCAAGCTATTATACTGTATTCCCCCGCTTTTTGCAATCCGTGAAAAGCGCGTATTGACAATAAATACAGGAGTCGTATAATAGAGCATGTAGCATTATGTAATATAATGTATTAGGAGGACGCTATGGAAAGGAAATTTACACTAAGCTGCTGCTCTACGGTGGATCTGCCGTATTCTTATATGGAGAGCCGGGACGTCCCCGTGCTGTTTTATACCTATGTCGTGGACGGCAGGGAATACGATGACGACATGGGGCGCGACCCGCAGGCTCTGCCCCGCTTTTATCAGTTTTTGAAGGAGGGCAAGCTGCCCCAGACCAGCCAGATCAATGTGGCGGGCTATACGGAGTTTTTCGAGAAGCTGCTGCAAAAGGGCGGCGATGTGCTGCACATCGCCTTCACCTCCGGCCAGTCCTGCTCCGTGAACAACGCCTATCTGGCGGCGGAGGAATTAAAGAGCAGGTACCCCAACCAAAGGCTGATCGTCATCGACTCGCTGTGCTCCTCCAGCGGCTACGGACTGCTGGTGGACTGTGCCGCCGACCTGCGCGACGCGGGCAGGTCGCTCGAGGAGACGGCGCAGTGGGTGCTCGACAACCGCAATAGGGTACACCACCAGTTCTTTTCCACCGACATGACGCAGTTCCGCCGCACGGGGCGCGTGTCCGGCACGGCGGCCACGGTCGCCACGGTGCTGAACATCTGCCCCATCATGCGCTTGGACGACAAGGGGGCTATCAAGGCATACAGCAAGGTACGCGGCAGGAAAAAGGCCATTGAGGTCACGGTGGACACCATGGAGCAGTGCGCCCGGAACGGCAGGGATTACGACGGGAAATGCTTCGTCTGCCACAGCCAGTGCCCCGAGGACGCGCACCTGCTCATCAACGCGCTGGAGGAGCGGTTCCCGAAGCTCAGGGGAACAATCCGCCTGTGCGACATCGGCACCATCATCGGCTCCCACGCGGGACAGGGCACGGTGGCGGTGTTCTTCATGGGCGATGAGCGGCCCCACATGGACTGAGCGGAAACACGAGGGAATCGCAAAACAGCAAAATAAACGCGCCGCCGCAGGAGAATCCTGCGGCGGCCTTATTGCGCAGCTCAGATTTTAATCAGCTCGTACTCCCTCGTGCCTATGCCGATTTTTTCGGCGTGCGCAAGGCAGCTGCGCCAGTTGGTGTCGGGATGAATATGCTGGAAGTGGTCGTACCCGTGTACGGGGTCGTGTGTACCGCCGTCCGCCGCAGAGCCGTGCAGCGGCGTCTGTGCGTTGACGGCATCTATACACGCCATATCCAGTGCCACGGGGTCGAACGAGGCGAACATGCCCACATTGGGGATGATCGCCATATCGTTCTCGCTGTGGCAGTCGCAGTTGGGCGAGACATCAATGACCAGCGAGATGTGGAAGCAGGGGCGGCCGTCCACCACCGCCTTGGTGTACTCGGCGATCTTGCAGTTGAGGTTGGTGGTCGTCTCGTCCCAGTTGATGCGCACGGCATCCTTGGGACAGACGGCAATGCACCGCCCGCAGCCGACACATCTGTCGTGGTCGATGTGTGCCTTGCCGTTTTCGATGATGGGTGCGTCGTGGGCGCATATCCTGCGGCACTGCCCGCAGCCGATGCAATGCTTCTGCGCCACATGGGGCTTGCCCGCGTTGTGCTGCTCCATCTTTCCGGCGCGGCTGCCGCAGCCCATGCCGATGTTCTTCAGGCAGCCGCCGTAGCCCGCCTGCTCATGTCCCTTGAAGTGACTCAGGGAGATGAACACATCCGCGTCCATGACCGCCCTGCCGATTTTGGCGTTCTTCACATACTCGCCACCGCGGACAGGTACCTCCACCTCATCGCTGCCCTTCAAGCCGTCGGCAATGATGATCTGACAGCCCGTGGTCATGGGATGGAAGCCGTTGAGCATGGCACTGTCCATGTGATCCAGCGCGTTCTTCCGCCCGCCTACATAGAGTGTGTTGCAGTCGGTCAAAAACGGCTTGCCGCCGCGCTCCTTCACGAAGTCCGCCACGGTTTTCGCCCAGTTGGGACGCAGGAACGCCAGATTCCCCGGCTCGCCAAAGTGCAGCTTGATGGCCGTGAATTTGTCCTGAAAGTCGATGTCACCCATGCCCGCCGTCTTCATCAGGCGGGTCAGCTTCTGTTGGAGATTTTCATGCACATCCGCCCGCAGGTCGGCAAAATAAACCTTGGATGCCATAGGTCGCCCTCTCTTTCAATTTTTTTGTGAGGTAAGTATACCATGTTTTCTCCGTTTCTGCTATACTTATCTCAACAAAATTCGGAAAGGAGAGCCGCCCATGCGCCTGCTGACCCACACCGTTACCGCCGCCGAGGACGGGCAGAGTGTGAAAGTCCTGCTCCGCCGTCTGTGGGGCATCTCGGGGAGCTTTCTCAGCCGCCTGAAATTCCGTCAGGCCGTCACCGTCAACGGTGCACCCGTCACCGTGCGCTATGCGGTGCGCCGCGGCGAGGTACTGGCGGTGGATGTCTCCGACCTGCCGGGGGAAAATCCCCACATCCTGCCGGTGGATTTCCCGCTGGACATTCTGTACGAGGATGAGGATCTGCTGCTTATCAACAAGCCTGCGGGCATCGCCATCCATCCCGCCGCACTGACGGAGGAGACCGCCACCATTGCGGGTGCGGTCGCACACTACCTGCACAGTGACAGCTTTCACGCCGTCAACCGCCTTGACCGCGGCACGACCGGCGTGATGGCCGCCGCCAAGACGGGCTTTATCCACGCCCGCTGCATGACCCTGCTGCACACGGATGGCTTTCGGCGCGACTACCGTGCCGTGTGTGAGGGTGTCCCTCAACCGCCGGAGGGCGACATCGACCTCCCGCTGGGGCGCGCCGAGGGCTCGCTGCTGCGGCGGCAGGTCGATGCGCAGGGGGCTCCCGCCCACACGCATTATGAGGTTCTGTCGAGTGCGCATGGCCGCGCCCTGCTGCGGCTGACACCCACCACGGGGCGTACCCACCAGCTGCGGGTACACATGGCCGCCATCGGGCATCCGCTCACGGGAGACTGGCTGTACGGCACGGAGGACAGAGAGCTTATCGCCCGTCCTGCCCTGCACAGCTATCACCTGCGCATGACGCACCCCCTCACGGGCGCGGTCATCGAAGTGACGGCTCCCCTGCCGGAGGATATGCGCCGGCTGCTGTAAAGAAAGACAGGCGGTGCCTGTCTTTCCTTACATGTCCAGCCTTTCATACGCTCTCTCCGCTGCCCTGACTGCGAGCACCGTGCAGCCCGCATAGATAACGATGCTGCCGGCAAGGAGGGGCATCATCCGCACCTGCGCGGCGGTGTCCAAAGCATCTATCCATGTCAGCGCGGGGAGGTGCGGCAGTGCCTCGCATACGAGCATTGCAAGCGCGGCGGGGACGATGGCCTTGATGAATGCCGTGCCCACCTTGTAGCCGTTTGCGTAAAAGGACGGCAAAAACACACCGTTGAACACCGCGTACAGCAGAAATCCTGCGGCAAACAGTGCCAGATTGGGGTTGAGTCCCACCAAATTGTGCTTCTCCGGCTGTAATCGCACCGCCAGCAGCACACACGGCACCAGCACCGCCAGCGACAGCAGCTCGACCAGTGCCGTAAACAGGCAGCCCACCCGCACCGCATCGCGCTTGGGCACGGGCAGCAGCGCGGTATAGTGGAGGTCACGCTGCTCGCGCATATTTAGAAAGGTAAAAAACAGCCCCAGCATGACATAGAAAAACAGCAGCGTATACGGGTAGTTGGGTATGAGCACCATCACTCCGAACAGGCAGAAAACGGGCGTCATAGGGTGGCAGACCAGCCGCAGCTGCTTATATAACAGCGTTTTCATCCCACGGTCTCCTCTCCATGCGCACGATGATGTCCTCCAGCGTATCGCCCTCGCCGCAATAGCAATCGCGGAAGTCGGCCAATGTCCCGCTGTATTGCAGTTCTCCCTCCCTGATGAAGGCGATATGGTCGGCGCACTTCTCCAAGTCGGAGGTAATATGCGTGGAGAACAGCACGCTGCGCTGTCCGTCCGCCGCTACCCTTGCCAGCAGCTCCGCCAGCTCGTCCCGCGACACGGGATCCAGCCCACTCGTCGGCTCGTCCAGCAACAGCAATCGGGCGTTGTGGCTCAGAGCCAGCGCGAGCATGTACTTGACCTTCATACCGCTGGAGAGCTGATCCACGCGCTTGCTCTCGTCAATGCGGAACAGCTCCGCGTAATGGCGGTATTTCTCCTCGTCCCAGTTGTCGTAAAAACGGCGCGTCACATCGGTGATGACACCCACCCGCTTCTTAGGATAGAAGTCGATGCCGCCCAGCACCACGCCCAGCTCGCGGCGGATTATCCGCTCGTTGGCGGCGTAGTCCATGCCGAACACGCTGATTGCGCCCGCGTCGGGCTTCACCATGCCGAGGATGGACTTGAGCGTGGTGCTTTTGCCCGCGCCGTTGCGCCCGATGAAGCCCATCACCGCACCCTGCGGCACGGAAAAGGAGACATCACGCAGGGTGAACGATGGGTAGTGCTTCGTAAGACCCCGTACCTCCAGCATATTCATTCGTCCCCTTCCTCCGCTTCCCCATCGGGCAGGCTGTTGAATACGCTCTTGAGCAGCGGGTTCAACTTGTCCGCCGTCTGCAAGGCCAGCCCCTTTTTCCTGTCGCCCAGCAGCACCAGCGTGTCTCCCGGCTGCAAGCCGAACATGTCCCGCGCCTCCTTGGGTATCACAATCTGTCCCTTGGGGCCGATTTTCACGCTGCTCATGAAATAGCGTTCCTCTCTGCTCATATGCGCGCTCCTTTTAGTGACACAAGTATAACTTTTCTTACTTTTCGTATTTTACCTCCATTGTCTGTCCATGTCAAGTCTTTACGGAGGATTTTTTTTATGCTACAATGTCCGTAAAGTGAGGTGAGGGGCAAAATGGAATTGAGGGAGCTGCTGGGCATTCGACCCGGCCTGACGGCGGTCATCGGCAGCGGCGGAAAGACCTCCATGCTCCGTGTGCTGGCACAGGAGCTGTCGAAGCGCGGCACGGTGCTGCTCGCCACCACCACGCACATCCTGTGCCCCAATTGGTGTCCCTTTGCCGCCACCGAGTCGGAGCTGCGGCAGGGCTTCGCCCGCAGCCGTATCGTCTGCGCGGGCTCGTTCACCGCTGATGGAAAACTGACCGTACCCTCGTTTCCCGACTGGCAGTCCGCTGCCGATTTCGTGCTGGTGGAGGCAGACGGCTCCAAGCGTCTGCCCGCCAAGGCACATGCGCCGTGGGAGCCCGTCCTCCCCGCAGAGCGAAACCTGACCGTTTGCGTGTTTGGTGCCTCTGCACTGGGAACACCCATCCAGACCGCTGCCCACCGTTCGGATTTATATGCAGAGCTGGCGGAGGTCACCACAGATACGCCCATCACTTCGGAAATCGCAGCCCGCGTGCTGGCCAAGGAGGGGGGCTTCGATGTACTCTTCATCAACCAGTCGGACACGCTGACCGACCCTGCCGCGCAGCTGCAAGCGTTCAATAATATTCTCCCCTGCTCGGTGGTGTATGGGTCGCTGGAAAAGAAAATGTGGAGGCATCTGCAACCACCTAAGAGCACAGAATAATAAAAAGCACCCTTGTGGGTGCTTTTGTTCATCTGCAAACTCTTTCCGACAAAGCAAAACCCCGCGACGGATGTCGCGGGGTCAGTGTTGGCACTACCTATTTT
>CAVDXW010000050.1:0-9873 GCA_963613145.1 Bacteroidaceae bacterium | reverse complement strand
ATCCGGCAACGATTGGGGCGATGCCTTTGCCGATGCAATTGGAGGAACACACCTTGATTCACCTGTCGGGATTGCAGATGTGGTTCTTGACAAAAATTGCTGGTCAATGAAAACGGTAAAAGCAAAAGACCCATTTTCAAGTACCAGCGTAAGGTTGATTAGCGGAAGATGCTCTCCCGATTACTCTTATGGCATTACTGACCCGCATAAGGATGTTCAAAAGACAGGTGAAGCTGTTTTGAATATTTGGAACGAGAGAATAAATATAGCAACAGACCATTACAGCAGAGTAAGAACTGGTATCTTAGTTAGAAGTTATGACTTGCTCTCTTGCAGGCTGTTTGAGGAGGAAACTGTAAGATATAGGACAACCGATTACCATTGGGAAGTTAATAATAATGGCAACTTGATTGGGTTAGATCATAATGAAAAGGTGTGCTTTACTTGGCAACCGCATGGTTCGCAGTTTACAATTCATACAGAAGTTCCAGATGAAGCAGTGAAATTCCAAGTAAGAAAGCCACCCACACTACAAAAGAATGATGTTCTTAAAGGAATAGAGTTTAACGAAGATTGGATTACAATTCTCGAATAACTATTTTTCCGAGCAAGAAAAAGCACCGTAGTAATATGACGCTTAACAAAGAGGAGGGAGTCGTGATGACTTCCGCCTCTCAGCGTGACCGGAGGAAGGCACCCTGTGGGTGCCTTCCTTTTTCCTGTCTTTACTTGAAAAACTCAAATCGCGGCTGCTCCTTCGTCACGGTGCCGGTTTCGATCTCCAGCCCATCGCCGAAGTATTTGCGCAGCAGCTCCACCAGCTCGTCCGCCGCCGCCTGTACCTCGGCGGCGTTCACATCGGAAAAGCCGTCGATAGGGAACAGTATCGCCGAGGTGCTCTCCGTTATCTTGCCGCGCTCCGACTGCCGCCATGTCCAGCGGCGTGTGCGTATCTCATGGCCGCAGGCGTATACCGCCTCGCCGATGTCGGGGGCTTCCTCCTCCGTGGAGCCGAAGGGGATGAAGGTGTCACCCTCCATGGCCAGACGAACCTCCAGACCGTCCTCGATGCTGTCGAGATCGTGCGCACCCATCGGCAGACGGTGCTTGATGGACACCGCGTTGCCCAGATCCACCGCCGCGTTGATATGGGGGAAGCCCTTTCCCTTGGCGATACGGGTCAGCAGTGCCTCGATGGAGCACATGAACTTGTTGGGATTGATGCCGAGGGCGGTAAACGCCGCACGGTAGGGGAGGATGTCCTCCGTTTCCTTGGGCTTCTTGCCCGTGAAATACGCTTCACACGCGGCGACATTCTCGGCGAGCATGGCCTCCAGCTCGGCTATGTCGCGGGTGTTATCGAGCCCGCGCACCGCCACCGCGCCGAAATAGGCGTTGGGCAGCTTATCGAAAAATTCCTTGGAAACCTGATAGTACATGGCGTTTCCTCCTTGTTCTGATTCCGCCGCAGCGTCCGCTGTCGGGCGCAGGGCGTTTATAATGGGGATATAGTAACGCTTTAGAGCGCGAAATGCAATACCTTTTTGCCCTGCATTTCCCATGTCGGAGCGGCGGCAGACCGCGAATTTCCCATTTCAGGACAAATGTGCGACAATGCCGCACAATGCCCCTTGCTTTTTTCCCGTTATCCTGTAAAATAAACAGCGTATTGAAAATCTCACCCCCGTCTGCACCGATGTCCTCACATGGATGCCGCCGCGTAACAGGTATCAAAGGGGAGGGGTGCGCACCCTTCCCTTGTCTTCTGAAAGGAGTAGTGCATGAACAGCATTTTCCAAACCCTGCTCTATCAGCGGGAGAAAAAGAACGACACCGTTCTGGTCACCATCATCTGGGATGATGGCTCCGCGCCGCGAGGCAGGGGCAGCCAGATGCTGGTGGGGGCGGGCGGCCTGCTCTCCGGCACCATCGGCGGCGGCGCGGTGGAGCTGCGCTCCATCGAACTGGCGCAGTCCCTGCTGGCGGGAGAGAGCGTCCCCGTCCTCCGCGAGTTCAAGCTCGGCAGAGACTGTGAGCTGGGCATGGTCTGCGGCGGCGATGTTACGGTGCTCTTTACCGCCGCACCCGTGGCCGACACTCGCTGGGAGAGCATCGCCGCCGAGGTGCTGCGCCGTGTGCGTGAGCGCATCGCGGGCTGGCTCGTTCTGCCGCTGAATGGCACTGCGCCCCGCGTGACGGACGCGCCGGAGCCGGAGGACGGCAGCGTTTCCCTGCCGCTGCCGGTGGGAGAGCGTGTTCTGATCTTCGGCGCGGGGCATATCGCCCGCGCCCTCACGCCGCTGCTGCGCACCGTGGGCTTCCGCCCCGTGGTGTTCGACAACCGCCCCGGCTTTGCCACGGCGGAGAATTTCCCGCAGGCGGATGCGACGATCTGCGGCGACTACGAGCATATCGCGGACTATCTGACCGTTACGGCGGAGGACTATCTGGTCATCATGACCAACGGGCATGAGCACGACTTTCAAACCGAGGTGCAGGTGCTGCGCATTCCTACCGCCTATGTCGGCGTGATCGGCTCGCGGAAAAAAACGGCCTTCGTTAACCGGCGGCTCCGCGAGGCGGGGATAAGCGAGGAAGCCATCTCATTTGTCCACACCCCCGTAGGCACGGCGATCAAGGCGGTCACGCCGGAGGAGATCGCCGTCTCCATCACGGGCGAGATGATCTGCGTCCGCGCTACGCGGCGCGAGGCAGAGGGGGAGGAGCACCATGGCTGCCCCATGCACTGAGACCTGTTCCTCGCCGCCAAATTACCGAAACAGGAGCACCCCGCCGGGGGTGCTCCTCAGTCTGTTGAAAAGTCTCCTCTTTCCAAACGCGATGATTTGCGGTATACTATGTCCGATAAACCGATGGGAGGTGACACCGTGGAAATGCAAATCATCACAGGCCGCGCCGGTGCGGGCAAGAGCCGTGCGGTGCTTGAAGCCATTGCATTGCAGCGGCTTCAGCGGCCACAGGTGCTTCTCGTTCCCGAACATGCCACGCACGAGGCGGAGCTGGATCTCTGCCGCACACTCGGCGACACTGCCAGCCGCGACAGTGAGGTGCTCAGCTTTCAGAGCCTCGCCACTCGTGTCCTGTCGCAGACGGGCGGACTGTCTGACATCACGCTGGACAACGGCGGCAAGCTGCTGATGATGCGCCGCGCCCTGCAAGAGGTCTCGTCCTTCCTGACGGTGTTTGCCCGTCCCTCGCAGCGGCCTGCGTTCCTGCGCGAGCTGGTGGAGCTTGCGGACGAGCTGTACGCCTACAGAATACCGCCGGAGCTGCTGGTGCAGCAGGTGCGGGACATCCCCGGGGCGGCAGGGGACAAGCTGCGCTCCACTGCTTTGCTCTTCGCCGCCTACGATGCGCGGCTGCACGGCGGGGATTTCGATGTGCGCTCACGGGTGCAGAAGCTGTGTGATGCGCTGCCGGATTCGTCGTATCTGCGCGGCAAGGACATCTACATCGACGGATTTTCCTACTTCAACCGCGTGGAGGAGGACATCCTCGCCGCCGCGCTGAAGCAGGCGCACTCCCTCACCGTCACGCTTTTGGGCGACAACAGCGACCCACAGCTCTTTCAGAACGGCATACGGCAGTGCCACCGTCTGCAAAGGATGGCAAAGGAATGCGGCGTTACCTGTGAAGTAAAAAACCTTGTAAATAATGCTGATACAGCATTTGCACACCTTGAAAGGCATTTTTACGGCACAGACGCGCCGTGGCAGGGGGACACGCCGCCCATCGCACTGTATCAGGCGCACACCGCCTATTCCGAGGTGGAATATGTCTCCGCCCGGCTGCGCAGATTGGCGCAAAGCGGCGTCCGCTGGCGTGATATGGCGGTGGCGGCGCGGAGCATGGAGATCTATGGCCCGCTGCTGGAGGCGGTGTTCCGCCGCGACAACATTCCCGCCTACATCAGCCGCCGCAGCGATATACTGGAGCAGCCCGTGCTGACGCTGCTCCTGTCCGCTGTGGACGCGGTGACGGGCGGCTTCGAGTACGAGGATGTGTTCCGCTGCCTGAAAACCGGCATGACCGAGGTGACGGCGGCGGAGTGCGACCTGCTGGAAAACTACGCGATTCGCTGGGAGATCCGCGGCAAAATGTGGCTGCGCGACACGGACTGGACAGCCGACCCCGACGGCTACGGCAGGGAGATGACCGCCTACCGCCGCGAGGAGCTTGCGGAGATCAACCGTCTGCGCCGAAAGGTGCGCGGCCTCTTTTTGCCGCTCAGCGAGGGCATGACCGCCGATAAAACCGTTAGAGATAAAGCGGAAGTGCTTTACAGGTTTGCTCAGAACGCGGGAACGCCGGAGCTGCTGCGCCGGAGGCAGGAGGAGCTGCGCGGCGCGGGACAGGTGCAGGCGGCGGAGGAGTACGCCCAGATATGGCACATATTCTGCACGGTGCTCGATCAGTTCGTGGAGCTGCTGGGCGACACGGAGGTGGACGGCGAGGAGTTTGCCCGCCTGCTGCGGCTGACGCTCAGCCAGTACGCGGTGGCGACCATCCCTGCCACGCTGGATCAGGTGAAGGTCAGCTCCCTGACGCGCAACGACCGCCACACGGTGAAGCACCTGTTCCTGCTCGGTGCGAACGATCATGTGCTGCCCACGGTGGAGACGGCGGCAGGTATTCTGGATGAACAGGAGCGTGAGCTTTTGCAGCAGCAGGGGATACTGCTCTCGGATGCCGTCTTCGATCCGCTGAGCAACGAATTGCAGAATATCTATGCCGCGTTGGTACAGGCCACAGAGACGCTGACGGTTTCGTGGTGCGTGGGCGACGAGACGGGCGCAAAGCTGCTGCCGTCGTTCGTGGTGGAGCGTGTCCGCAGGCTGTTCCCGCAGGTGGCGGTGCAGCGCGAGGACGGCGCGTACCGCTGCGGACTACCCGCACCCGCACTGGCTCTTGCGGGACAGAATCCGCAGGGTGCGCTGTGGCATTACTTCGCGGAAAACGGCGAGGGTGCCGCGCTGGAGCGGATGGCGGCGGCGCGGGCTATGGGACGGGGGCGATTGTCACCGCGTGCCGTACGCAGTCTGTATGGCAGCAGTATAGCCATGTCCGCCTCGCGCTTGGATAGGGTGAAAAGCTGTCATTTCGGCTATTTCATGGAATACGGGCTGCGCGCCAAGGAGCGGACGCGGGCGGATTTTCAGGCTCCCGAGATCGGCACCTTCCTCCACTACCTGCTGGAAAATATCCTGAAATCCGTGGAAGCACAGGGCGAGCGGCCCGCCCGCCGCGAGCTGGCAGAGATGGTGCGGCGGTATACGGAGGAGTACGCCGCCACGGTCATCGACGGCTACGGCGAGAAGTCGGCGCGGTTCCGCTATCTGTTCTCGCGTCTGCGGGAGACGGCACTGGCCATCGTCGAGAATGTGCTCGACGAGCTGGATAACTCCGATTTCCGCCCCGTGGCGTTCGAGCTGGGCTTCGGCGGAAAAACGGGAGAGCTGCCTGCCATCACCGTGACGGCGGGGGACACCACGCTGTCCGTCACGGGCAAGGTGGATCGCGTGGACGGTTGGCTGAAGGACGGTAAGCTGTATCTGCGCGTGGTGGACTACAAGACGGGCAAAAAGGCTTTTGATTTAGCGGATGTGCGCTACGGTCTTGGTATACAGATGCTGCTGTACCTGTTTGCCCTGCGGCGGTACGGCGGAGCGTATTTCGGCGCACAGGTGGAGCCGGCGGGTGTGCTGTATCTCCCTGCGCGGGATATAATCAAGCGGGCAGACCGAGCTATCCCGCCGGAGAAGCTGGCCGCGCTGCTGCAAAACGAGCTGCGGCGGACGGGCATGGTGCTCTCTGACCCGCAGGTGCTGACCGCCATGGAGCACAGCGCGCTGGAGTCGCCCTGCTACCTGCCCATTGCGGTGAAAAAGGACGGCACGGTCAGCGGTTTGGCCGCAGGCGTCCTCGCGGATACGGCGCAGATGGGCAAGATGGGGCGGTATGTGGACAGTCTGCTGCGCAGGGTGGCGCAGGAGCTCGGCAGCGGCAATATCGATGCCGACCCCTGCCGCCGCGGGCCGCAGGAGAGTGCCTGCGACAGGTGTCCCTTCCTCTCGGCCTGCTGGTTCGATGAAAAGCGGGACAAGCCGCACTATCTGCAAAAGACGACGCCGGAGGAGTTCTGGGCGTTGGTGGACGGGGAGGTGGAGCAGCATGGCTGAGATAGAGCTGACACTACAGCAGCGCGAGGCCGTGGACGACCGCGACGGCAGTCTGCTGGTGTCCGCCGCTGCGGGCTCGGGCAAGACCAAGGTGCTGGTGGAGCGCGTGTTTGCCTACATGCGGGAGGAGCACTGTCACATCGATGACTTCCTCATCATCACCTTTACCCGTGCGGCGGCGGCGGAGCTGCGCAGCAAGCTGGCCGCCGAGCTTGCGCGGCGGGTAGCGGAGGAGCCGGAAAACGAACACCTGCGCCGCCAGATGTTCCGCGTGTATCAGGCGGATATCAAGACGGTGGACGGCTTCTGCGCCGCGCTGCTGCGGGAGCATGTGCATCTTTTGGAGCCGGTGGACGGGCGGAGCCTGACGCCCGATTTTCGCATACTGGACGAATCCGAGACTGCGCTGCTGAAGGAGCGGGCACTGGAGCAGGCGTTGGAGCACTTCTACCGTCGGATAGAGGCGGGGGACGACGGCTGTGCGCTGCTGGCGCAGACGCTCGGCTTCGGCCGGGACGACAGGGCACTGGCAATGCTCGTGCCGGAGGTTCACGGCAAACTGCAAAGCCACCCCTACCCCGAAAAATGGCTGGAACGGGCGGCGGAGAGCTGGAAGACACTGCCCGAGCATCTGGCGGACAGCGTGTACGGACGCACCATCATGGATGACACGGTGCGCCGCGCCCTCTATTGGGCGGGGCGGCTGGAGCGCGCCGTGCGGGACATGGAGGACTGTCAGGTCGTGTACGATGCCTACGCCGCACAGTTTTCCGAGGCGGCGGTACAGCTGCGGACATACGAGGCGGCGGCGCGTGAGGGCTGGGATGCCATGGGCGGCGTGGAGGTGATATTCCGCAAGCTGGGTGCAGCACGGGGTGAGGAGGCCGAGAGCTGCCGCGCCGCAGCCAAGGCGGTGTGGGAGAAGTGCAAGAAGGCCATTGCCAAGCTCTCCGCCCCCTATCAGACGGCGGAGCGTGAACTGATAGGCGACCTGAGAGCCATCGCGCCCGCGATGGAAGCATTGCTGGAGCTGACGGCGGACTTTGATCGGCGGTTCCGGTCAGAGAAGGTGCGGCGCAACGCCATGGATTTTTCCGATCAGGAGCACTACGCCGTGCGCCTGCTGGCGGGGGAGGACGGCACACCCACGGAGCTGGGCGAGCAGGTGTCCCACCGCTATCGGGAGATCATGGTGGACGAATATCAGGACACCAACGAGGTGCAGAACTGTATCTTCCGCGCCGTGTCGCGGCAGGGCGGCAACATCTTCGCCGTGGGAGATGTGAAGCAGAGCATCTACCGCTTCCGTCTGGCCGAGCCGGGGATATTCCTTGAAAAATACCGCACCTATGCCGACGCGGACAAGGCCGCCCTCGGCGAGCCGAGGCGGAGGGTGCTGACGAAGAACTTCCGCTCGCGGCGGGAGGTGCTGGATGCGACCAACTTCGTGTTTGCCGCCGTCATGTCGCGGGAGTTGGGCGAGCTTGACTATACGCAGGAGCAGTATCTCCACTTCGGCGCGACATACTACCCCGATGCGCCGGAGCGCGAGACGGAGTTTCACTACCTCAGCGTGGAGGACACCCCTGAGCAGCGGTTCGACAGAGCCGAGGCGGAGGCGCGGTTTACGGCGCGGCGGATACGGCGGCTGCTGGACGGAAAATTCCCCGTGCGCGGCGCGGACGGCGCGCTGCGTCCCGTAGAGCCGGAGGACATCGTGATACTCATGCGCTCACCCGCCTCGCGGCTGGCATCGTTCACCGCCGCGCTGGAGCGGGAGGGTATTCCCTGCGACGGAGGGGAGAGCGATGATTTCTTTTCCGCCATGGAGGTAGCGGTGGTGCTGTCGCTGCTGGAGATCATCGACAACCCGCGGCAGGATGTGCCCCTGATCGCGGTGCTGCGCTCGCCGCTGGTGGGCATGAGCGCAGATCGGCTGGCGGAGATACGCGCACTCCAGCCGGAGGGCGATTACTACGAGGCACTGTGCCGCGACGAGAGCGAGGATACGCAGGCGTTTCTGACGCTGCTGCGCGAGCTGCGGCAGGCGAGCCGCGAGCTCTCGGCGGACAAGCTGCTGTGGTACTGCTACGACCGCTGCCGTGCGGAGGCCGTTTTCGGCGCAATGGAGGACGGCGCACAGCGGCAGGCGCGGCTGGCGGCATTGTACGACTACATACGGCGGCTGGTGCAGGGCGGCAGGACGGGACTTTTCGACTGTGTGAGCCATCTGCGGCACCTGCTGGAAAACGGTGACGCGCCGGCCATCACCGCAGCACGGGCGGCGGGCGGTGTGCGCATTATGAGCGTACACAAGTCCAAGGGCCTGGAGTTCCCCGTGGTGGTGCTGGCGGATCTGAACCGCAGCTTTAACCGTCAGGATATGGACAGACCCGTGCTGGTGCATCCGCAGCTCGGCGTGGGCGCGGAGCGCGTGGAGGTGGAGCGGCGGATTCGGTACGACACGGTTTCCAAATCCGCACTGGCACTGACGCTGGAGCGCGAGGCCAAGGCGGAGGAGCTGCGCATCCTGTATGTGGCCATGACCCGTGCGCAGGAAAAGCTTATCATGGTCTGCTCACGCAAGAATCCCGAAAAACACCTGCGGGAGCTGGCGGCACTGACGGAGCTGCCCGTGCCGCCGGAGGCGGTGTCCGCCGCCAATTGTCCCGGCGACTGGCTGCTGCTGACGCTGCTGAACACCTATCAGGCCGCCGAGCTGCACGACTTCGCCGCCGTGCGCCCGCCGGAGCTGACGGAGGCTCCCGCCGGGCTGACGGTGCGGCTGCACCACATCGGCGGAGACGATATGGAGAGTGTGGAGGTGCTGACGCAGACGACCGCGACGGAGGAGGCCGATCCCCAGCCCGACAGGGCGGCGTTGGGCTTCGTATACGCCCACAACGCGGCGGCGGTCACGCCGTCCAAGGTGACGGCAACGCAGCTCAAGGGACGCGCCATCGACGAGGAGGTCGCCGAGGGTGCACTGCCCCGCAGCTGGGAGAGTGCAGCGGAGCAACCGCGCTTTTTACAGGAAAAGCACGGCCTGACGGGTGCCGAGCGCGGCACCGCCATGCACCTTGTCATGCAGTTCCTGCCGGCAGACACGCCGCCGCACACGGAGGCGGTGGCGGCGGTCATCGAGGGACTGCGGCAGCGGCGGCTGCTGACAGCGGAGCAGGCGGAGGCGTTGGACATCCCCGCGCTGGTGCGATTTCTGCGCTCGCCGCTGGCGGACAGGATACGCACCGCGCCGCAGGTGTGGCGGGAGTACCGCTTCGCACTGCTGACGGACGCGGGCATTTACGACAGCGGCGCGGCAGGGGAGGAGATGCTTTTGCAGGGTGTGGCGGACTGCGTTTTTGCCTCGCAGGACGGCCTGACGGTGGTGGACTTCAAGACCGACCGCGTGACGGCGGCGGAGGCACCGCAGCGAGCGGAGGTCTACCGTCCGCAGCTGGACGCCTATGCCAAGGCTCTGTCGCGGATACTGGAAAAGCCCGTGACGGAGCGGATACTGTATTTCTTTGCCTGCGATGCGGAAATTTCTTTGTGAAACTTACGAAAATGTAGGTTTGCCAAACATAGCTGAACCCAGATAAGGACAAAACTTTGAAATTCAATTTTTGCGACGGCGAGAGGGATTTTGAAGTGAAAATCTTTATTTGGAGGA
>CAVDXW010000049.1:0-10190 GCA_963613145.1 Bacteroidaceae bacterium | reverse complement strand
AGACGATGGCTAAGGATCAGAGAAATGTGGAAGCGATCACTCCCATGGAGGAGGATTTCGCCAAATGGTACACCGACATCTGCCTGAAGGCGGAGCTGGTGGACTATTCCAGCATGAAGGGCTTCACCATCCTGCGACCTTATGGGTATGCCATTTGGGAGAATATACAGCGCATTATCGACACCGCGCTGAAAAAGACGGGGCATCAGAATGTCGCCATGCCCGCCCTGATTCCCGAGAGCTTGCTGAAAAAAGAGGGCGAGCTTGTCGCCGGCTTCGCGCCGGAGGCCGCTTGGGTGACGATGGGCGGCAGCGAGAAGCTGGAGGAACGACTGGCGTTCCGCCCCACCTCCGAGACGATGTTCTGCGACCACTGGCACAATGTTTTGCAGACCTACCGCCAGCTCCCCATGCTGTATAACCAGTGGTGCTCCGTCATCCGCTGGGAGAAGACGACACGCCCGTTCCTGCGCAGCCGCGAATTCTGGTGGCACGAGGGACACACCATTCACGAAACGGCGCAGGAGGCCATCGACGAGACGGAGATGATCCTCGACCTGTACGCCGACTTCTGCGAGAAGTCGCTGGCCATGCCCGTGGTCAAGGGGCGCAAGACCGACAAGGAGAAGTTCGCGGGAGCCGAGGCGACCTACACCATCGAATCCATGATGAAGGACCGCAAGGCTCTCCAGTCCGGCACCAGCCACTACTTCGGCAGTAAGTTCGCCGAGGCGTATGATGTCACCTTTCTGGGGCGTGACAACAAGCTGCACCACCCCTTCCAGACCTCGTGGGCGGTCACGACCCGTCTGGTCGGCGCGATCATCATGACCCACGGCGACAATAACGGCCTTGTCCTGCCGCCGGCCATCGCGCCCATTCAGGTGGCGGTCATCCCCGTCGCCCAGCACAAGGAGGGCGTTCTCGATGCCGCCGCCGCGCTCAAGGCGCGTCTGGAAAATATCGACCTGCGCGTCATCATGGACGACAGCGACCAGTCTGCGGGCTGGAAGTTCGCCCAGTACGAGATGAAGGGCGTTCCCCTGCGTGTAGAGATCGGCCCCAAGGACATGGAGAAGGGGCAGTGCTGCATCGCCCGCCGCGACACCGGCGAGAAGACCTTCGTTCCCCTGACCGAGCTGGAGAGCAGCGTCAGGCAGCTTTTGCAGGATGTCCACGACAACCTGTACGCGATGGCGGCCAAGAATCTGGAGGACAACACCTTCGACATGACCTCGTGGGAGCAGGTCAGGGATATGGTGCAGGGCAGGGGCGGCTTCGCCCGCACGAAGTGGTGCGGCAGTCTGGAGTGCGAGCTGGCCATGAAGGAAAAGGCGGGCGTGTCCAGCCGCTGTATGCCGCTCAAGCAGTCCGGCACGACGGGGAAGTGCCCTGTCTGCGGCAAGGAATGCACCACCGACATCTACTGGGGCGTGGCGTATTGAGACAATAAAAAAAGAAAGCCCTCGGGCTTTCTTTTTTCAGCCTGTCGAAGAACCCGGCTGCGCATTAAGCGGCAGCCGGGTTTCTGGCGTATAGCGAGCAGAAAAAGCGGAGTTTTCTCCCTTTACAGTCCTTATCTTAAACAGTGTCAGTCCTCGGACGCGGCTCTTTTCCTCTCATATCACATAATTATCCCCCGCAGGGGTGTTCATCAGGTCGGCCAGCGTGATGCGGGAAAAGTAGTCCTTCGTCAGCTTGTAAAAGCCCTGCCACACGCCCAGCGTGCGGCACTCGCCCGCCCGCTCACATAGCGGCGCGTCCGGCTGAAGGCAGGTGACGGGCGCGAGGTCGCCCTCCGCCAGCTCCAGTATCTCCCAGAGCGTGTACTCCTCCGGCTCCCGCGTCAGGCGGTAGCCGCCGCCGATGCCGTGGACACTCTCGACCAGTCCGGCGGATTTCAGGGCGGGCATGAGCCGCTCGATATACTTCAGGGAGATGTCCTGCCGTGCGGCCACCGCCTTCATGGGAATGAACTCGCCGCTGCGGTGCTCCGCCAGATCCAGCAGTATGCGGATGGAATAGCGGCCCTTCGTGGAGATCATATCGCGCCCTCCTGTCAGAAAATGCATGGGTGCCACTGCGCCCATGCATCCTATTGTACCACCAATCCCGTAGGTAAGGCAAGTTTAATTTCTGCAATGGGTAAGCAACGCCGTCGTGTGGCTGTTGCCGCCATATATATTTCTCCTGTTCGGGAAGAAAGGGGCGTATACAGAGGAATGAAACGCGGTCATAACGCGGAAGCTGAAACGAGCACCCTGACGGGTGCTCGTTTTGCGCGGTTCAGATGTACTGCCTCATGCCCTCCGTGGCGATATCCTCAGAGGCACTGATGGTGACGGTAAACTTGACGCCGTTGCGCTCGCTGAAGCGATCAAGCCAGTTCAGGAACTTCTCGACCGAGGGCAGGTCGGTGCTGCCCGCGATTTTGCAGAGGTTGTCCAGAAACACATGGGAAATATCGTAATTGCCCGCATACAGTCCGCACAGGAACCCGCGCAGGCAGTCAAAAGAATCCACATCGTACTCGCCGGCGTTGATAAGACGCACATTGTAGCTGACGTCGTAGGTCATGTCGCCCTTCGGCTCGATGCACACCACGCTGCCGGACTCGGCATCAACGCTTGTGTGGATCAGCTCGATGAGCTGCTTCGTCTTACCGGCACCGTTGGCACCCATGATCAATCTAACCATAAGAAATCACTCCTTTGTCTTTGGTGGTTTCCACCTGTATACAGCATACCATAACAACAGGGAAATAGCAATGAAGAAAAAGTAAACTTATTTTTGGTGATTTTTACTTTTCCAGCTTGGCCAGCAGCTCCTGCCGCAGCTCCTCGTAGCCCGGCTTGCCCAGCAGGGCGAACATGTTCTTCTTGTACGCCTCCACGCCCGGCTGGTCGAATGGGTTGACATCCAGCAGATAGCCGGACAGCCCGCAGGCATACTCGAAGAAGTAGATCAGCCCGCCCAGCGTCCGCTCGTCCACGGGGCCGGTGCGCAGGGTGATGTTGGGCACGCCGCCCTCCACATGCGCCAGCAGGGTGCCGTCCATCGCCTGCTCGCGGATGAAGTCCATACTCCTGCCCGCAAGGAAGTTCAAACCGTCGCCGTCCGTCTCGTCATAGGGGACGGGGTTTTCGTTTTTAGACGCGCCAAAGCGCACGACAGTTTCCAGCAAATGCCGCTCGCCCTGCTGGATATACTGCCCCATGGAGTGCAGGTCGGCGGTGAACTCCACACCGGCGGGGAACAGGCCCTTGTTCTCCTTGCCCTCGCTCTCGCCGTAGAGCTGCTTCCACCACTCCGTCATAAAGCGGAATGCGGGTTCATACGCCGCCAGCAGCTCGATCTTCTTCCCTGAGCGGTAGAGCTCATACCGCGCTCCCGCGTACTGCCACGCGGGGTTGGCGGCCATATCGGGCAGGGCACAGGTGTCCATCATCTCCGATGCGCCGCCCATAAGCGCATCGATGTCGATGCCCGCCACGGCGATGGGCAGCAGCCCCACGGCGGTGAGGACGCTGTACCGCCCGCCGATGTCGTCGGGCACGACAAATTCCTCGTAGCCCTTGGTGTCCGCCAGCGACTTCAGCGCACCCCTGTGCGCGTCGGTGGTGGCGTAGATGCGCCGCGCCGCGCCCTCCGCACCGTACTTCTCCTCCAGCAGTCTGCGGAAGAAGCGGAACGCCACGGCCGGCTCGGTCGTCGTGCCGGACTTGGAGATGACATTGACGGAGAAGTCCACGCCGTCCACCAGCTCCATGACCTCGCTCAGCGCGTCGGAGGAGAGGCCGTTGCCGATGAAGTAGATGTTGGGGGTGCTTTTCCGCTTCAGGTTGTAGTTGGGGGAGCGCAGGCACTCGATAACGCCCCGTGCGCCCAGATACGACCCGCCGATGCCGATGACCACCAACGCCTGTGAATCGGACTGTATTTTCTTCGCCGCCGCCTTGATGCGCGCAAGCTCCGCCCTGTCGAACTCCCTCGGCAGATGCACCCAGCCGGTAAACTCGCCGCCCGTGCCATTGCCGCTTTGCAGGTGGTTGTGGGCAATGCGCAGACGGGGCGACAGTGCCGCCTCGTAGGGCAGTGAAATGAAGCGGCGGACATTTTGCAGGTCAACCTGTAGCATGGTAAGTACCTCCTGTCGTACAGCACATTTATTTCACCCTATATCGTACAACCTTTCGGGTAAAAATACAAGGGGAAAACGGGCGTTGCGCCCTGTTTTCCCCCTTGCGCTTCCCTCTCTCACGCGGCGAACACCGTCATGCGCAAAAGATCCGTGAAGATGCGTCCCCAGCTTCGGGCGGGAACGGCCTGCGCTGCCAGCACGGGCACCGTCAGCAGCTCCGCACCGCCGCTGCACAGCGTCAGCGTACCCACCGGCTGTCCCGCCGCTATCGGTGCCGGGAGCGACGCGGGCAGCTCCAGACGGCGTTCCACGGCGGCAAGCCGTGCTTTCTCCACCACGGCGGTGATTCCCTCCTCGGGCAGGGTCAGAGCCACGATGTCCGCCTCGCCCATGGTGACGGGCAGGTCGGGGAGCGGCTCTCCGCTGCCCGCAGAGAGGAGCGCGTAGGCGGAAAAGCCGTAGTTCAGCAGAGCCTTGGCATCGGCATTGCGCCGGTCGGCGGTCGTTCCCTTCATGACGACGGCGATAAGCTCCATGCCTTCCTTCTCGGCGGTGGCACTGATACAGTAGCCTGCCGAGGCGGTGTAGCCCGTTTTCAGCCCCGTAGCCCCCTCGTACCAGCGAATGAGCTTGTTGGTGTTCGCAAGGTCAAAGGTGCCGCCGCGAATGGAGTCCGTCCAGATGGTCGTAAAATTTCGGATGTCAGGATGCTTCGTCAGCAGCTCGCGGCTCATCAGGGCGATGTCGTAGGCGGAGGTCACATGCCCCGCCGCCGTCAGCCCCGTGGGGTTGACAAAGTGCGTGTCGTTCATGCCCAGCCCACGGGCGCGGTTGTTCATCTGCTCCACGAACAGCTCCGTGACGCCGGACACCTTTTCCGCCAGCGCGACCGCCGCGTCGTTGCCGGAGGAAACGCAGACGCACTTGAGCAGCTCCTCCACGGTGATGCGCTCGCCCTCGGCCAGAAAGACCTGACTGCCGCCCATGCCCGCGGCGTTGGCGGAGACCGTCACCACATCGTCATACGCCAGCGCACCGCTGTCGATGGCATCCATGGTCAGCAGTAGCGTCATGATTTTGGTGACGCTGGCAGGCTCCAGCTTCTCATGCTCGTTTTGTGCAAAAAGCACCTGCCCCGTGGTTTTCTCCATCAGCAGCGCAGCGCGTGAGGTCAGCGGCAGCTCCGCTGCCGCTGCGTGTGCCGTCAGGAGCACCAGCATACAGACCGCCGCCAGCAGGGGTGCTATCCGTCTTTTCATAGGGTCGCCTCCAAGCGTTTTTTTCATGCTTATGCGGCGGGACAGGGTGTTCATGCGCCGCCGGCGGAATTTTGCACGGCACAGTACGGCGGTGCGTGTGCGCATAGTGCGCTGCCTCTTGCATTTTCGGAAAAATACGCTATTATATAAGTGAAAGAATTTGCGCCGCCCCGTGCGGCGAAGAAAAGAAGGTTTTACTATGACAAAGATTGATATTGTATCGGGCTTCCTCGGTGCGGGCAAGACCACCCTCATCAAAAAGCTGCTGGCGGAGGCGTTCATCGGCGAGAAGCTGGTGCTCATCGAAAACGAGTTCGGCGAGATCAGCATCGACGGCGGCTTCCTCAAGGACAGCGGCGTGCAGATCAGCGAGATGTCCTCCGGCTGCATCTGCTGCTCGCTGGTGGGCGACTTCAACAAGGCACTGAAGGATGTCCACGAGCAGTTCCGCCCCGACCGTATTCTCATCGAGCCGTCCGGCGTGGGTAAGCTGAGCGATGTGATCGTGGCGGTGGAGAACACCGTCAGAGATGTCCCCGACATGAAGCTCAACAGCTTCGTCACCGTGGCAGACGCCACGAAGGTGAAGGTGTACATGAAGAACTTCGGCGAATTCTACAACAACCAGATCGAGTCCGCCGGAACGATCATCCTCTCCCGCACACAGCGGCTGAGTCAGGAGAAGCTGGAGAGTGCCGTGGCTCTCCTGCGCGAGAAGAACCCCAACGCCGCCATCCTCACGACACCGTGGGATCAGCTGGACGGCAAGGCCGTTCTGTCCGCCATCGAGAAGGTGTCGCTGGCCGATGAGCTGCTGGCAAAAATGTGCGCCGAGCACGAGGCGGATGAGGCGGAACACGAGCATGAGCACGAGCACGAACATGAGCACGAGCATGAGCACGATGAACATGCGCATTGCCACCATCATGACCATGACCATGAGCATGAGCATGAGCACGAGCATCACCATCACCACGACGGTGAGGAGTGCGACGACCCGCACTGCGCCTGTCACCATCACCATCATCACGCCGATGAGGTGTTCACCAGCTGGGGCACGGAGACCGTGAAGCCCTTTACCGAAGGTGAGCTGGAGCGTATCCTCACCGCGCTGGACAGCGGCGAGTACGGCGCGATCCTCCGCGCCAAGGGCATCGTCCCCGCCGCCGACGGCGGCGAGTGGCTGCACTATGACTTCGTGCCGCAGGAGCACCAGATACGGCGCGGCGCGGCCGACTACACGGGTCGCCTGTGCGTCATCGGCTCCGAGCTGAAGGAGGACAAGCTGGCGGCTCTGTTCGGGCTGTAAGGAGCGGTATACCATGGATATTCCTGTTTACCTTATTTCCGGCTTTCTGGACGCCGGAAAGACGAGCTTTATCAACGGCATCCTCCGCGACGGCTTCGCCGCCGAGGATCGCACATTGCTGCTGCGGTGCGAGGAGGGCGAGCTGGACTATGACCCCAAGTGCCTTTCCAATGTGTTCACCTGCACCGTGGAGAACGAGGAGCAGCTTACCCCCGACTTTCTGAAGAAGCTGGAAAAGCAGTACCGCCCCAAGCAGGTCATTGTGGAGTACAACGGCATGTGGAG
This sequence comes from Bacteroidaceae bacterium, assembly GCA_963613145.1. GTDB lineage: Bacteria > Bacillota > Clostridia > Oscillospirales > Oscillospiraceae > Vescimonas. The sequence goes on along the minus strand of CAVDXW010000049.1, from coordinate 3,196 downwards.
CATGGAGCGGCTTTACCGCGAGGGACTGCCCGCGAACTGGATACTCTATCAGATCATGTGCCTTGTCGATGCGCGCACCTTCGAGATGTATGTCAAGAACATGGGACAGCTGATGATGGAGAAGATCACCAACGCCGACCTGCTGATATTCGACCACTGCGACGAGCAGCTGCGCACACAGCTCCGCAGCCGCAATCTGCGCATGGTCAACCGCCGCGCCGACATTTATCTGGAGAACGAGGACGGCACGAGCGAGGAGTATGTCACCCCGGAGATGTCCCCGTTCGATCTGAGCGGCGGCAAGCTGGAGGTTCCCGATGAGGATTACGGCGTGTGGTATGTGGACATCATGGACAATCCCGCCCGTTATACGGGCATCGAGGTCTCCTTCAAAGCGATGATGTGCCACTCAAGGAAGTTCAGGGGCATCCACTGCCCCGGCCGCTTCGCCATGGTCTGCTGCGACAAGGACAAGCAGTTTCTGGCACTGGTCTGCCGCGGCGAGGGGTTGGACAAGTACCGCGACAAGGAGTGGGTGAAGATACACGCCACCGTCAAGGTCGAGCAGTGCGAGGCGTATCAGGGCGAGGGTCCCGTGCTCTATGTGTCCTCTGTCGCCGCCACCACGAAGCCCGAGCCGGAAGTGGTATCGTTCTGATAATGGGCGGTTTTCCTCTCCCACGGCATTAAAACACTTCCTTTTCTTCTGTATTTCATTGCCCTCGCTTTACTCCGCACTGCAAACTGTCTCCCCGCACATTCTGTAAGCTATCTTATCGGTCTATACACCACCATCGGACTATCGAAGCGTAAGGAGGGTCTTGCACATGATGATCGAAAAGCGCGGCACTATCCGCCTGCGGGACATTCCCACCGCCTCCGGATTATCGCCGGAGAAGCAGGAGCTGGCCGCCGGTATGGTGCGCGTAACGCACCTGTACCGCAGCGCACTCAAGGTGGCCGTCACGCAGATGGAGATACTGGACGAGGAATTTGCCCGCCTATACGACCATTCGCCCATCCACCACATCGAATACCGCATCAAGACGCTGGACAGCATCGTTGACAAGCTCCGCCGCCGCGGGCTTGAGGTCAGCATTGACAACATCTACGCCCACATTCAGGATGTGGCGGGTATCCGCGTCATCTGCAACTATCTGGACGACATCTACTACCTCCGCTCCCTGCTGACGCGCAGCGAATCCTACACCGTTCTGCGCGAGGTGGACTACATCAAGGAGCCGAAGGACACGGGCTACCGCAGTCTGCACCTGATCGTCAATGTCCCGTTCGTCATTTCCGAGGGCACGATGGTGCTGCCTGTGGAGATACAGCTGCGTACCATCGCCATGGACATGTGGGCGAGTCTGGAGCATGAGCTGCGCTACAAGTCCGACCGCCAGTTCACGCAGCAGGACGCCGCCCGTCTCCGCCTCTGCTCCGATGCCATCAGCGAGGTTGACTGCGAAATGCAGGACATTTATCAGGGGAACAAACCACGGTACCACGCATAGGGGTAAATAAGAAGCGGCGGTGTTTTTGTGCGGAGCGGCGGGGTGAGGACACCCTGCCCTACGGGTGCTTGACGATGACTCCGCGAAGGGATACAAAAAAGAACGCCTTGCGGCGTTCTTTTTTTGCGGTCACAGGTGGTATTTTTCCTTGTACTCCTCGTAGTATTGCTCGAAGGAGTGATCCTTCATGGTGCGGACACTGTTCAGGTACTCGTGCGTGTCGAACGAATCGGATTCCAGCTCGATGATGGCTACGGCGATATTGGAGCAGTGGTCGGCGACGCGCTCGTAGTTGGTCAGCAGGTCGTTGAACACGAAGCCCTGATGCAGCGTGCAGGAGCCGGACTGCAAGCGGTCAACATGGTGCGACTTCATCTCGTCGCACAGTCCGTCGATGATCTCCTCCAGCGGCTCTACCCGCGTGGCGCACTGCGGGTCGTTGTCCACGAACGCGCCGACGGCGATGGACACTATCTCACGCACCGCGCTCTCCAGCACATCCAGCTCGTGACACGCCTCCGGCGAGAAGCGTATCTCCTTGTCGTGTATCTCTTTGGCCGCCTCGGAGATGTTCAGCGCGTGGTCGGAAATGCGCTCGAAGTCGGAGATGGTGTGCAGAAACTTGCTGACCTCCTCGCTCTGCGTTTGTGACAGGGATTTTGCGGTGATCTTCATGAGATAGGTTCCCAGCTTGTCCTCGTAGCGGTCGATGACCGCCTCCGTCTCCTCCACCTGACGGAAGCCCTTTTCCGAAAAGCGGCTGCGCAGCTCAAGTGCCGAAAGCAGGTTGCCCTCGGCACGCTGTGCCATGGAATTTGTCACAAGACGGCTCTGCTCGATGGACAGGGCGGGATGCTGCAAAAAGCGTTCCTCCAGCTTGTCCATGTCCTGCGCCTGTGCATCGGAGGTGCTGCCCGGAAACAACAGCTCCATCAGACGCTCCATCCGCCCGATAAAGGGCAGCAGCACGAGCACCGTCGCCAGACGGAACAGCGTGTTCATCAGCGCGATGGTCACGGAGGTCATCACCGTGCTGAGGAAGGTGAAATGCAGCGCGGCGTTGGCACTGTAGAACACGATCGACCAGATGAGCATTCCGAGCACATCGATCAGCAGATAGACGAACGCCGTGCGCTTGCCGTTCAGGTTCGCGCCCAGTGCCGACAGGAGGACGGGCACGGCCGCGCCCACGGCGATACCCATGGTGATGGGCAGCGCGATTTCAAAGGTGATAGCACCCGTCACCGCCAACGCCTGCAAAATACCCACCGCAGCGGAGGCACTTTGCAGCACGCTCGTGAACGCGATGCCCACCAGAATGCCGAGCAGGGGATTGGAGAAGCTGGTCAGCACACGGAGGAACGCCTCGCTCTCACGCAGCGGCGACACCGCCGCGGACATGGCGGACATGCCGTACATCAGCACCGCGAAGCCGAGCAGTATCTCGCCCACATGACGGTTGACCGCCTTTCCGTTGCACATCCGCAGAACGATGCCGATGATCGCCACAAGGCCGGTGAGCACCTCCGTGCTGAGAAGCTGCACCACGCCGCTGCCGCCCTCCAGCGAGGACAGACAGAGGATCCAGCCCGTGACGCTCGTGCCCACGATGGCTCCCATGATGACACCGATGGCCTGCCGCACCTTCATCATGCCGGAGTTGACGAAGCCCACCACCATCA
>CAVDXW010000048.1:0-10697 GCA_963613145.1 Bacteroidaceae bacterium | reverse complement strand
TGTCGATAACGGCGTAATCCTCGGCGTGCTCCAGCAGCACGCCCACGATGGAGGATTCGGGGATATAGGTGTGCAGCTTGTGCGCCACGCGCCGGTATTCCGGCGCATCCAGCATATCGCGGGCAAAGCCGGGTCCGTCGTTGTTATAGGCCGCCAGCAGGCGGATCTCCTGCATCTCGGCGGGCAGGTGTATCGCCGCCCACGCCGCCAGATTGCCGCCCTTGCTGTGTCCGCCTATGCGCAGCGGCAGGTCGGGACAAAGGGCGGCCATCTCCTCGGCGTAGGACACGGCGCGCTCCTGCGCGGGGACGGCGGACAGGAAGCTCATATTGAAGTCCTCCTTCCATCCGGCAAGAGAGGTGTCGGTGCCCATGAACGCCACAAACAGTGACTCGTCGGGCAGGAGGAAGGACAATGCATCGAACTGCTTGATGGTGCGCTCGTCGTATTCATGGGTGTAGCCGAACAGCCGCACGGAGCGGAAGCGTTCCGTCTGCGCCGCCAGACGCAGCAGGGGCAGATAGCTCAGCTCACTCAGGCCGAGCTGGTCGTCCTCCTCCGTCAGGAGGGGCGCGATCTCGGCGAGCGTGGGCGCGGCGGCGGGTTCCCTGGTGTGTACGGCCTCTATGCGGCGGAAATTGATATACGCGATAATACACAGCACCAGATTGTCCACCTCGTTGAAGCCGTCCCGCGCAAAGCTCAGGTCACCTCGCCAGCGGAGATAGTCAAGGGGCGTTCCGTCGGTGGGGGAGAGGAGCTTCTTACCGCTGCTTTTTTCCATGAAAATACCTCCTTGGGCGCAATATGCCATAATTATAATAAGTATACCACAGCCCGCGCGTTCTCACAACGGGCAGCAAAATAAAAAATGTTTACAGATGAATCGTTGACGATAGGGCACTTCTATTGTATAATAAGCTGATTTATTGTGGGGAGGCACACCTTTTATGTGGATCGCGCAGGATTGGAAGGACTACGAGCTGCTGGACTGCGGCGGCGGCGAAAAGCTGGAACGCTGGGACGGGCAGATTCTGGTGCGCCCCGACCCGCAGGCCATCTGGGAGACGGACAAGACCTCGCGCTCGTGGCGCGGAGCCACGGGGCGGTACTCCCGCTCCTCCAGCGGCGGCGGACACTGGGACAAGGGCAAGCTGCCGGAGAGCTGGCAGATACGCTATAAGTCCCTTACCTTTCAGGTCAAGCCCATGAACTTCAAGCATACGGGACTGTTCCCCGAGCAGGCGGTGAACTGGGATTTCGCCATGGAGAAAATACGCACCGCGTCGCGGCCTGTCCGCGTGCTGAACCTCTTTGCCTACACCGGCGGGGCTACCGTGGCGTGTGCGAAGGCGGGTGCGTCCGTCTGCCATGTGGACGCCGCTAAGGGCATGGTATCGTGGGCGAAGGAGAACGCACGGCTGTCCGGCCTTGGGGAGGCACCCATCCGCTGGATCGTGGACGACTGCGCCAAATTCGTGGAGCGCGAGATACGCCGCGGAAAGACCTACGATGCCATCATCATGGATCCGCCCAGCTACGGACGCGGTCCCGGCGGCGAGGTGTGGAAGCTGGAGGACAACCTCTACCCGTTTGTGGAGCTGTGCTCGCGGGTGCTGTCGGACAAGCCGCTGTTTGTGATACTCAACAGCTACACCACGGGGCTTGCGCCGTCCGTACTGGGGTACATACTGCAAATGCTGGTGGGGCGGAAATTCGGCGGCAAGGTCACATGGGACGAGCTTGGCCTTCCCTGCGCGGCCAGCGGCATGGCACTGCCCTGCGGTGCCACGGGAAGATGGTTTTCCGAGTAAACGAGAACGGAAGTAATTGCGTATGGCAGTGATGATAGAGACGAGAGAGCTGACCTACACCTACCCCGCGCCGGAGGGCGAGCAGAACCCTCCCGCCCTGCGCGGCGTGACGGTGCAGATCGAAAAGGGCAGCTTTACGGTGGTGCTGGGGCACAACGGCAGCGGCAAGTCCACCTTTGCCAAGCACCTGAACGCGGTGCTGCTGCCCTGCGGCGGCACGGTGCTTGTGGACGGCATGGACACGCGGGACGAGAGCCTGCTGCTGGAGATACGGCGGCGCACGGGCATGGTATTCCAGAATCCCGACAACCAGATCGTCGCCAATGTGGTCGAGGAGGATGTGGCCTTCGGCCCTGAGAATCTCGGCGTACCCACGGCGGAGATACGCCGCCGCGTAGATGATGCGCTGGCGGCGGTGGGCATGGAGAAATTCGTCCGCCATGCGCCGCACCTGCTCTCCGGCGGGCAGAAGCAGCGTATCGCCATTGCGGGCATTCTGGCGATGGAGCCGGAGTGTATCGTGCTGGACGAGGCGACGGCGATGCTCGACCCCGCAGGACGGCGGGAGGTCATCGACACCGTGCTGCGCCTCAACCGCGAGCGCGGAATCACCGTGGTGCTCATCACGCACCACATGGCGGAGGCGGAGAACGCCGACCGCGTGATCGTGATGAACGACGGCGAGGTCGCCATGGACGGTACGCCGCGTGAGGTCTTCGCGCAGGCGGAGCGTCTCCACGCGCTGGGGCTGGCGGCTCCCGACACGGTGGAGCTGCTGTCCCGTCTGCATCAGGCGGGCTGGGCGGTGGACATGACGAGTCTGACGGTGGACGAATGTGCCGATACCATTTGCCGCGCACTGACTGCGGCGGAAGGGAAGTAACCATTGGAACCAATCTTACAGATAGAGGACCTGACCCACACCTATTCGGCGGGGACGCCGTTTCAGCGCAGTGCCGTGGAGGGACTGACCATGACCGTGGGGGCAGGGGAGTTTTTGGGCATCATCGGGCATACCGGCTCAGGTAAGTCCACGCTGATACAGCATCTGAACGGGCTGCTGCGCCCGACCTCCGGCCGCGTACTGCTGGAGGGAAAGGATATATGGGCAGAGCCGAAGAAAATACGGGCTGTCCGCTGCGCCGTGGGGCTGGTGTTCCAGTACCCCGAGTACCAGCTTTTCGAGGAGACCGTCTACAAGGACATCGCCTACGGCCCTAAGAACATGGGGCTGGACGCGGATGAGATCGACCGGCGGGTGCGGGACGCGGTATCGTTTGTGGGACTTCGCGAGGAGCTGCTGGACAAGTCGCCCTTCGAGCTCTCCGGCGGGCAGAAGCGGCGCGTGGCCATCGCGGGCGTTATCGCCATGGAGCCCAAGGTGCTGGTGCTCGACGAGCCGACGGCGGGGCTTGACCCGCAGGGGCGGGACGCCATTCTCGCGCAGATCCAGATGTACCACCGCGCCAGGGGCGCGGCGGTGGTGCTGGTGAGCCACAGCATGGAGGAGATCGCCCGCAATGTCGAGCGCATCGTGGTGCTCTCCGGCGGCAGGGTCTATATGGAGGGCACACCGGAGAGCGTGTTTGCCCGCGCCCACGAGCTGGAGCGCGTGGGTCTGGATGTGCCGCAGGTGACGAAGGTCGCCGCCGCGCTGAAGGCGCGGGGACTGGACATCGACACGGCGGTCTACACCGTGGAGGCGTTGGAGCGCGAGCTGCTGACGCTGAAGGGGGGCGGCGCAGTATGCTGAGAGACATTACGCTTGGCCAGTATTTCCCCGCGGATACGCCGGTACACCGGCTGGATCCGCGCACGAAGCTGCTGTGCGTCATTCTGTATATCGTTGCGCTGTTCAACGCCAGGGGTGTGCTGACCTACGGCATCATGATCGCGGTGCTGGCGGTGTCGGTGCTGGTGTCGGGCGTGCCGTTCAAATCGCTGACAAAGGGGCTCAGACCCGTGTACTTCGTGGTGGCGTTCACCGCCATTATGAATATGTTCTTTACCTCGGGAACGCCCGTAGCGGACATGTGGCTGCTGCGCAGCGTCACATGGGAGGGTATCACCGCCGCTGTGCAGATGGTGCTGCGTATCGTGCTGCTCATCATGGAGACATTCCTGATGACCTACACCACCAGCCCCATTGCCCTGACGGACGGCATGGAGAGCCTGCTCTCTCCGCTGAAGAAGCTGCACCTGCCCATCCACGAGCTTTCCATGATGATGTCCATCGCGCTGCGGTTCATCCCCACGCTCATCGAGGAGACGGACAAGATCATGTCGGCGCAGAAGGCACGCGGCGCGGACTTCGAGACGGGGAATATTTTCCAACGCGCAAGGGCGTTGGTGCCGATTCTGGTGCCGCTGTTCATCAGCGCGTTCCGGCGCGCCGACGAGCTGGCCACGGCCATGGAGTGCCGCTGCTACCACGGCGGCGAGGGGCGCACGGCTCTGCGCGTGCTGCACTACCGCACGGCGGATCGGCTGGTGCTGGCATCGTTTGCGGTGCTGGCGGCGGGCATCATCGTGCTGAAAAATTTCGGATTCTGAGCGTTTGAGACAGAGGAGGCGGTGTCATTGCGGAATATCGCACTGATATTGATGTATAACGGCACCGCCTATCACGGCTGGCAGGTGCAGAAAACGGAGGTTTCCGTGGCGCAGACGCTCGAAAAGGGACTGTCCATGGTCTGCGGCCACGCGGTGAAGCTCACCGGCTGCGGGCGCACGGATGCCGGTGTCCACGCGGAGCACTATGTCGCCAATTTCCGCACGGACTCCCGTATCCCGCTGGACAGGCTGCCCTTTGCGGTGAACACGCATATTCCCGAGGACATCGTGGTCAGGGCGGCCTACGAGGTGGCGGAGGACTTCAATGCCATCGGCTCGTGCATCAAAAAGGAGTATACCTACCGCATCTACAACTCCCGCATCAAGAACCCTTTCTATGTCCATCGGGCGTATTTCTATCCCAAGCGGCTGGACGAGGAGCTGATGGACAGGGCGGCGCGGATGTTCGAGGGGACGCACGACTTTGCCGCCGTGCGCAGTGTGGGCACGAATGTCCGCAGCACCGTGCGCACCGTGCATTACTGCCGCGTCAGCCGCAGCGGTGAGCTGCTGGAATTAAAGGTCTGCGCGGACGGCTTTTTGTATAATATGGTGCGAGCCATTACGGGCACGGTGCTCTATGCGGCGGAGGGCAAGCTGCTGCCGGAGGACATTCCCGTGATACTGGATTCCGGCAACAGGACGCTGGCGGGGCCCACTGCGCCGCCGGGCGGGTTGTATCTTACCCGCGTGTGGTATGAGGATGAGCGGCTGAATGGATAAGAATACGAACAACTGGAGAGAGCTCACGCCGGGCGACCCGCAGGAGGAGCAGCCCCGCCGCGTGGCGAGAAAGAGCCGCCGCAGGCCGCTGCTGATACTGCTTATCGTGACGGCACTGACCATCGGCACGGTGACGGCGGCGGTGCTGCTGGACAGGAGCGGCTTTGACGGCCTGCGCCGCAGCATCATCTATGCCAAGGCGGTCAAGGACGAAAACGGCTGCGCCCAGCTCTACCGCTACAGCAGCGACCAGTCGTGCCGCTTCGCCTCCATCGAGGGCAGCCTCATCTCCGTTTCCATGCACCAGATCACGGTGCTCAGCGAGAAGAACGAGACGCTCTATGACGAGACGGTGAAGTTCCAGTCTCCGGCCTTGCAGTCCGCCGGCGGACGCGCCGTGGCCTACGGTGTGGGCGGCACGGCGGTCTATGTTCTGTCGGATAAGGGACTGGTGTACAAGCTGGACTGTGACGGCGAGGTGCTGAATGCGGCTTTGAATCAAAAGGGCTGGCTGACAGTGGTGTGCAGCGAGAGCGGCTGTAAGGCCGCTGTCCGCGTCTATGATACGAGCGGTACAGCGATGTTCGCCTTCCGTTCGGCTGACCGCTTTGTGATGACGGCGGCACTTTCCGCGGACAGCCGCACCCTCGCAGCGGTGACAATGGGGCAGGAAAACGGCGTATTTGCAAGCTATTTGGTGCTTTACCGCATCGACAGCGACAGCGAAGCGGCGCAGTGTACCCTGCGCGGCAGCGTGGTCTACGACCTCACCGCCGCCGCCACCGGCTTCTGCGCCGTGACCGAAGAACAGCTCTGTTTTATCAATACGGACGGCGTGATGACGGCGGCGTATGACTACGGCGGGGACTACCTGCGCCGCGTCAGCGTCAGCGAGGACGGGTATGCCGCCGTGCTGCTGGGCCGCTACCGCACGGGCACACAGCACCGTGTCGTCACCGTAAGCAGCAGCGGCGAGGAGCTTGCTTCGCTGGAGCTGGACGCGGAGGTAACGGGACTGTCCGCCGCAGGGCGGTATGTGGCGGTGCTGACGAGCGATGAGCTGGTCATCTACGACAGGGAATTAACACCCTGCGCCACGCTGCAAGAGGTCAGTCAGGCGCGGGAGGTGCTGATGCGGAGCGACGGCTCTGCGGTGCTGGCGGGCAGCATGGCCGCCAGTCTGTACCTGCCGTAGGGCACAGGGCGCGGGCGAGCGCGAGCGCAAGATGTGAGGTATGAGCATATGAACGGAAGTATGGGTATATTTGTGGATATTGCACTGGCGGCGGTACTGCTGCTGGCGTTGGTGCTGGGCTGGCGGCAGGGCTTTGTGCAGGCGTTGACGCGGATCGTGGTCGTGGTGGCGGCGTTGCTGCTGGCGGGCTGGATCGCCGGAAGGCTGGCGGAGCCCGCAGCCGAGTGGCTGGAGCCGCTGCTCAAGGAGCGGCTGGAGCAGAGCCTGACGGCGCAGGGCAACACCGATGACGCGGGCGAAATGCTGGCGGCGTTCGGCTTCAGCGGGGATGCCCTGTCGGAATTGGTGGACAAGGCGGCGCAGCGGGCACAGCAGGCGGGCGAAACGCTGCTGGATGCCGTGGTGTCCACGGCGTTGTGCTCGGCGGCGTATGCGGTGGTGTATGTGGTGTCATTTTTGCTGCTGCTTCTGCTGCTGCGGCTGGTGCTCTCACCGCTGCACCTGTTCACGAAGCTGCCTGTGGTACACGGCATCAACGCGCTGCTGGGCGGTGCGCTGGGACTGGTCAAGGGAATGCTGCTCGTGTTCCTTGCGGTGTGGGTGCTGCAAAGACTTCAGATATTTGTCACGCCGGAGCTGGTGCGCAAGACGGTGCTGCTGAAGTTCTTTGCGCAGAACAGCCCCATCGATTTGATCGCTCAAATATAAAAACGGATATACTGCAATTGCTGCTTTCTATATGACGGAGGAATAACATGCAACCGACTCTTTGCTCGAAATGTAAGAAAAATGTGGCCGTGGTGTTTATCTCGCGGATGAACGAGAAGAATGAGATGGTCAACGAGGGACTGTGCCTGCAATGCGCGGCCAAGCTGGGGCTGCCGCAGGTGCAGGATATGATGAAGCGCATGGGCATCACGCCGGAGGATCTGGAGAATATCAACAGCGAGATGATGCAGGCCTTCGGCGGCGCGGAGGAGCTGGATGCCGTAAACGATGACGGCAGCGGCGAGGACGACGAGGAGAGCGGCAAGACCGCGACCTTCCCGTTCCTGAACCGCCTGTTCAGCAACGGCAATGCACCCGCCGAGCAGACACCGCCCCAGAACGGCGGCGCAGGCGGCGGCCAGCAGAGCACGGGACGCAAGACGGAGAAAAAGCGGAAATTTCTGGACAACTACTGCATCAATCTCAGCCAGCGCGCCCGTGACGGAAAGCTGGACGCCGTTATCGGCAGAGAGCAGGAGATCGAGCGCGTGGTGCAGATATTGAACCGCCGCCAGAAGAACAATCCCTGCCTCATCGGTGAGCCCGGCGTGGGCAAGACCGCTATTGCTGAGGGATTGGCACAGCGTATCGCGGCGGGCGAGGTGCCCTTCAAGCTGCGGGACAAGGAGGTCTATCTCCTCGACCTGACGGCACTGGTGGCGGGCACACAGTTCCGCGGCCAGTTTGAAAGCCGCATGAAGGGGCTGATCGAGGAGATACGCAAGGCGGGCAATGTGATACTGGTCATTGACGAGGTACACAACATCGTGGGCGCGGGCGATGCCGAGGGCAGCATGAACGCCGCCAATATCCTCAAGCCTGCACTCAGCCGAGGGGAGATACAGGTCATCGGTGCGACGACTTTCAACGAGTACCGCAAGCACATCGAAAAGGACACCGCGCTGGAACGCCGCTTCCAGCCTGTGACGGTCAACGAGCCGAACATGGCGGATACACTGAAGATATTGCAGGGCATCGCGCACTACTATGAGGATTTCCACGGCGTTGCCATCCCGCAGGGCGTGCTGCGTCAGGCGGTGACGCTCTCCGAGCGGTACATCACCGACCGGTACCTGCCCGACAAGGCCATCGACCTCATTGACGAGGCGTGCTCCGACCGCAATCTGCATGACCCGGAGATCAATCGCTGCATGGAGCTGGAGCGCGAGCTGGAGAATCTGAGCTTCGAGCGCGAGACACTGATGTCCGCCCAGCCTGCGGACGGCCAGCAGTTCAGTGAGCAGGAGCTGGATCAGCGGTACGAGCGTATTGCCGAGCTGCGCAGTCAGGAGCTGCGCGTCACGGAGGAGCTGAACGCCCTCCGCGCCAAGGGCAGGCCGGAGCTGACGATGGAGAACATCGCCCGCGTCATCGAGATGTGGACGAAGATACCCGCCAGCAAGATAAAAGAGGAGGAGTTTAAGCGTCTGGCAGAGCTGGAGCAGCGTCTTCGCGCCCATGTGGTGGGGCAGGACGAGGCCATCTCAGCTGTGTCTGCCGCCATCCGCCGCAACCGCGTGGGTATTTCGCCCAAGCACAAGCCGGTCAGCTTTATCTTTGTCGGACCGACGGGCGTGGGCAAGACGGAGCTGGTCAAGCAGCTTGCGGACGACCTGTTCAACGCGCCGGAGAGCCTGATCCGTCTGGATATGTCCGAGTTTATGGAAAAGCACTCCGTTTCCCGCATTGTCGGCAGTCCTCCGGGCTATGTCGGCTATGACGAGGCGGGACAGCTGACGGAAAAGATACGCCGCAAGCCGTATTCCGTGGTGCTGTTCGACGAGATCGAGAAGGCGCACCCCGATGTGCTGAATGTGCTGCTGCAAATACTGGACGACGGGCAGATCACCGATGCCCACGGGCGGAAGGTGAATTTCGAGAATACCGTCATCGTCATGACCTCCAACGCGGGCTCTGACACGAAGTCCGCAGGGTCGGTAGGCTTTGGCGGCAGCGCGGGCGATCAGGGCAGGGAGCGAACAATGAAGGCTCTGCGCGATTTCCTGCGGCCTGAATTTCTCAACCGCGTGGACGAGATCGTATATTTCAACCATCTCAGCAGGGAGAACTTCGAGGGTATTGCCCGTATCATGCTGGAGGAACTGAAGACATCTCTGAGCGAAAAGGGCTACAGCTTCCGCTATGACGATGCGCTGGTGGACTATCTGGCGGAGAAGTCGTATTCGCTGACCTATGGGGCGCGGAACCTGCGGCGGCTCATTCAGAAGGAGCTGGAGGATCCCATGGCGGCGCAAATCATCGATGCCTTCGAGCATCCCGTCACGCAGCTAAGTGCCACCGTTGAGGACGGCGCGGTGAAGCTGTACACATTGTGAGGTGAACGATATGCTGTTTCGCAAGGATATTGACCCCCGCTGCGCCTACTGCGAGAGGGGGAGCCGTATCGGTGAGGATAAGGTGGCGTGTGTCAAGCGGGGTATCGTTGCGCCGGAGGACAGGTGCAGTGCGTTTAAATACGACCCGCTGCGGCGTGTGCCGCCGCGTCCGCTGAAGCTGGACACGGACAAGCTGAAGCAGGAAGATTTTGAAATATGAAAATTACAGACGGCCGCCGCAGGGCGGCTGTCCGTGCAGTGTGAAAGGAGAGCGCGAGATGGAGATCAGAAAGGTATGGGCTGTGTATTTCAGCGGCACGGGCACAACGGAAAGGACAGTCACGCGGATAGCACGCCGCATGGCGAACGCGCTGGGCACGGAATATGAGGCGTATGACTACACCCTGCCCGCTGCGCGGCAGCGGGAGCTGACAATACCTGCGGGTGAGGCGGCGGTGGTGGGCTGTCCTACCTATGCAGGGCGCGTGCCGAATCTGCTGATGCCCTATCTGAGGGATAAGATACACGGCGCGGGTGCGTTGGCCGTGCCCGTGGTGCTGTTCGGCAACCGCAATTATGACGACGCGCTGATGGAGCTGTCCCGGCTGCTGACGGGCAACGGCTTTACCTGCATCGGCGGCGGAGCGTTCGTGGGTGAGCACAGCTTTTCGCGTACACTCGGCGCGGGCAGGCCGAATGCGGTGGATATGGCGGAGATGGACGATTTCGCCGATGCTGCTGCGGCGAAGCTGGCGGCGGGGGATATTGCGCCCGTGACGGTGGGCGGCTGCGACCCGATACGCCCCTACTACACGCCCCGTGACCGCCACGGGAATCCCATCAACATCCTGAAGGTCAAGCCAAAAACGGACGGGAGCAAGTGCAGCGGCTGCGGTCTGTGCGCTGCCCGCTGTCCCATGGGCAGCATCGATCCGGCGGATGTATCGCAGGTGACGGGCGTGTGCATCAAGTGCTGCGCCTGTGTCAAGGGCTGCCCCACAGGAGCGAAGTATTTCGATGATGCGGGGTATCTGTACCACAGGAGCGAACTGGAGGAGGTCTATGCGCGGCCGGCGAAAAACGAGGTGTTTCTGTGAGTATCGCGGGGGCGAAAAAGGGGATAATACATAAGCTAAACTGATGGCTCGGACGCTGCTATTCAAAGTGAGTGAAACGCGAAATTAAGCGTTGACAAACGGTTCGGTGTATGGTAATCTAACGGAGCTGTCCGCGAGGGCGGCGGGCGCG
>CAVDXW010000047.1:7053-10736 GCA_963613145.1 Bacteroidaceae bacterium | reverse complement strand
ATCGCCGACCTTGATCTGCTGTCCATCGGCCTTGTGCTGGATATGTGGACAGAAAGAGCCAATGACGGCACGACTTACCGGCAGGTCGCATCGCAGGAGGATTTTGACCGTTTCTGAGGAGGTGAGATGATTGGCAGGCAGGATCAAGGGTATCACCGTCGAGATCGGCGGAGATACCACAGGTCTGGAGAAAGCACTGAAAGGCGTCAATACCAGCATTAAAACAACACAGTCCGTGCTCCGGGATGTGGAAAAGCTCTTAAAGCTCGACCCATCCAATACGGAGCTGCTGACCCAGAAGCAGCGGCTGCTCAAGGAAGCCATCTCCGCCACAAAGGACAAGTTGGAATCCCTGAAGACAGCCCAGGCGCAGGCAAAGCAGCAGCTGGCAAACGGCGATCTTGGTCAGGACAAATATGACGCGCTCCAGCGCGAGATCATTGAAACAGAGGAAGCCTTAAAGAACCTCGAATCTCAGGCGGCCACGGCAAACGCCACCCTTGCCAAAATCGAGGAGGTCGGCGGCAAGCTCCAGACGGTCGGCAGTTCCATCGAGGGCGTGGGCAGGAAGCTCCTGCCCGTAAGCGCGGCCGTGACCGCCGCAGGCGCTGCAGGGATCAAGGTGGCAACCGACTTTGAAAAGGGCATGTCGCAGGTCAAGGCCATCACGGGCGCAGCGGGAGAGGATTTCGAGCGTCTGCGGGAAAAAGCCATCGAGCTGGGTGCAGATACCGCATTCTCCTCCGGCGAGGTGGCGGACGCCATGACCGAAATGGCGAAGGCGGGCTGGACGACCGAGCAGATCCTGGACGGCATGGCGGGTGTGCTGGACGCGACGGCCGCGTCGGGAGAAAGCCTCGGCTCGGTCGCCACCATCGTGGCGGACGCCATCACGGGCTTCGGCCTCGCGGCGGCGGATTCTTCCCGTGTGGCAGACCTCATGACCCAGGCTGCAAACTCCGGAACCATCGGCATCACAGACCTCGGTGAGTCGTACAAATACATCGCGCCGGTCGCGCAGTCCATGGGGCTGTCCATCGAGGACGTCACCACGGCGATCTCCGCCATGTCCATGGCAGGCATCAAGGGCTCTCAGGCCGGTACGGCGCTTCGCACCGTGCTTGCCAACCTGGTCAAGCCCTCGGATACCATGGCAAACGCAATGTCTGACCTTGGTATCAGCATCACAAACAGCGACGGCTCGTTCAAGTCCTTAAATGAGATCGTCGGCATCCTGCGAACCTCCTTCTCCACACTGGACGACGACCAGAAAGCGTATTACGCCACCGTCCTCGGCGGCAAGGAGGGCATGTCGGGGCTTTTATCCCTGCTCAACCTGACGGCGGACGAGTACGACGCGCTGTCGGATTCCATGAACACCTGCTCCGGGATTGCCGGGGAGACGGCGTCCATCATGCAGGACAACCTGCAAAGCAGACTGGAGCAGCTGGGCGGCGCGCTGGAGTCCCTTGCCATCAAGCTGGCGGACTATGTAATCCCCTTCCTTACGAAAGTCGTGGAAAAGGTCACGGCTTTTGTGGACTCGCTGACTGAGCTGCCGCCCGAAACGCAGAAGACCATCCTCGCCGTCGCGGGAGTCGTTGCTGCAGCAGGGCCTTTCCTTGTAATTCTCGGAAAGGCCATCAGCTCAATCGGCTCCGCCATGAAGGGCTTCTCCACACTTGGCAAGGGCGTTCTCTCCGTCGCTGCCAAGGTCAAGGGTGCGGGCGGCGCGATGGGGCTTCTGAAATCGGCGCTTGCGGCGCTGACTGGCCCTGTCGGAATCGTCATCGCAGCCATTGCTGTGCTGACGGCGGCCTTCGTGCATCTCTGGAAAAACAACGAGGAGTTCCGAAACAAGATGACCGCCATCTGGGAAGGCGTCGTGGAGAAGGTGCAAACTTTCTGTCAGGGCATCGTAGACAGGCTGAACGCCCTCGGTTTTGACTTTGAAAACATCACCGAGGTGCTGAAAGCCCTGTGGGACGGCTTCTGCAATCTGCTGGCTCCCGTGTTTGAGGGGGCGTTTTCCGCGATCTCGGCGGTACTCGGCACGGTGCTGGACGTCATGACCGGGCTTCTGGATGTGTTCATCGGCCTGTTCACAGGCAACTGGGAGCAGTGCTGGACGGGCGTGAAGGAGGTATTCTCCGGTATCTGGGACGGTATCACAGGCGTGTTCTCCGCCGCTGTTGAGATGATCCGAGGTCTTGCGGATACCATCCTCGGCTGGTTCGGCACCAGCTGGAACGAGATGTGGACAAGCGTTTCCGCCTTCTTTTCAGATGTCTGGACGGGCATCACCACAACCCTTTCAAATGCCTGGGAAACGATCAAAAACGCCGTCAGCGTGGGCGTCCAGTTTATCGGCGCTCTGCTGGAGGCGGCTTGGGATATCATCACACTGCCGTGGCGGTTTCTCTGGGAGAACTGCGGCGAGACGATTACAACCATCTGGGAAAGTATCAAGAGCACAGTCGGCAGCGCCATCAACGCGGTTTCAAGCACCTTAAGCACGGCGCTCAATGCCATCAAGGGCTTTTTCACGACGATCTGGGACGCCATCTCCGCGAAGGTGTCCGCAGTGATGAATACCATCAAAAGCACAGTGTCCACGGTCTGGAACGGCGTCAAGAGCACGACCTCGACCGTCTGGAACGGGATCAAGACTGCCATCAGCACAGTGGTTGACGGAGTGAAAACCAAGGTGACTACAGTGTTTAATTCCATAAAGACAACCCTGTCCTCGGTGTTTACCAGCATCAAGAGTACGGCCACATCTGTCTGGAACGCCATCAAGAGCGCCATCACGGGGCCCATCGACGCGGCAAAGCAGCATATTTCCAATGCCTTAAGCAGCATCAAGAGCTTCTTTGCCAACTGCAAACTGAGCCTGCCGCACATCAAGCTGCCGCATTTCAGCATCTCCGGCAGCTTCTCGCTGAGTCCGCCCAGCGTGCCGCGCCTGTCCATCTCGTGGTACAAAGAGGGCGGCATCATGACCGACCCGACCCTGTTCGGTGTCAACGGCAGCTCCCTAATGGCGGGCGGCGAGGCGGGACCGGAGGCCATTCTCCCGCTGCGGAGCTTCTACACCAAGCTTGAGAATATGCTGGACAACAAGCTCAACATGAGCGCTATGGAGAAATACCTCGCCATCATCGCGGACAACAGCGGCAAGGGCATCTATCTCGACGGCGGAACACTGGTCGGCAAGCTCGCGCCGGGGCTGAACCGGCAGCTGAGCGTGCTGGCGGCGCAGGAGGCGTATCGATGAAGAAAATGACAAACGGCGCGACCATCACGGTCATTTCCACAGGCAGGAGCTACCACACGCTCCGCGACTGGAATCTTGCCATCGGAAACAACAGCTGCATCGGCGACCCGAAGCAGGAAACCTGCTATCTGGATGTTCCGGGTGCGGACGGCTTTCTGGATTATTCCGAAGCCCTCACCGGACGGCCCGTGTTCAAGAAGCGAAGTATTGAGATCACGCTGGGCGGCAAAAAGGAGCGCGGCAGGTGGACGGCGTTTCTCTCCACGCTCCGCATTCTGCTGCACGGCAAGCGAGTACGCATCGTCTTTGACGATTTCCCCGGCTACTACTGGGAAGGCCGGTGCGAAATATCTTCCTTTGACCGCAGCCGTGAAATAGGCAGCTTCAAGCTGTCCATTCCGCAGGC
>CAVDXW010000047.1:0-6749 GCA_963613145.1 Bacteroidaceae bacterium | reverse complement strand
TGCGGCAGTCTGCAGGTGATCTACCGAAGGAGGGTTCTGTAATGTACAAGGTTATCTTAGACGGCTATGTCCTCTACAGCGCGGACTCCTCCGCCCGGCTGGCAGACCCCGTCCTCGAACTGGAGACGGGCTATGCCGGTGTGTTTACGGCGACCGTCCCGCCGGAGCATCCGTTATACGATCACATCTTCTGCCGAAGATCCATGCTCTCCGTGTATCGAAACGACACGGAGATTTTTTACGGCGAGGTGCGGAAGATCCCGAAGATCGACCGGAACAGGAATAAGCAGATCTACTGCACGGGCGCTCTGAGCTTTCTCGCAGACAGCATCCAGCCCCAGGCGGAGTACCACGATCTGTCCCCGTATGCGCTGCTGAAGACCCTGCTGGATATCCACAACAGCCAGGTGGAAGAGCGCAAGCGGATACAGATCGGGCAGGTCACGATCACCGACCCCAATAACAGCCTGTACCGGTACACCAACTACGAAAACACGCTGGAGGCCATCCGGGACAAGCTGGTGGACAGGCTCGGCGGCTATCTGCGCTTGCGACACGAAAACGACCTGCTTTATCTGGACTGGCTCAGCATCGAGGAGTACGGCAGCTACAGCACCCAGCCCATTGAGTTCGGGCTGAACCTGCTGGATTACAGTGAGACCACCTCCGCCGAGGACGTGGCGACGGCGCTCATTCCGCTGGGCGCGGCGCTGGAGGGCGAATCCGAGATCAACGCCCTCGAAAAGCGGGTGGATATCACCGGCGTCAACGACGGCAAAAACTATGTCTTTTCTCAGGACGCGGTCGATCAGTTCGGCTGGGTGTGGACGACCCATACCTGGGACGATGTGACCCTGCCCGCGAACCTGAAAACGAAGGCCGAGAAGTGGCTGTCCAGTACACAGTTTGAGACCATGTCCCTGACCCTGACGGCGGCTGACCTCTCGGAGCTGGGGCAGAGCTACGACGCCTTTTCCGAGGGCGACCGTATCCACTGCCTTGCCAAGCCCTACGGCATGGATATCGTGCTGCCGGTGATGAAGCTGACGATACCCCTACAGAATCCCGCAGGACGGACGCTGGAGCTGTCCACCACCCGGCAGAAGACCTACACCCGCCAGCAGTCCTCGGTGCGCAGTCAGCTGCGGAACCGGCAGAATGAGATTGTCACGGCGTCCAACCGGAACATTCATATGGGCATTGACAACCTGACCGCCATGATCACCGGCGCGAAGGGCGGCTACAAACTCACCGAATACGACGAGGATGGCCGCTGGCTGCGTGACCTCTATATGGATACCCCGGACAAGGCCACCGCGAAGCGTATCCTCCAGATCAACAAGGACGGCATTGCCGCCAGCACCAACGGCTACGAAGGTCCCTATACCGTTGGCATCACGGTGGACGGCCAGATCCAGGGCAGCTGGATCGCCGCCCATTCCATCGATACAGATCAGCTGAGCGTGGGGCTGAACACCACCATTCAGGGCTTGGAGGACGGCATTGCCACGAAGGTGGAAAAGGACGGCGTCATCTCCGCTATCAACCAGAGCTCTGAGGAGATCGGCATCAGCGCGGCAAAGATCAACCTCAACGGCGCAATCTCCGCCAACGGAAACGTGGAGATCGCCACGGACGGGACGCTCAAGGCGAAGAACGCCAAAATCGCCGGAGGGCTGTACACCTTTACGGACTTCTCGGATGATTACGCGGACTATTTCAGCGGCGTAACGGACAAGGGGCTGGATCTGAGAAAAGGCAATGCCCTGGTCGGTCTGGTCGGCGTCCACGCGGATCTGTCCGACAGCTATGGCGGAGGGGTTTCCATCGCAGCCGGGAACAGCCGTGCCTCTGGGGAATACAACACGATCCATCTCTCGTCTTACAACCTGTACCTGCTGGCGGACAACGTATATGTCCGGGATACCGCAGGCACGGTACACAAGGGCGTGACCGGCTACTATTCCTTCGGGGACGACGGACCCTATCATTTCATCAACGGCCTGCTGGTCGAGTAAGGAGGCATTATGGCAAATTTACAGGAAGAACTGCAGCGGTTCCTGACCGCCCGCTTCGGCGCGGACGTGCGGGACGCCTTCGTGGCCTGCATCGAGAAGATCCACGCGGAGAATCTGGACGTGGCCGCGCTGGATGCGTCCATGCAGGCATCCGCGAAGGAGGCGGCCGAGGCGAAGGCGCAAATGGAACAGGAGCTGGCGCAGACAGAAGAAAAAATCCGCACCATTGCGGAGGGCGCGAATAGCGCAGCCGCAGATGCGGCGCAGACCGCGAATGACGCGAAAACCATTGCGCGGACGGCGGAAACCACCGCCGGCGAGGCGCTTGCGGCGGCAAAGAACGCGAAGGACGAATCCTCCAACGCCGCCGGGGACGCGGAGCTTGCCATGTCTGCGGCGCAGGATGTGAAGCAGGGCTTTTCCAATCTGGAGCTTCTGCTCTCCGGCAAGGTGGACGGCGCGTTTGTGGAAGCCGGGTATCTGTATCTCACCTCCAACAACGAGGTGGTGGCAGGTCCCCTCGGCCCCTTCTCCGGCAGCGGCGGGGGCGGCTCCTCCGGGAACAACGCAATTCTCACTGTGTCCAATGCCAGCGGCTGGCTGAGCAGGTCTGTCGCCTACGGCAAGGCCTGTGAGATTACGATCAACTGGTCGTCCCTTGAGGACGAGCTGCCCACGGGCAGCGGCGTGATGAAGATCTCGGTCAACGGCGTCACCAAGGCCATGCTGGACATCGCCCAGGGTGCGGTCACACAGGACATCGGCAAATACCTCTCGGTCGGCGGCAATGCCGTGAAGGTCACGGTTTCGGACGTCTACGACAACAGCCGCACCGTCCATTTCAGCGTGAACGCCATTGACATTTCCATCCGCTCCACCTTTGACGCCAGTTCGCCGTTCACGGGGAACATCTCGTTTTCCTATGTTCCGGTGGGCAGCGTGAGCAAAAAGGTGCATATCCTGCTGGATGGCAAAGAGATTGAAACGCTCACCACCTCCTCCAGCGGACGGCAGCTGACCTACACCATCCCGGCGCAGTCCCACGGGGCGCATACGCTGGAGGCGTACTTTGACGCGGAGGTCAACGGGCAGACGGTGGAATCCAACCACCTGTACTACGAGCTCATCTGCGTCGAATCGCGGAACACTACACCGATTATCGTCAGCGGCTTCCATGAGGAAACCGCGGCGCAGTACGCCACGCTGACGATCCCGTTCTCCGTGTACGACCCGGAAAGCCTGACGGCGGAGGTCGTGCTGTCGGCAAACGGCGCGGAAGTCTCCCGCCAGACCGTCGACCGCTCCCGGCAGGTCTGGACGTACCGTGCAGACACAGAGGGCGCTCTGGCGCTGGAGATTTCCTGCGGCGCGGTCTCCAAAACCATCTCCCTGACGGTCACGGCCAGCGAGGTCGAGGTGGAAGCGGAAACCGAGAACCTTGCGCTGCATCTCTCCAGCTACGGCCGCAGCAACAAGGAAGAGAATCCGGGCAGCTGGAGCTACGGCGATATCAACACGGTATTTTCAGGCTTCAACTTCAGTTCGGACGGCTGGCAGCTGGACGAGGATGGTATTACGGTCCTCCGTGTGGCAGGCGATGCCCGTCTGGACATTCCGCTCCGGCCCTTTGCAAAGGACTGCCGCGCCTCCGGCAAGACCATAGAGGTGGAGTTTGCCACAAGGGACGTCATGGATTACGACGCCGTGGTGCTCTCCTGCATGAGCGGCGGGCGCGGCTTTGCGCTGACGCCCCAGAAGGCCGTCTTCCAGTCCGAGCAGACGGAGATCTTTACGCAGTACAAAGAAAACGAGCACGTTCGTCTGACCTTCGTCATTGAAAAGAAGGCTGAGAACCGGCTCGTTTACTGCTATATCAACGGTATTATGTCCGGCGTGGCGCAGTACCCTGCGGACGACGACTTCTCGCAGACCTCTCCGGTCAGCATCTCGGTCGGCAGCAACGACGCCGCCATCGACCTCTACTGTATCCGCGTCTACGACAACGACCTGACGCGGCATCAGGTGCTGACCAACTGGATCGCGGACACGCAGGCCGTCGAGGAGCTGCTCTCCCGCTACAGCCGCAACAGTGTTTTTGACGCCTACTCCAACATCGTCATTTCCCAGCTGCCGAAGGACCTGCCGTATCTGGTGCTGACGGGGGCGGAGCTTCCCCAGTACAAGGGCGACAAGAAAACCCTCTCCGGGTATTACACCGACCCTGTCGACAGCGCCCGCAGCTTTACCTTTGAGAACGCCCAGGCGGATGTGCAGGGCACGTCCTCGCAGTATTATGCCCGGAAGAATTACAAGATCAAGTTCAAGGGAGGCTTTGTGACCGCCGACGGCAGTACTGCGGAAAACTACCCGCTTCGTCCGGGCGCCATTCCCACGGACACCTTCACCTTCAAGGCGGATGTGGCGTCCTCGGAGGGGGCGAACAATGTGGAGCTGGTACGGCTCTACAATGACGCCTGCCCCTACAGAACCGCGCCGCAGAAGGAAAACCCCGCCGTCCGCCAGGGCATTGACGGCTTTCCCATCGTCCTGTTCTGGAACGACGGTGAAAAGACCACCTTCCTCGGCAAGTACAACTTCAACAACGACAAGGGCACGGAGGAGGTCTACGGCTTTGCCGGAGGCGATGAGAGCTGGGAGATTCTCAACAACACCGGCAGCCGTGTGCTGTGGAAGTCGGCTGATTTTACCGACAAGGACTGGCGCAATGACTTCGAGGGCAGGTTCCCGGACGGCAATACGGACGCGCAGAACCTCTCCGCGTTGGCAGCATGGCTCGTTAGCACCGACCAGTCCGCGGCCACAGGAGAAGCACTTCCCGCCGCCAGAACCTACGACGGCGTTCACTACACCACGGACACCAAAGAATACCGCCTTGCGAAGTTCAAGGCCGAATTTGACCAGCATCTGGAGAAGCAGCCTGTGCTGTTCTACTACCTCTTCACCGAGCTGTTCCTCATGGTGGACAGCCGCGCCAAGAATATGTTCCCGACCTTCATGGGCGGCAGCAAGTGGTTCTCGCTGCCCTACGACTTTGATACCGCCCTCGGCATCAACAACGAGGGCACGCTGGCGTTCTCCTACGATCTGGAGGATATCGACCAGACCGAGAGCGGCGCGGATGTGTTCAACGGCCAGCAGTCCGTGCTCTGGGTCAATCTCCGGCAGGCCTTCTATGACGAGCTGCAATCCATGTACCGGAGCCTGCGCTCCACGGGCGCACTGTCCTACGCCGACACAGAGCGGCGGTTTGAGGAGCACCAGTCCAAATGGCCGGAGGCCATCTTCAACGAGGACGCCTACTTCAAGTACCTCGCGCCGCTGGTGGAAAGCAACACGGCGGCCTATCTTTCCATGCTCCAGGGTTCCAAAGCGGCGCAGCGCAGATGGTGGCTGTACAACCGGTTCCGCTATCTGGACAGCAAGTACAACGCCGGGGACGCGCTGTCGGACGTTATCACCCTGCGCGGCTACGCCAAGGCGGACATTACCCTCACGCCCTACGCGGACGTGTATGTCTCCGTCAAGTACGGCTCGTACCTTGTCCAGCAGCGGGCGAGCCGCAACCAGGCGTATCCGCTGGCCTGCCCGCTGGACAATGTGAACGACACGGAGATCTATATCTACAGCGCCAGCCAGCTGAAGGACGTGGGCGACCTGTCCGGCCTGAAGGTGGGCTATGCGGATTTCTCCAACGCCATCCGGCTGCAGGCGCTGAAAATTGGAGATGCAGGCGCGGACTATTCCAACAGCAATCTCACCGAGCTGCATCTGGGAAACAACACGCTGCTGCGGACGCTGGATGTGCGAAACTGCCCGAATCTCAGGCAGACCGTGGACGTCAGCGGCTGCTCCAGCATTGAGCACGTCTACTTTGACGGCACCGCCGTCACCGGCGTAACGCTGCCGAACGGCGGCATCCTGAAAACCCTGCACCTGCCGGGAACGGTCACGAACCTCACGGTGCGGAACCAGACGGCGGTGACGGACTTCACCATTGGCGGCTGCGGCAATCTTTCCACGCTCCGTCTGGAGAATGTCAGCGCCGCCTTTGACCAGAAGGCGATTTTGGACGCGGTTCCGGCAGGCGCCCGTGTGCGGCTCATTGGCTTTCATTGGGAAGCGGATTCCGCTGAAGATATCCTTGCGCTCTATGACCGGCTGGATACCATGCGCGGTCTGGACGAGAACGGCAGCAACATGGACAGGGCGCAGATCAGCGGCACGATCCGCGTGGACGCGCTGACCGGCGCACAGTATGAGGAAATGCTGACCCGCTATCCCAACGTAGCCATTCAGTACACCACGCTGACCACGAATCTGTTCTACTACGACGATACCGGCGAAACGCTGCTCCACACCGAGACTGTCACCAACAGCGGCGACGGCAAGTACAGCGGCAGGCCGGGGAAAAGTTCCACAGCGCAGTATTCCTACGCCTTCAAGGGCTGGAGCGGCACGCCGGGCGGCGCGGTGGAAAGCAGCTGCCGGAAGTCCGTCGTCTTTGACCGGAAGGTGTACGCGGTCTATACGGCGACGGTCAGGACCTACACGGTCTCCTTCTACAACGGGGACACCTTGCTGCAGACCGTGGAAAACGTGCCGTATGGCTCCAGCGCCGCCTATACGGGCGAAACACCGGTTGATCCGGATTACAATATGCCGTTTGAGAGCTGGGATCCCAGCCCTCAGAATATTACGGGCACTACGAAC
>CAVDXW010000046.1:0-10838 GCA_963613145.1 Bacteroidaceae bacterium | reverse complement strand
TGCATCGTCTGCATGGAGCACACCGCCAAGGGCAACCCCAAGATCTTCGAGAAGTGCCGTCTGCCCCTGACCGCCTCTCACTGCGTGAACAAGATCATCAGCGAGATGTGCGTGTTCGAGGTCACCGACAAGGGTCTGCTGATGACCGAGCTCAACCCTGAGTTCACCGTGGATGATGTGAAGGCCGCCACCGCTGCGCCCTTCGCCGTTGCCGCCGACCTCAAGAGCATGATCGACTGATCGAGCTTGCATATTTGCGAAAAAAAGAAGCACCCTTGCGGTGCTTCTTTTTTCGCACGGGGATACAATAGTCTGAGCGTTTGCGGCATTGTCTGCTCGGAAACGGTGCGGCGGGCGGTATCAGAAAACCACTACCAGCAGCATTTTGAACTGCTCCTGTCCGTACACCGCATGAGGATGGCGGGCGGGCATGAGGATAGCCTCG
The DNA here is from genome assembly GCA_963613145.1 of Bacteroidaceae bacterium. GTDB lineage: Bacteria > Bacillota > Clostridia > Oscillospirales > Oscillospiraceae > Vescimonas. The sequence continues at coordinate 10,393 of CAVDXW010000046.1, read as the reverse complement.
CCCTCGTGCAGGATGTGCGGTACGCCGTCCACGGTGACGCGCCCCACGCCCTCCAGACAGGTCACGAGTGCGTCACCGCCGGATTCATGGGTGCTGATTTCCTCGCCCTTGTCGAAGGCAAACAGGGTGACGCTGACGGCATCGTTCTGCGCCAGCGTCTTGCTGACCACCTGCCCCGACTGGCAGGCGACCTGATCGCGCAGGGAGAGAACGGTGGAAGCATCGAGATTCTTCATCATTTCGGTATCCTCCTGTTTTCGGTAGGAGAGGACGGCTCGTGCCGTCCTCCCGTTTTATGTGCTTACTTGCCCAGCGCGGCCTTGAGCGCGTCCACGCGGTCGGTTTTCTCCCACGCGACGCCCAGCTCCTCACGACCCATGTGGCCGTAGGCGGCGAGCTGACGGTAGATGGGCTTGCGCAGCCCCAGATCGCGGATGATGGCGGTGGGGCGGAGGTCAAAGACCTTCTCCACGGCAGCTTCCAGATCGCTGTCGGAGACAGTGCCCGTGCCGAAGGTCTCTACCAGCACGCTGACGGGCTTCGCCACGCCGATGGCATAGGCAAGCTGCACCTGACATTTGTCGGCCAGTCCCGCAGCCACCACATTCTTTGCCACCCAGCGGGCGGCGTAGGCGGCGGAGCGGTCTACCTTGGTGGGATCCTTGCCGGAGAAGGCACCGCCGCCGTGCGGTGCGCTGCCGCCGTAGGTATCCACGATGATCTTGCGGCCGGTCAGACCTGTGTCGGCGGCGGGACCGCCGCTGACGAAGCGTCCCGTGGGGTTGACATAAATCTTCGTCTCACCGTCCAGCAGCCCTGCGGGGACGGTGGGCTTGATGACCAACTCGATCATATCCTTCCGAATTTGCTCTAAGGTGACAGCGGGGCTGTGCTGGGTGGAGAGCACCACGGTGTCCACGCGGACGGGCTTGCCGTCGTCGCCGTACTCCACGGTGATCTGCGTCTTGCCGTCGGGACGGAGATAGTCCACCAGACCCTGCTTGCGCACATCGGTCAGCCGTTTGGCCATTTTCTGTGCAATGGAGATGGCCAGAGGCATCAGCTCGGGCGTTTCATTGCAGGCGTAGCCGAACATCATACCCTGATCGCCCGCGCCGTTGTCCAGCTCGCTGTCGCCCGTTTTCTTCGCCTCGTAGCTCTTGTCCACGCCGAGGGCGATGTCGCCGGACTGCTCATCAATGTTGGTGATGACGGCACAGGTGTTGCCGTCAAAGCCGCAGTCGGAGGAGTTGTAGCCGATGTCCAGCACCACCTGACGGGCGATCTTGGGAATGTCCACATAGCAGCTGGTGGTGATCTCGCCCATGATGTGGATAAGCCCCGTGGAGGCGCAGGTTTCACACGCCACGCGGCCGTTGGGGTCTTTTTCGAAGATAGCATCCAGCACCGCGTCGGAGATCTGGTCGCAGACCTTGTCGGGATGTCCCTCGGTGACGGACTCGGAGGTAAACAGATGTTTTGCCATGGTTCTTTTGCTCCTTTCATTTGTCGGATGTACATTGAAAAAGCACTCTGCCGAACCGACAGAGTGCTGTGCTTCCTTGCTCATCCTCATCTTTCGATTCGTTCGCCGGATTTGGCACCTTGAAAAAACAGGTTGCCGTGGCTTCATCGGGCCGGTCCCTCCGCCACTCTTGATAAGGTATTCAATTGTACGATATATTATAACGGTTTTTTTGCCATTGTCAATACTTTTTCGGTTTTTTGCGCAAAATTGTTGTTTTGTGTGGACAAATCGGGGAGAAATGCTGTATAATATATTGCCATATTGCCGGATGGATTCATTGAAATGAATATTTTCAAGGAATAACGGTGTGATATACGGCGCGGTGCGCCGCGCATGAGGAGGAACTATGCGAAATATATGGACGGTGTTCAAAACCGACCTGCGGACACTGAGCAAGCACTTTTTTGCCTGCGTGGTGGTGATTGCCATCAGTCTGCTGCCCAGCCTGTACGCATGGCTGAATATCTACTCCAATTGGGATCCCTACGGCAACACGGGGAATATCTCCATCGCCGTGGCCTCGCTGGACGAGGGCTACACCGATGAGGACGGCGTGTACCAGAACAAGGGTGACGATGTGATTGCCGACCTGCGGGAGGCGACCGCCATCAACTGGGTTGTCGTGGACACGGAGGAGGCGGCGCGCAGCGGCGTGGAGTCGGGCGACTACTACGCGGCGGTGGTTATCGATGAGGAGTTCAGCAGCAACATGTACCGTATGCTGACGGACTGGACGGGCAAGCCCGCCATCACCTACTACGAAAATGCCAAGAAGAACGCCGTGGCGACCAAGATCACCGATACGGCGGTGGAGACGCTGGAGCGTTCTATCAAGGAGAACTATCTGGAGGTCGTCGTCAGCAGTGTCATGGAGCAGACCAATCTGATCGCCGCCGATTTGACGGCGGACGACCCCGAGTCGGCCGTGCGCGGGATACTCTATCAGGCGCAGGATATGCTCAATGCCAGCCGCAGCATGATGGATGCCTTTGAAGCGGCGGGCGAAACCACGGCGGTGGATGAAACGGCGGCAAGGGAGCTGGAGGCGGCGTTGAAGGCCTTCAACGCGACCGCGCCCGACGGCGCACAGCTGGAGGCAACGGCGGCACAGCTGCAAAGAGCACTCTATCAGCTGGCGGAAAAGACGGATCGCGTCTTAGCGGAGCTGGAAAAATTCAACGAGAGTCTCCCCGCGCAGGAGAGTGTCCGCGAGAAGGTGTTGAAAACAGCAGGGGAGCTGCGGAGCATGGCGGATCAACTCAACGCGCTGGCCGACAGAATCTGGCTTGAACCCATAAAGACGCTGCTCGTCAAATTGGCAGGGCAGTGCGATGCCATAGCGGAAAACCTTGAGACGCTGGCGGCCGCCACCGACATGCAGCAGCTTTTGCAGGATACCGATGCCATGGTGAAATCGCTGCGTACCATGGTGGCCGATCTGCCCGTGACGGCGGAGGCGATAAACAAGCAGCTGGAGACGGTCATGTCCGGCCTTTCGACCGCCCTTGCGGGCGTAAAGGATCTGGCGGAGGACGCGGATGCGCTGCGCTCCGCCGTGAGCGACACCGAGCAGTCACTGGATGTGACCGTATCGCTTCTGCGCCCTGCCGTGGACAGGATGTACAATGACCTGTCCGACAAAATCGACGAGCTGCTGGGCATGGACGACGAGAATCTGTGGGATATGCTCATCGATATTATGGGCGGCGACCCCGTTACCTACGGCGAGTATTTCCCGGAAATGGTGCAGACCACCGTTAACACGGTGTATCCCATCGAGAACTATGGCTCCGCTATGACGCCGTTCTACACGGTGCTGGCGATATGGGTGGGCGGCGTTTTCCTGACATCTATCCTCAAGCTGCACGCCCGCACCGAGGGGCTGACCGACCCCAAGCCCGCCGAGCTGTACTTCGGGAAGTATCTGCTGTTCTTTGTGCTCAGCCAGATACAGGCGGCGGTCATCGTGACGGGCGATTTGTACTTATTGAAAATACAATGCCTGCACCCGGGGCTTATGTATCTGACCGCCGCGCTGACGGCGTTCGTGTTCAGTCTGCTGCTCTACTCCCTCGCCCTGTCGTTCGGCGATGTGGGCAAGGCGTTGGTCGTGGTCGTCATGGTCATGCAGATAGCAGGCTCCTCCGGCACCTTCCCTATCGAGCTGCTGCCGGAGATATACCAAAAGATTTACCGTTTCTTCCCCTTCCCCTATGCCATCGATGCCATGCGCGAGTGCATCTGCGGGATGTACGGCAGTTACTATGTGCAGCAGCTGGCGTATCTGATGCTGTTTGCCGTGGCCGCGCTGCTCATCGGTCTGCTGGTGCGCCGCCCGTTCATGGGACTGAACAAGTTCATGGAGGAGAAGTTAGAGGAAACGGAGCTGCTGTGAAAGGAGGTGCGGAGCCATGTCACAGAATAAAGAATATCACGAGCTGTATGACCGCCTGCTCGCGGAGGTAGCGGCACTGCACCAGAGCAACCGCCGCCGTATCCGCGTGGGTATGCGTATGCTGGTGGCGGTGACGCTGGGACTGATGCTGCTGATGTTTTTGGCGGAGGGGAACAAGGTGTTTACCCTCGTGCTGTGGATTATCTCCATGTTCGCCGTGGCGGCGTATCTTATCGCCGTGGAGTATGCGGACTATGAGCTGCAAAAGAAGCTGGAATATGTGACGCAGATGGAGCAGGACAGCCTCGGCGCGCTGCTGGAGCTGCCGGAGCTGCCGAATCTGCCCAAGCTGGGCGGAAAGACCTACAGGGCTCTGCTGCACCACGCCGCGCAGCAGACGGAGTCTCTCGCGCTGCGCGTACAGCCGAGCACAGCAGGGGAGGGACAGACGGCAGTAAAAGCCCGGAAGACGCCCGAAGTAACGCCCGAAGTAACGCCCGAAGTAACGCCCAAAGCGACTGCCGAGGCAAAGGCGGAAGCGGTGACAGAGATACCGATGCAGAAGCAGGAGAGCAAAAGTGCGGAGCTGTCCGCAGGGGTGCAGAAAAAGCACAGGAGCGGGGAGGACGGCCAATGAAAAATATTTGGAAAATCTTCCGCGCCGACTGGCAGCGCATCACCGCAAGCGTGGTGGCTGTCGTGGTGCTGCTGGGGCTGTGCCTTGTGCCGTGCCTGTATGCGTGGTTCAACATTCTGTCCAACTGGGATCCCTACGGCACGGCCTCCACGAGCCGTATCCGCGTGGCGGTGGCGAGTGAGGACAAGGGCTGCGAAATAGTGGGCCTGCATTTGAACATCGGCGAGCTGGTTTTGCAGGGGCTGGAGAGCAACGACCAGATGGGCTGGGTGTTCGTGGACGATGCGGACACCGCGCTGGAGAAGGTGTACTCCGGCGACTGCTATGCCGCACTGGTCGTCCCGGCGGAGTTTACCGAGGATTTTGTCAGCATTCTGACGGGTGAGCTGCGCCACCCGCAGATACAGTATTACGAAAACGAAAAGAAAAATGCCATCGCGCCCAAAATCACCAGCAAGGCCAAGACCGCCGTGCAGGAGCAGATCAACACGACCGTCATTGGCAAGATAGCGGAGGGACTGACCGCGGCGGGCTCGGTGTTCAAGGCAATGGGCTGGGACAGTCAGGACATTGCCGACGGGCTGCTGGATAAGCTGGCCGAGACGCAGGAGAGGGTGACGCGCCTGAGCGAGGTGCTCACCTCGCTCAAGGAGGTGACGGAGAATGCGGAATCCCTGCTGGATGTCTCCGCACTCACCGTGACGGACGCGCAGGACACGATGGATGAGGCGTATACCGCCGCAGGGAGCGCGGTGAAGCTGGTCGATACCTCGCTTGACGGTGCGGATACCACGAGCTCCGACCTGCTGGCGGTGCTGGACAGCACCGATAAGGTGCTGGACGATGTGGAGGGGCTGCTGAAGTCGGTGGACACCACCGCCGTGGACGAGCAGCTTCAGGTGCAGATACACACGAAGATACAGACCGCTATCACGGCATTGAGGGTGCAGCTGAAGATTACCGTAAACGAGACGATGAAGGAGCGGTTAAACGCCATCATCACCGATCTGGAGGCACTGGACGAGGCGGTGAATAATCTCTCCGTCTCCGCCGTGCTGGATCCCGTGCTGGACGCGCTGAACACGGTGCGCGAGGAGGTGCGCATGGCCGCCGTGCAGACGAATCAGGGGATAAACGACTATCTGCACGACAGCGGCGAGGAGATACGGACGAGGTTAGTCGCGCTGCAAAGGCTGCTGTCCTCTGCCTCCGCAACGCTGACGGATGTGGACACCACGCTCTATGACTACGCGGATGCCGTGGCGACAGGCCAGTCTACGCTGGACGCGGGCATCGAGCTGTGCGGCAGCGTCTCCGGCTATCTGGCGGACATGGAGGACGACCTGCGTAAGGTCACGGACAGCGAGGCGTTTCAGCGGTTTGCCGAGATGATGGAGAGCAGCGACAGCGAGAGCATGGCGGAATATCTCACCTCGCCGGTACAGCTGAACAAGGAGGTCATTTACGAGATCTCGGACTACGGCGCGGCAATGTCGCCGTACTATGCGATGCTGGCACTGTTTGTCGGCAGTCTGCTGACCGTCGTGATGATCAAGGTACCCGTCACACAGCCGGAGTTCGCCGGATGCCGCGCCATAGAGCGGTATTTCGGGCGGTTCGTGATCTTCTTCCTGATGGCAATGGCGCAGGCGTTGGTCACGGCGTTCGGCTGCCTGTACTTCGTAGGCATGAATACGGCGGAGCCCGCACTGTTCGTGCTGTCGTGCTGTATCTGCTCGCTGAACTTTGCCTGCATGAACTACGCGCTGGTATACGCGCTGGATAAGGTGGGCATGGCACTCTCCGTGGTCATCATGGTCATTCAGGTTGCCGGCTCCGGCGGCTCCTACCCGATAGATGTGCTGCCGCAGGTGTTCCAGACGCTCTACCCGTTCATGCCGTTCCACTACGGCATGGATATGATACGCGAGACGGTGGGCGGCATGTACGGCGGCACCTACCTGCACTGCGCGGCACTGCTGCTGGGCATGTGTGTGCTGTTCACCGCAGTGGGTCTGCTGCTGCGCCGCCCCGCGAGAAAGCTCGTCGCCGCCATCTCCAAAAGTATGGAGGATTCGGGCGTTATGTGATAAAAAACCATCCCCGAGAAATGGTTTTTGGGTATGATCTTATCCTGAGCTTTGACCGGCGGCCATCGGTCGTCACGGTGACGCGGGGGAAATTTGCAGCACATGCCGACAAATGACAAACCCTTCGCCGCTGCCGGATTGACAGCGGCGGGGAAGTGGACTATAATAATAGCATAAGCAGAAAAACTGACTAAGGAGGCAGGACAATGAGAAAGATTTTATGTGTTGCGGGCGGTATCGCCGGGGATGTCTTGTCGGCAGCCGTGAAGCTGGGTAAGAGACTGGCCTGTATCGCGCTGGGGGCTCTGTGCGCCATGGCAGCAGCCACGGGCAGGGCGGTGAAAAATCTGCTGCACAGGGTGGCCTGTAATGTTGGAAAGAAGATGCAGGACATTATCCCGCCTGCGTGCAGGATCGTGATGATCGTTTCTGCGGCGGTGGCGGCACTGTCCTGCGTGGGCTGGCTTCTCAGCCGCAAAAAGCTCGCGTAAGCGAAACGGGTATACCACAGGGAGATGCGCCTCGCGTGCATCTCCCTTAAAACAAAGGAGATCTGAGCAAGTATGAAGAAAAAAGCATTCAAGGCGGAGAGCAAGCGGCTGTTGGATCTGATGATCAACTCCATCTATACGCACAAGGAGATATTCCTGCGCGAGATCATCTCCAACGCCTCCGACGCCATCGACAAGCTGTGCTACCTCAGCCTGACCGATGACAAGGTGGGTATGAAGCGCGATCAGTTCGAGATCAGGCTGTCCATCGATAAGGAGAACCGCCTGCTGACCGTCAGCGACAACGGCATCGGCATGAGCAGGGAGGAGCTGGAGAACAATCTGGGCGTTATCGCCTCCTCCGGCAGCCTGAAATTCCGTAAGGAAATCGAGGGCAGCGAGAGCGCGGACACGGACATTATCGGGCAGTTCGGCGTGGGCTTCTACTCGGCGTTCATGGTGGCGGACGAGATTACCGTTATCACAAAGAAATACGGCGAGGAGCAAGCGTGGAAATGGCAGTCCGCCGGTGTGGACGGCTACACCGTGGAGCCGTGCGAGAAGGACACCGTGGGCACGGACATCATTATGCACATCAAGCCCGATACCGAGGAGGAGAAGGACGAGTACAGCCAGTACCTGCGGGAGTATTCGCTGCGCAGGCTGGTGAAGAAATACTCCGATTACATCCGCTTCCCCATCCGTATGCTGATGCCCCACTCCAAGCGGAAGGAGGGCTGCCCCGAGGACAAGCCCGAGTATGAGGAGGTCTTCGAGTGGGAGACGCTCAACAGCATGGTACCCCTGTGGCAGCGCAAGAAATCCGAGGTCACGCAGGAGGAGTACGATGAATTTTACAGGCAGGGCTTTTCCGACACCGACGCGCCGCTGAGCACCATCACCGTGGCGGCGGAGGGAGCCGTGACCTACAAGGCTCTGCTGTTCATCCCGCAGAAAGCACCGCTGCGCTACTACTCTGAGGAATTTGAGGGCGGCTTGCAGCTATACTCCGCAGGCGTGATGATTATGGACAAGTGCAGGGAGCTGCTGCCGGAGTGCTTCAGCTTCGTGCGTGGCGTGGTGGAGTCACCCGACCTCAGTCTGAACATCTCCCGTGAGCTCTTGCAGCACGACCGCCAGCTCAAGCTGATCGGCGCGAATCTGGAAAAGAAGGTCAAGGCGGAGCTGGAGCGGCTGCTGCGGGACGAACGCGAGAAGTACGAGGGCTTCTGGCAGTCCTTTGGGCGGCAGCTCAAGCTCAGTGCCATGGATAACTACGGCGCAAAGAAGGAACTGCTTCAGGATCTGCTGCTGTTCTATTCCTCCACGGAGAAGAAGCTCGTAACACTCGCGGAGTATGTCTCCCGTATGCAGGAGGGGCAGAAGTACATCTATTTCGCCTCCGGCGACACGGTGGACGCGGTGGATCACATCCCGCAGACAGAGCTGTTGAAGGAGCGCGGCATGGAGATCCTCTACTTCACCGACAAGGCGGACGAGTTCCTTGCCGACATTCTGCACTCGTATCAGGACAAGCCGTTCCGCTCCGCCACGGACGGCGACCTCGATTTGCCCGGCGAGGCGGAAAAGCAGCAGCAGGACGACCAGCAGTACAAGGCGTCGTTCGACTTCATCAAGGACGCGCTGGGTGGCAAGGTGGACGAGGTGAAGGCATCCGCACGCCTCAAGACGCACCCCGTCTGCCTCTCCAGCGGCGAGGGCGTGACCTTCGAGATGGAGAAATACTTCAAGGCGGCGCAGCCGGAGCTGGGCTTGAAGGCCAAGCGCATACTGGAGCTGAATGTGGAGCATCCGGCGTTTGCGGCGTTTGAAGCGGCGCGTCTCAATGACACCGAGAAAGCAAAGAAGTATGCGCAGGTGTTCTACCATCAGGCGGAGCTGATTGCGGGACTGTCCGTGGAGGATCCCACGGCCTACACCGACCTGCTCTGCTCACTGTGGAGCTGACACCGCACGGCGCGGTATTTGAATACGGAGGGCTGACATGGACGATATTTACAGGAAAAAGCCGGAGGAGTGCGCCTACTCCTTCACGCAGCACAAGACCTGCGAGTTCTTTCCCTGCCACAAGACAGACCGGCCGGAGGATTTCAACTGCCTGTTCTGCTATTGCCCGCTGTACACGCTGGGCAGCAGGTGCGGCGGGAATTTCCGTTATCTGGATAACGGCGTGAAGGACTGCTCCGCCTGCCTCCTGCCGCACGGCAGAGGAAGCTACAGCTATGTCATCTCCAAGTACCCAGAGCTGATGGAGCTGGCGAAGCAAAACCGCTGAAGCGGACGAGAGGGCAAAAAAATCCCCCCGACGAGAGGGTCGGGGGGATTTTTTTACACATACCGCTGCGTTGTTACATCGAACACGCCGCGAGTGGTGATGCGCAGGCTGGGAATCACCGGCAGAGCCATGAAGCTCAGCGTCATAAACGGGTCGATGCCTGCGCCAACGCCAAGGTCATACGCCGCTTTTTTGGCGTTCTCCAGATCGCGATTCACATGCACCAGCGTGTCGTCGGACATGATGCCCGCGATGGCGAGGAGCAGCTCGCCCTTGACCTCGCCGCCGTCCACGACCGTGATGCCGCCGTGCTGCTGCACGATGCGATTCACAGCGAAGGCCATATCCTCCTCGTTTGTGCCCACCACGATGATGTTGTGGCTGTCGTGGCTGATGCTGGTTGCCACCGCGCCGCGCTTCAGGCCGTAGCCCTTTATGTAGCCGAGGCCGATGTGGTGCGTGTTCTTGTGCCGCTCGATGACGGCGATTTTCAGAATGTCATAGTCCACATCAATGCGGTCGGTATAGCCGCCGTCGGTGGTGGTGATCTCACCGTCCACCATGCCGATCACCGCGTGGGGCCGCTTGTCGATGAAGTCCTCGGCACACAGCGTGGCGACATGGAAGGTGTCGTGCGCGTGCTTGACGAGATAGGGGTCGATCTCCGGCGTGGGGAAGTCCGCCACCACGCCGTTTTCCACCATCAGCACACCGCGCTTGTAGACCTTCTCGATGTTGAAGCTCTCGAAATTGTCGATGATTACGAAGTCCGCCAGATAGCCCGGCGCGATAGCACCGCGGTTATTCAGCAGGAAGTACCGCGCCGCATTGTGGCAAGCCGCCTTGATAGCTGTGATGGGATCCGCGCCGAGGGAGATGGCCTTCTTGACGATGTAGTCGATGTGCCCCTTTTCCAGCAGGTCGTTGGGGTGCTTGTCGTCCGTGCAGAACATGCA
>CAVDXW010000045.1:0-12766 GCA_963613145.1 Bacteroidaceae bacterium | reverse complement strand
TGTGGAAGAAGCTGTCTATATTCTCCAACGACAGGGCTATCTGGTGACTGCTCCACCCACTGCATAGACTTTAAGCATAGCTTCATTTTTTTGCCCGCTCTCAGGGGGCTTGGTTTTGTGCACAATTTTTGGGTATGGTACTTAGATTACAATGTTTCAACCTTGATGCTCCTTTCAATGCTTTTGTTTTCGTCCGTATCATGCCGCGAAGCTGCGTTGTCAGTGTACCACAGTCCGCCCAAAATAGCAACATTCCGCTTATAGCAAAGGAACAAAAAATTTTTGAAAGTGTATCGCTGCCGCTTTTCAAAACCTCTCCGCAGTGGTACAATACACTTAAAATTGCCGTACAAGGAGGCCGTACCCCATGAAAAAATCCATTCTCCGTTCCTACGCCCGCCTCATCGCCCGCACGGGCGTCAACATTCAGAAGGGGCAGGAGGTATTTATCGCCGCCGACCTCGACCAGCCGGAATTTGTCGCCATGCTGGTGGACGAGTGCTATAAGTGCAAGGCCAAAAAGGTGGTGGTGGACTGGAACTACCAGCCCCTGCAAAAGCTGCATGTGCGCCACCGCAGCCTGACCACGCTGTCCAGGGTGGAGGACTACGAGCTTGCCCGCTGGCAGCACTATGTGGACACGATGCCCTGCCGCATTTACCTGCTCAGCGAGGATCCCGATGGGCTCAAGGGTATAAATCAGGAGAAGCTGGTCAAAAGCCAGCAGACCAGGTTTCCCATCATCAAGCCGTATCGGGACAAGATAGAAAACCGATACCAGTGGTGCATTGCCGCCGTACCCGGCGAGGCGTGGGCGAAGAAGCTGTTCCCTGCGCTGCGGAAGTCACAGGCGGTGGAAAAGCTGTGGGAGGCCATCCTGTCCACCTCCCGCGCACTGGACGGCGACCCCATCGAAAGCTGGGAGGCACACAACAGGGACATCCACGACCGGCGGGACTATCTCAACGCGCTGCACATCCGCCAGCTCCGCTACAGGAGCAGTACCGGCACCGACTTCACCGTGGGCATGATCCCCGAGGCGCACTTCTGCGGCGGCAGCGAGAGGAGCTTGCAGGGCATCGTCTTTAACCCCAATATTCCCTCCGAGGAGTGCTTTATCTCGCCCAAACGCGGCGAGGCGGAGGGCATCGTCTACGCAACGAAGCCGCTGAGCTATCAGGGGCAGCTCATCGACAAATTCTGGATACGCTTCCACGAGGGCAAGGCCGTGGAATGGCACGCCGAGGTGAACAACGACCTGCTGACCAAGCTTATCACCATGGATGAGGGCAGTGCCTATCTGGGCGAGTGCGCACTCGTGCCCTACGACAGTCCCATCCGCCAGTCGGGACTGCTGTTCTATAATACGCTGTTTGATGAAAACGCCGCCTGCCATCTGGCGTTGGGCATGGGCTTTGCCGACACCATCATCGACTTTGAGCACAAGACGCTGGAGGAGTGCCGCGCACTGGGTGTCAACGACTCCATGATACACGAGGACTTTATGATCGGCTCCGAGGACATGGACATCGACGCCGTGTGCGAGGACGGCAAAGTCGTGCCCGTGTTCCGCCACGGGAATTGGGCGTTCTGAGATGTGGCGACAGATAAATATCCCCCGACCGCACGGTCGGGGGATATTTCTTTCCGCCCCGCTGCATATACTCTCGCAAAAGCAAAGGGAGGAATCATCATGGCACAGCTTGACCCTATCGCGTGGTTTCGCAGCGCACACCCCGAGCAGGGCAGCCTGCGCGTGCAGGTGTCCGCCGCGCATGGCATTTTCCCCATCGAAGGCGCGGCGGTGGAGGTATACCGCGAGTTCGGCGCGGTGCGGGAGGTATTTTTCACAGGGGAGACGGACAGCTCCGGCATTGCGGATAAGATACGCCTGCCTGCGCTGCCGGCATCGCTGGGACTGTCGGCAGACACGGCGGGCATCAGCGGCACGGCGTACAGCGTGGCGGTCAGCCACCCGGAATATCTCTGTCCCGAGCACCAGAGCGTGCTGGTGTTTCCGCGCATCGAGTCCGTGCTGGCGGTGACGCTGCCGCCGCGGCGGGAGGAGGGCTGAGCCATGCCGTATCCCGTTGTGCCGGAGTACATCACCGTACACTTGGGCGCGCCGGACGCGCAGGCGGAGAATGTCACCGTGACCTTTTCGCGGTATATCAAGGGCGTTGCCGCCGCCGAGATATATCCGACATGGAACGACAGTGCCCTCCGCGCCAATGTGCTGGCGCAGGTGTCGGTCGCTCTGAACCGCGTGTACACCGAATTTTACCGCAGCAGGGGCTATGACTTCGACATCACCAACAACACGCAGTACGATCAGGCGTTCTCGCCGGAGAAGGAGACCTTCGAGAACATCAACGCCATCGTGAACGAGAGCTTCAACAACTACATCGTCCGCCGCGGGAACATTGAGCCGCTGTACGCCCAGTTTTGCGACGGGATACGCACGCAGTGCAGGGGATTGTCGCAGTGGGGCAGTCAGGAGCTTGCCGCGCAGGGGAAAACGCCGTATGAGATACTGCAATACTACTATGGGCAGGACATCGACATTGTGTATAACGCGCCCGTGGGCGACAGTATGCCGTCCTATCCCGGCCGTCCGCTCAGCATAGGCAGCGCGGGCGAGGAGGTGCTGACGCTTCAGCGGCAGCTCACGCGCATACGGAAGAACTTTCCCGCCATTCCCGCCATCGCCGAGCTGAACGGCATATTCGGCACGGACACCGCCGCTGCGGTGCGCACCTTCCAGCGCATATTTAACATAGAGCAGGACGGCATCGTGGGCAAGGCCACATGGTACCGCGTCAAGGCGGTGTACAACGGGGTAAAGAGCCTGTCCGAGGTTACCAGCGAGGGACTGACGCTCTCTGAGGCGCAGCGGCAGTACCCCAAGGTGCTGCGGCGCGGCGACAGCGGCATAAGCGTGCAGGTGGTGCGGTTTTATCTGGCGTTTTTGGGTTTCTTTCTGCCGGAGCTGCCGCCCATCCGCGTGACCGATGTGTTCGATGACGAGCTGCGGGACGCGGTACTGGCGTTTCAGAGCACCTACGGTCTGACGGTGGATGGCGTGGTGGGGCGGAACACATGGAACGCGATACAGAATGTCTATGAGCAGACGCTCTACCAGCTTCCGGCGGAGTATCAGGAGTTTGCCCGCGAGCTGTATCCGGGGCGGTTTCTGGTGCAGGGCGACACGGGGCGTGAGGTGACGCTGCTGCAAACGCGCCTCAACCAGCTTGCCGCGCAGGACAGCACCCTGCCGACCGTCGCCGTGGACGGCATATTCGGCGCGGAGACCGCCGCCGCGATACGCACGCTGCAAGGGCGATTGGGGTATAGCCAAACGGGAGCGGTAGGTCCCGTGCTGTGGTCGTACATCATCACGCAGGGACAGGGATACGGGGTATTCTAAGCACGAAAAAGAACCGCCAAGGGCGGTTCTTTTTCGGCGGCTTATGCCGCTCTATGGGGGAGAGGTGAGAAAAATGAAGCAAAATAAGGTCACACCATGCGGCAGCTCTCGCAGTCCTCGCAGGCGGGGAACCTGCTCTTGTCGTAGGCAATGCCGTTTTTGTCGTAGTAGTCCTTCACAGCAGACTTGACCGCCTCCTCCGCCAGCACGGAGCAGTGCAGCTTGTGCGCGGGCAGACCGCCCAGCGCGTCCACGACCTCCTTGTTGGTCAGAGACAGCGCATCCTCGATGGACTTGCCCTTGATCATCTCCGTGGCCATGGAGCTGGAGGCAATGGCACTGCCGCAGCCAAAGGTCTCAAATTTCACATCCTCGATTTTGTCGTCCTTGATTTTCAGGTACATCTTCATGATGTCGCCGCACTTGGCGTTGCCGACCTCGCCCACGCCGTCGGCATCGGCGATCTCACCCACATTGCGGGGGTGCATGAAGTGATCCATCACGGTATCCGTATATAAAGCCATATTCGACGCTCCTTTACATCTTTATCCGTCATTCCCGCGCCGGTGACCGATGCCACTGGCGCAGGAATCCGTTCTCACAGAATGAACTTCCGCTTGCCGCTCTCCAAATCCTTCCACATGGGGGACATGTTCCGCAGGTACGCCACGATAGGGGGAACCTTTTCCAGAATATAGTCCACCTGCTCCTCTGTCGTGTCGTGGCACAGGCTCAGACGCAGCGAGCCGTGCGCGACCTCATGGGGACGACCGATGGCCAGCAGTACATGGCTGGGGTCGAGAGAGCCGCTGGTGCAGGCACTGCCGGAGCTGGCGCAGATACCCGCCGCGTCCAAAAGCAGCAGCAGACTCTCGCCCTCGATGCCCTCAAAGCAGAGGTTGACATTCGTGGGCAGACGGTGAACGGGGTCACCGTTCAGCGCACTGTGCGGTATCCTGCTCAGTCCCGCGATCAGCTTGTCGCGCAGCTTCGTCAGCCGTGTCGTGTCTTCGTCGATGTGGGAGCAGGATTCCTCCAACGCCGCCGCAAGCCCCATAATACCGGGGATGTTCTCCGTTCCGGCACGCTTGCCGCGCTCCTGCGCGCCGCCCTCGATGATATTGGTCAGGGGGATGCCCTGCCGGGCGTACAGCACGCCCACACCCTTGGGCCCGTGGAACTTGTGGCCGGAGAGGGAGAGCATGTCGATGTTCTGCTCCTTGACGCTGATGTGAAGATGTCCCGCCGCCTGCACCGCGTCGGTGTGGAACAGCACATCCCTTTCGCGGCACACCTTGCCAATCTCCGCGATGGGCAGGATAGAGCCGATTTCGTTGTTGGCGTACATAATCGTCACAAGACAGGTGTCCTCGCGGATAGCATCCGCCACCTGCTGCGGCGTGACGGTGCCGATGGAGCCGACATCGAGCAGCGTGACCTCGAAGCCCTCCTTTTCCAGCTTTTTCAGCGTGTGCAGCACGGCGTGATGCTCAAACGCGGTGGAGATGATGTGCTTTTTGCCCTTGCGCTCGCCGATACGGGCGGCGGAGAGGATGGCCTGATTGTCGGCCTCGCTGCCGCCGGAGGTAAAGGTGATCTCCCTGAAGCTGCACCCCAGACAGTCCGCCACGCGGCGGCGGGCGTCCGCCAATGCCTCGGCCGCCTGCTGCCCCACGGTGTGAAGGCTGGAGGGATTGCCGTAAAGCTGCCGGAAATAGGGTGTCATGGCTGCTACGGCCTTGTCACTCATGCGCGTGGTGGCGGCGTTATCTGCATAGACCTGCATAGGATCACTCCTTCAACATATCTTTTTTGTAGGTAATTGGATGGTAGCACATATTACCTACAATGTCAATAGGTTTATAGAAATATTTTCATACTCATGCTTCTTAGTTTTCGCTTAATTGTCAAAACTGTTTACAAGTACCCTCTTTTCTTTTGGTAAATATTGGTGTATAATGTGCAATGAATATGTATGTACATTTCACCGGGAGGTAAACTTATGTTTGAAAATCGCAGGGAGATCATGCAGGGAGTATACCTGACATATCTGCCCGCACAACGCTTCAAGACGGGTCGCCTGACTCTGCATCTCATCACGCCGCTGCAAAGGGAGACGGCGGCGGCCAATGCCCTGCTGCCCGCCGTGCTGCGGCGCGGCACGGTGCGCTATCCCGATATGGAGAGCCTGTCCGCCGCGCTGGATACCCTGTACGGCGCGAGCATAGATTACACCGTGCGCAAAAAGGGCGAACGGCAGTGCGTGGGCTTTGCCGCAGGGTTCATCGACGATGCCTTCACGCCGCACGGCGAGAAGCTGCTGGAGCCTGTGGCGGAGCTGCTGGGTGAGCTGCTGCTCGAGCCCGTGACCCACGGCGGGCGGTTCCTGCGGGAGTATGTGGAGAGCGAAAAGGCGAATCTGATCGACGCAATCCGCGCCCTGAAAAACGACAAGAGGGAGTGGGCGGACATACGGCTTATGCAGGAGATGTGCGCCGGAGAGCCGTACAGCGTGCTGATGCTGGGCGACGAGGAGTCGGCGAGCTGTGTCAATAATCAGACGCTTTACACCCACGGCAGGGAGCTGATGGCCTCCAGCCGCGTGGAGTTGATCTACTACGGACGCGCAGAAGAAGACCGCGTACAGGACGCGGTCTTGTCCGCCCTTGCGTCACTGCCGCGGGGCACACAGGCGGAGCTGCCGCAGGTGGAGCGCATTATGGCTCCCGAAAAGCCGCGTCGGGTCGTCGAAACGATGGATGTGACACAGGGCAAGCTGGCGATGGGCTATCGCTGCACCACGGAGGACTATCCCGCGATGGTGCTGGCGAATCTTATCTTTGGCGGCACGAGCAACTCCAAGCTGTTTATGAATGTGCGCGAAAAGCTGAGCCTGTGCTACTACGCCTCCAGCAGCTACGCACGCAGCAAGGGTATCCTCACCGTGTCGAGCGGCGTGGAGGCCAAGGACTTTGAGCGGGCGGAGGAGGAGATAGGCCGCCAGCTCCGCGCCGTGCAGCGCGGCGACTGGGAGGACTGGGAGCAGGAGGGAGCATTGCAGGCGATACGAAGCTCGCTGCTGTCGCTGTCCGATTCTCAGGGTGCGCTGGAGAATTTCTATCTGGGACAGATCGCCTCCGGCACGGAGGAAACGCCGGAGGAGCTGGCGCAGGCGTTGCAGGCGGTCACGAAGGAGCGTATTGTGGCGGCGGCTCGCACGGTGACGCCGGACACGGTATACTTCCTGTGCGGAAGGGAGGAGGCGTAACATGGAAAATAAGCTGTATCCCCGCATCGGCGAGGAGGTGGTGCGCGTCACGCTGGAAAACGGCCTGAGCGTGTGCATCGTGCCCAAGACGGGCTTTTCGCGCAGGTACGCGCTGTTTGCCACGCGCTACGGCGGTATGGATATGCGCTTCCGCCTGAACGGTGAGTGGCTGGACACGCCGGCGGGCATTGCGCACTATCTGGAGCACAAGATGTTCGACACCGAGGAGGGCAACGCCTTGCAGGATCTGGCGAAGAACGGGGCGGAGCCGAATGCTTTTACCTCCAATGCCATTACCTGCTACTATTTCGACTCCACCGAGAAATTTTACGAGAATCTGGAGATACTGCTCTCCTTTGTCTCCGTGCCGTATTTCACCGACGAGAGCGTGGAGAAGGAGCAGGGCATCATTGCGCAGGAGATCGGCATGATCGAGGACAATCCCGAGTGGCAGGTGTACAAGCAGCTTATGCAGCTGCTCTACCACACGAGCCCCGCACGGACACCCGTGGCGGGCAGCGTGGAGAGCATCAGCCATATCACGGCCAAGACACTGTACGACTGCCATCGGGCGTTTTATACCCCCGCCAACATGTGCCTTGTGGTGGTGGGTGATGTGGAGCCGGAGCGGGTGATAGAAACCGCCCGCCGCGTGCTGCCCGCGCAGAGTGGCGCGGTCATCGAGCGCGACTACGGCGCGGAGGAGAGCACGGATGCCGCCGCAGACTATGCCGAGAGCGTCATGGAGGTGTCCATGCCCAACTTCCTCGTGGGCTTCAAGTGCCCGCCGCAGCACGGCGGCGAGGCGCAGCATCGCTTTGCCGCCATCGGCGAGCTGGCGTGTGATGTGCTCATGGGCGAGTCCAGCCCGCTGTATGCGCGGCTGTACGGTGAGGGGCTGATCAACAGCTCCTTCGGCGCGGCGTTCGACCTGCTGCCCGGCGCGGCATATGCCTATGCCGGCGGTGACAGCAAGGATCCCAAGGCGGTGGCGGAGGCCATCCTGACGGAGGCGCAGCGGCTGGTGACGGAGGGCGTGGACGGCAACTATTACAAGCGCATCGTCAACGCCAACTTCGGCGCGGCACTGCGGGAGCTGAATTCGTTCGATTCCATCGCCGTGTCGATGGCCGAGGGACACTTCCGAAGCTATGATCCCTACCGCTTCCCGGAGATATACGACAGCATCACCGTGGAGGATGTGCTGGCATTCCTGCGGGAGAACTTCACGCGGCGGCACATGGCACTGTCGGTGATCGTGCCCAAGGAGGGATGAGCGTGCGCATTATGACGGACAGCCCCATCCGCTTTCCGGGGCTTTTTGGCGACTGGGCATTCACGGGTTCCTCCGTGGCGTTTCACATCGGGGGAAAGGCGATCTACTGGTACGGTATCATCATTGCGCTGGGTGTGCTGGCGGCGTTGTGGTTCTGCATGAGGCAGAAGGAAAAGTACGGCATCAGCGAGGATAACCTGCTGGACAGCGTGCTTTGGGGTGTGCCGCTGGCCATTGTGGGAGCGCGGCTGTACTATGTGATATTCTATTTGGACCTGTTCCGCACGGCGGACGGCGGTATCGACTGGGGAAAGACCGTTGCCGTCTGGGACGGCGGACTGGCGATATACGGCGGCGTGATCGCGGCGATACTGGTGTGCCTTGTGCTCAGTAAAAAGCGCGGCTTCAAGCTGGGCGCACTGACCGACCTGATCGTCATGGGACTGCTGATCGGGCAGGCGGCGGGACGCTGGGGCAACTTCATGAACCGCGAGGCCTTCGGCAGCGAGACGACGCTCCCGTGGCGGATGCAGCTTACCACCACCGGCGGAGCATTGGTAGAGGTACACCCCACCTTTCTGTACGAAAGCCTGTGGAATGCTGTGGGACTGCTGCTGCTCGTGTGTATCGTGTCCAAGGCGCGGCGGTTTGACGGCGAGAACACATGGTTCTACTTCCTGTGGTACGGTATCGGGCGGTTCTGGATTGAGGGACTGCGCACCGACAGCCTGTACCTGTTCAACTGGACGATCGGCGGGCAGCCCATCCGCGTCAGTCAGGCACTCAGCCTTGTGATGGTACTGGTATCGGCATTCATGCTGCTGTACAACATTAAGCTACACCCGCACAGTCGGGAGGAGCTGTATGTAAACCGCATCGCAAATAAGGCCGGGGAGGGGCAGGAGGAGGCTCCCCCCGAGGGCGAATAAGAGTAAAAAAAACGGGACATCTGCGGTGCAGGTGTCCTGTTTTTTTCATGTAATATGCAGTTCAGTGCCGCCGTGCGGTCAGGTAGTGGCTGGCGTAGTAGCTCTCCGACAGGGAGGAGGTCGTCACGCACCGGCTGTTGCCGGACGAGGACGAGGCGTGGATGAACTGGTCGCCGCCGATGTAGATACCCACATGGGATGCCACCGCGCCGTAGTCCTGAAAGAACACCAGATCGCCGGGCTGCAAATTGCTGCGGGAAACCTCCGTGCCGTAGCTGAGCTGGCTGGTCGCGCCGTGGGGCAGCGAGATGCCTACCTGCGCGAACACATACATGGTGAAGCCGGAGCAGTCAAAGCCGCTGGGGGATGAGCCGCCGTAGACATACGGCACGCCCAGATACTGCTGCGCGACGGACACGATGTCGCTTGCGGAGGCGGAGGGGGAGACGGTGCTGTCGGTCGTTTCGGCCGTTTCGGTGCTTTCAGCGGCGTCCGCAGTCCCGGCGGGCTTGTCCGCCGCCGAGGTGATGGAGGCGGGGGAGCAGATCAGCACATACTGGGACGCGACATAGCCGCTGACACCGTTGTAGCTGACGGCGAACCAGCCGCCCGTCTCGATGCCCGTGACGGCAATGACCGTGCCGTTCGTGACCGTGCCGAGCGAGGTGCTGCCGCTCTTGGCGGCGGCGCGGATGTTCAGCACATCCGCCGTGACCTTGCCCGCAGCGTTCAGGCCGCTGGCAGTGTCGTAGCGCGTTATGTACTGCGCGGAGACAAAGCCGCGCTGTCCCTCGTAAGAAATGCGGTACCAGTCGCCCTCCACGGCGGTCAGCTCGACCACCGTGCCCTTGTCGAGTGTCTTGAGAATGTCATAGTCCGTGCCCGCGCCGCTGCGCATCCGCACACCCGTGCCGGAGACGGCACCCAACGCCTGAATGGAGACGGTCATGGTCTCGGTCTCGGTCTCGGACTTGGTTTCGGTTTCTGCCACGGCTTTTGCTTCGGCGGTGTCGTCCGCCGTTTCCTCGGTCTTGGCGGGCAGGTCGCTGTTGTTCACGGCGGCATCCTCGGCGGTTTCGGCGTTCTGCTGCGTGGCGAGCACCGCCGCGCCGGACAGCGCGGACAGCCGCGCCGCATCGGGTGCGGGCAGCGGGTCGGCCAGCAGGGAGGGGGCGGCGGCCGTGACGGGAATGGCCTGCGAGACACCGACCGTGTGGGCACTCGCTCCGCCGGAGAGCACCGCGTCACCGCCGATGACGAGCAGCGATGCCAGTGCAATGGCGGCGGCGGAAAGAAGTCGTCTCATACGCGCACCTTACAGCTTGCCCGCCAAAGCGCGCTCAAGCCAGATGCAGCCGACATCCATGGCGGCGTAGAGGCTGTCCTTCTCGGACTTCTTGACCACGCGGTCGCGGGACTTCAAATCGGGGTCGGTGAGCTGGAGCTGGACGGAGACGCGCTTGGCCACCTCCATATCCTGCGCCTTGGCGGTGTCGAGGATTTGCAGCAGGACGATGTACTTGTCCGCCATGCTGCCGTAGTAGATGAAATTGTCCACACGGCGCAGGGGATGATTCTTATAGACAAGCCCTTCGGACTTTTTGTTTTCAGCCATAGTCGTACCTCCAAACAGTTTTTGTAACCAAATTGTAACACATTTGACGCTCTCTGTCAACGCGGGTGGAGGGGGAAATATGAGAAGGTTTTGTAAAGAAACGGAAAAAATGTGAGAAATTACAAATAGGGGCTGGACAGGCGGCGGAAATATGGTATAATCATTTTATCCGCAGGATATATCCTGCGCGGCGTTTTATTGCCAACACAGCAATAAAACGCATGGGGACTGCGGAAATACTTTTTTATGGGGTAAAAAGATATGAGGAAAATCACAAGTATCCTGTTGGCGTTTGTGCTTGCGCTGACGCTGATGCCGACGGCGTGGGCGGATACGCAACCTGCGCAGGGGGATGCCGAGAAGAGCGCAGACACCGTTGAAACTAAAACAGAGGTTGCTCAAATCGGCGAAACTAAGTATGACACCTTGTCTGCTGCGATTGAAGCAGTAACTGAAGGTGGTACGATTACGCTGCTGTGTGATGTGAACAATGCAACCGGCATGACCGTGAGTTCTGAGAAAAATTTTACGGTGGACTTTGCCGGCTACACCTATACCGTGAGCAAGCCCGGCGCGGGTTCTAAGAACACTGAAACAAATGCGTTCCAGCTGTTAAAAGGCTCCAAAATTACTTTCAAGAACGGTAAGATAGCGTGCGGTTCCGACAATTTAGATAAATCTACGACCGATGAAATAAAAAATATCTTTCGTATAATTCAAAACTACGCTGAGTTGACATTAGAGGATATGGTTATTGACGGTACGAACCTCTATGGTGACGGCAACCTTCCCATGAGCTTTAACCATGAGCCTGTGACCATCACGGGCAACACCAGTGTGATTTTGAAAGAAGGTGCTACCAAGGCATTTGATGCTGATGGTAACTGGGGTGAACTTCCGTATAACCGCTGCGAGGTGACTGTTGATACCACTGGCACGATTGGTGGTGACATAGAGCTTGGCCAAGGTTACCTCGACATTAAAAACGCAAACATTGCGGGAGGTATCGTTCTTTGCACCAGCTGCGGCGAGAGTGAAACGAAAGATCAGGCCAGCCGTATTACCATATCCGGCGGTACTTTCAGCAGAGACCCGAGCGCGTATCTGGCAGCGGGCTACACTGCTACTGGGAATGCGGATGGAAAATGGACTGTGAGTGAAACGACTAAGACCGAGAATGCTGCTACGGTTACCGCAACGACCAAGACCGCAAATGGCGAAACCACAACCAAAATTACAGCTATTAAGAAAGATACCAATGCCACAACAAACACCATCGATGTCAGTAAAGATGTCGAGCTGAACAACTCAGTCAAGACCGCGAAAGTTGAAGTAAGCAAGGATGTGCTGAAAGCAGTTGTGAATGACAGTGCCACCAAGCCCGTGGAGTTCAAGGTGGCGGCAAATACCTCCGTGACCTTTAACGCAGAGGCTGTCAAGAGCATTGCGGGGAAAATGAGCAGTGCAACAGAGGCAACAAATGTCACTCTCGTTGTGACCCCCGATGCAACTGTGAGTGCTGAAAAAGAGATAAAGGCTTTGGACAGCGTTAAAAACAGCAGTGCACAGACCGTTGAGTTAAAGCTGGTTGGTGACGGAGATGCAAATCTGTTCGAGGCTGCCTCCGGCGCAAAGGCGACCGTGACCGTGCCGTTTACCATGCCTGCGGGCAACAACACCGTTAATGTGTACTATCTGAATGCCACCACAGGTACGGCGGAGTATGTCGGGACGGCGGCTGTCGGGAGCGGCACTGCTACCTTCACCGTGTCGCACTTCTCCAGCTATGTGCTGGTGCCCACCACGGTGAGTACCGGCCGCCACTACAGTGCGGTGCTCGCCAACAAGGCGGCCGACACGACCACCGAAGCCAAGTCCTCCCCCAAGACCTTTGACGCGGGCGTGGGCATCTACGCCGTCAGCGCGGTGCTGAGCGTCACCGGCATGGCGTGGGTCGGCAAAAAGAAGTTCTGAGCCAATATTTGAGCAAAAAAGAAAGCCCGCAAGGGCTTTCTTTTTTGTTCTGCACCAAAAACGCTCAAACCTCTTGATATAACAATAAAACCCGCAACCACAACGGTTGCGGGTTTTCTGCCTTTTGGCACGCCGTGAGGGATTCGAACCCCCGGCCTTCTGGTCCGTAGCCAGACGCTCTATCCAGCTGAGCTAACGGCGCATATCCTTCAGACAGCTTATTTATATTAGCACACGGCAAAGCAAAAAGCAAGAGAAATTTTCGTTTTTCTTCAAC
>CAVDXW010000044.1:0-13575 GCA_963613145.1 Bacteroidaceae bacterium | reverse complement strand
CAAGGTCGTCCCCGAGCTCATCGAGTCCATCAAGGCCGCCAAGGCCGCGAAGTAAACGCTGCGAATTTTGCCGATAGCTATGTGAACTGATAGCAGGATCTTCTTTATCAGCGAGCATATCCCCTGCACCGCTTGCAGCTTGACCATGTTTTATACCAGCAGTTCATGCTCGAAACCGCTGCACTCACCTCAAAAGTGAGTGCATGCCGGTACGCATCGAGCATGAGCTGCTGGTAGTTTTATTTTGCTTCCGTTTGGCGCAAAAAGGACGAAACGACTTTTATTTGACCGCCGTGCGACCATCAAACTACCCCCGTAAGTTAGTTTTCAGGAGCGAACACTCAAAAACTGACTTACGGGGGTTTTTATTATTCCACTATCCGCCGGAGTGAATGAACTCATCGACATCACTGGGCAGGTCATCGGTATCCGTTGGGCCGACCACGGTGCTGTCGTGTCTGCCGTCGGGCATATTTGCATTGCCATTCTGCTCTTCGCTGCCGATGAACGCGCTGTACCCCACCATCATAAAGGCATCCTCGACCTCGATTTCATCGTGCCCCTCGATCAGCTCGCGCTGGTAGTTCAGCATGGAGCCGGTAACGGTGGTGATATTGCCGTCGCTGTCCTCCATGTTCACCGTATGGGTCGGGGTGGTGTGCATGGTGCACACGGAGGTGGGAACATTGTCCGATGCGCATAGCGCGGTGTAGGTGCGGTCGCCGCGCACATCCAGTGTGCAGTATTCCGAGGCCAGCATACCGCTGTCGGCGCAGACCGTAACGCTGGTCAGGCCGGAGCAGGTGAAGAAGTCCTTGTCCTCCAGATCCGCATGGATGGCACTCATCACCTTGCGGAAGATGGCGGAGCAGGGGTTGCCGCTGGCCACGATCTGCTGGTTGTGCTCATAGCCCGCCCACACAGCGCAGGCGTAATACGGGGTGTAGCCCACGAAGTAGCGATCCCTGTTGCTGTTGGTCGAACCGGTCTTACCGGCAATGTGCATACCGCTGAACTGCGCCTCGTTGCCCGTGCCGACCAGTGCCACCTCCTGCAGCAGCTTATTGACAATAGCCGCCGTGGTGTTCTTTATGGCCACATTGGACTGCGCCTCGTTCTCCAGAACGACATTGCCGTTGGCATCCTCCACGCGGATGAAGGTGCGCGGCTTGGTGTAGATGCCCTCGTTGACGAAGGTAGCGAAGGCCGCCGCCATTTCCTCGGTCGTCACGCCCTTTTCAAAGCCGCCCAGTGCCATATTGCCCACCTGTTGCGAGTCCGTATAGGTCAGATTCTCGAAGCCAAGCTTGTTCACCAGGAAGTCATAGGAGCGGCTCACGCCGTAGGCCATGTTTGTCCGCACCGCACAGGTATTCAGGGACTGTGCCAGTGCCGTGTGCAGTGCCGTCAGGCCGCGATACCGCCAGTCGAAGTTTCGTGGCCACACATCGCCGTTGAGCAGCATGGGGTAGTCATCGATAACGCTTGCCCCGTTGATAGTGCCGTCATCCAGTGCCGGCGCGTAGGTGGACAGGGGCTTTATGGCGGATCCGCACTGCCGTGCGTTGACCGCCCAGTTCCAGCCGCGATCCACCACCTTCTCGCCCGCGCCGCCGATCATCGCCACCACATAGCCGTTGGTGGGATCGACCACGGTCAGCGCGATTTGCAGCTGATCCTCCACCTGCTCACCGGCGGAGTTGGTGTAGCTGCTGGTGTAGGGGATGTTGTCCAGATTGTAGCAGACCTCCTCGGCGATCTGCTGGTACTTGGGATTCTGCGTGGTGTAGATCTTATATCCCTTGCTGTACACCATATTGATGGCCTGATCGTAGGCGGAGATGGTCTTGCCCTCGCTGTTCACCTTTTCGGTGATGCCCAGCTTCTCCACCAGAGCCTCTGCCACATCGGTGATCATGGCATCGGTGAACCACGAGTTGCTGCCCTTGATGGTGGTGGTGCTCTCCTCCTCATCGGTCGAGGTATCGCCCGCAGTGTCTGCGGTATCGGTGTCGGGGTCGGTGACGGTGCCGTCGCTGCCCACATACTTGCCGGAGATGGTATAGCCGTTGGCAAACTGGATGTCCTCCGCGACGGCTGCATCGTGCTCCTCCTGCGAGATCTTGCCCTGATCGAGCATCTCACTTAGGATGATCAGCTGCCGCTCACGGTTATTCTCCCGCGTCCATGTGCTGATAAACGGGTCGTACATGGAGGGGTTGTTCGTGATGCCCATCATGCTGGCGCACTCCGCCAGCGTCAGCTCGGACACATCCTTGCCGAAGTAGACCTGCGCCGCCGTCATCACGCCGGAGCAGCGTTGACCGAAGTAGACCTCATTCAGATACGCTTCCAGTATCTCGTCCTTCGTATACCGCTTCTCCAGCTCCAGCGCACGGTATATCTCGGTGATTTTGCGCTTGACCGTGACCTCGTTGTCGCCGGTAACATTCTTCACCAGCTGCTGGGTGATGGTTGAGCCACCCTGCACGCTGCCGCCGAATATGGTACGGAAGATGGCGCGTGTCGTGCCCTTCCAGTCCACACCGTGGTGCTTTTCAAACCGCTTGTCCTCGATGGCGATGGCTGCATCCTGCAAATACTTGGGGATGTTCTCCAGATCCGTCCAGATGCGGTTCTCGTCCATGTACAGCGTCTGGTACATGACCCACTCCTGCGTGTCGGGATCCTGATAGTACAGCTCCGTGGAGACCTGCGCCTCGAACTCGTCCAGATAGACCTCCGCCTTGCCGCGCATGGTGCTGTTGATATACGCCATGAAGATACCGGCGAAGATGGCCGATGTCAGCACGAATACCAGCAGCAGCGTTCCGACGATATGTCCCGCCCTGCGCCAGCTGCGTCGCTGATGCGGGGTCATGCTGCGCACACGCTCCTGGGCACTATGCTCCAGACGGTGAGCGCCCTCGACCGCCTCTGCCTCTATGTGTCGGGCACTCTGCCGAAGCCTTCCCGCTAAACCGCCGAATGCTGCGCGTCTGTGCTTGTTTTCACTCAATACAGGGCACCTTCCTTTCTCTTTTGATGTTCCTGTCTGTTTCTTGCAGTGCATGGGGCTGAAATTCACATACCAACCCACTATAAAAGACATTTTACCACACCTGTCAAATGCAAAAAAAGAGATTTTTTGTTAAAAAACGCCTTTAATGCCATCCAATTCCCGTTATTTTCCCCTGTTCCGAAGGTTTTCAGTCCCGTATACGGCAGAAAATGCCGAACACTACCACTTGCGTTCTCCGTTTTTTTCGGGTATACTATAGCTGCAAAGGCGACAACGACTAAGGAGGTATTCCCCATGAGCGAGGAATTCGGCCCCAATTTCATCACCCTGACCGACGAGGACGGCAACGACATTGAGCTGGAATATGTGGACGCGCTGGAAATGGACGGTCAGACCTACATGGCGTTCTTCCCCGTGGTGGAGGATGATGCCGATGAGGAGGCCGCCGAGGAGTACGGCCTTGTGATCCTGAAATCCGTCATGGAGAACGGCGAGGAGCTTCTCAGCACGCTGGACAGCGATGAGGAGCTGGATAAGGTCTATGACCTGTTCATGGAGCAGATATTGGCCGACGAGGACGAGTGATCTCCCCTCCCGCCGATGACAGGGCGGGACGAATGTACGCCCTTTCGGTGGGATTTTTCGTCCTGCCGATGACGAGATGCCGCCGCTGTACTTTGTGTACAGCAAGGCAGCTCGGCGAAGGCAGGGCGGAAAAATTGAGCGATGGGCAGTGGTTCTATTTATCCTGACATTAGTTATACGGGATGCCGGATCGGTAGATGGTTTGCAGGCCTCCCGCCTGCTGTCTGCGGGCGGACGCTGGAAGCAGTAAAGTCGGCCGGAGGCGACCCACCTGCGAGTTGTGCAGGTTATAACATGGCCGCTGCCTGTCGCTGAGCACAAGACCCCTCTCCCTTTTGGGAGAGGGGTCTTGTGGTTTCTGTTTTGCTGCACTCTCTTACAGCAGCGGCTCGCCGTGCGCCGTGCGCATGGCTATATCCTCCGCCACGAGGGTCGGAAACCCGGGAGCCCATAGGCGGAAGCGGCGGCTTTCGATCATACGCTTGTACGCAAAGGAGTCATGTACCCGCTGCGGCAGGAAAACGCCCGCGTGGGAGTCGTCGCCATCATCGTGGGCATCGGAGCCCGCCAGCCTGTAATACTCCGGATGGCGGCGGCACAGCTCCAGTGCCAGCTCGTTGCGGTTTTCGTGGCGCGGATGGGCATTGATCAGCTCGCTGCCGTGTACCGCGTCCTCGAACACCACCGTGTTTCCGTCCCGATAGGGGTGGGCGTGGATGATGAGTACCTCGTTATGGAACCGCTCGAAAAACTCTACGGCGCTCGTGCAGCACATGTAGGGGTGACTGCGCAGCCACTGCTCGTCAATGCCGTAGACGAGATAGTCATTGTCGTTCTGCGGAAAGCGCAGCTCCGCGCCGAGAAGGACATCCAATCCGAGCTCGTCGCCGCGCTTTTTGGCGGCGCGGTAGCCGGAAAGATAGTGATCCATTGCCTTGTCCCAGTTGTGCTCCGTGTCGATGCGGGACAGGTATTCGGGGTGGAGATGGTCGGTGATCACAAGGCCGGAATAGCCGCTGCGGGCGTACCGCGCAACGACCTCCGCCGCCGCCACATGCGCGCAGGCACTCGTCTCGGCAGTGTGGACATGGGTATCATACAGATATTCGCTCATAATTTACCTTCTGTGGTTTGTATTTTGTGGGCTTGCTCAGGCATCCTCCACGAACAGCACGCCCTCCGTGGTGCGCAGCAGCGGCAGCAGCGTCTCCCGACTGGTTGTGCCGCCCGTTTTCTGAAGGTCGAGGAGCACGCTGTGTATCGCGGCTCCGTTCCCGCTCAGATATTCCAGATGCGTCATGTGCCAGTGCTCCTGCCGCAGTGCGGCGAGAATCACGGAGAACGGCGTCTGCGCCGTGTACTCGACATAGATGCGCACAACGGCGGAGGTTTTCAGATACTTCTGATCCACCTGATTCAGCAGGGCAATCACGCCGAACAGGAAGCAGCACATGATGATCGCGGCCTCGTAAAAGCCGCTGCCGACGACCAGCCCCATGCAGGCCGAGGCCCACAGTCCGGCGGCGGTGGTCAGACCCTTGATCTGCTGGCCGCGCTGGTGGCCGGTGATGACGATCGAGCCCGCGCCCAGAAAGCCGATGCCGCTGATAACCTGTGCGCCCAGACGGGCAGGATCCGCGTTCGGATTGTAGTAAAGCGACAGGTATTCGTTGAGCAGCATGACCGATGCCGCGCCGATGCACACCACGATGTGTGTCCGCAGACCGGCGGCATGAAGATTCTTGCTCCGCTCATAGCCGATGGCTGCGCCGCAGATCGTTGCCAGCAGAAAACGGAAGCAGACGGATACAAGCGTCAGCCCGCGAAGTGATTCAAAAATCGCAAACATTACGCGCCTCCTGCTTCTGCATCAATAGAACTCACGAATGTACGCCAGAACATCCTCGCGTGTGCCCATGAAGGGGCCGGGCGTCTCCATTTTCAGGGAGACCAGTGCCGTGCAGTACAGCAGTGCCTCGGGAATGTCGGCGCGCCGGCGTTCGGTGATATAACCGGCAAAGGTGGTATCGCCGCGTCCTGTGCGGCCGGAGAGATTCCGCGCCTTGATGGGGCAGGTGTATATCTGCTTGCCGTCGTAGATGAGCACCTCTGTGTTGTGGGTGATCATAATCTCCCGTGCGCCCCAGCTGTAGAGCAGCTTGGCGGCCTCGGCACGGTCGGTCAGGCCGGTGAGTATCTCCGCCTCGGCCGCATCGGTTTTCAGGTAGTCGATGTAGGGCAGGTACTCCATTTTCTTATCCCAGTCGTGGAAGGCCATCGTCCTGTCGGCCTCGACATGGCGCAGCAGGCATTGTACATCCACGGCTACCTTGCCGTGCTTGGCGGCCTCCTTGAACAGCTCACCGTCAAAGTCGCCGTACACCAGACCGGCAAAGTGATAGATCTCCGTCTCGATGTCGGGCAGCTCCTCGAATTTGAAGGGGTCGCACACCCCCATGGAGGTGCAGGCGCGCTTTTCCTTGTCGGCGGTGAAATACTGGTTGCGGATGGAGCAGGTGGCGGCAGAGGGCTTCCAGTACAGATCTGCCCCCGAATTTTCAAACCGCTTCTCCACATCGGCATCCGCGGGGTTCAGCTTGGTAAAGAGTGCCGTCCTGTTGCCGCTTTTTGCGGCGGCAAAGCCGGAGGCCACCACCGCGCCGCCCAGCTCCTTGCGTTCGTTGCCCATGTAATCGATGTTGTGATCGAGCGACACCGGCCCGATCACCAGAACATCATAGCTTTTCATGTGAAAATTCCTCCCGTTGTATTTGATGGAAGGAGCGGAAGCCGATTTCTATCCGCTTCCGCATCCTTTGATTGCTTATAAGCTATGCTCCAGATTCTTTCCCGATTCCTTGCTGAAGACATGCGCCACATTGCCGCCGAAGGTGAAGGCAATTCTCTGCCCCATGGTGAAGCTCGTGTGCAGGGAACCGCTCAGATCCATAGTCTGCACAATAAAGATGGCATCCTTGCCCATGACATTCACATGCAGATGGATCGCGCTGCCCATCATCTCGCTGACATCCACCGTGCCGTGGAGCATCTGGTCGCCCTCGCCCATGAGGGCGATATGCTCGGGGCGCACACCGAGGGTAATGCTCTGCGGCTCCACGCCGTTGCGCGTCAGATTCTCCTGCTTCTCGTCGGAGAGGACGATCCTTGCGTTGCCCAGCACGACGACATACTTGCCGTCCTCTCTGCACAGCTCCGCGTCGAAGAAATTCATCTGCGGAACGCCGATGAAGCCGGCGACAAAGATGTTGGCGGGATGGTCGAACACCTCCTGCGGTGTGCCGACCTGCTGGATAACGCCGTCCTTCATGATGACGATGCGGTCGCCCAGCGTCATGGCCTCCGTCTGGTCATGCGTGACATACATGAAGGTGGTGTTGATCTGCTGGCGCAGCTTGATGATCTCTGCGCGCATCTGGTTGCGCAGCTTTGCGTCCAGGTTGCTCAAGGGCTCGTCCATCAGCAGCACCTTCGGCTCGCGGACGATGGCGCGGCCGATGGCCACGCGCTGCCGCTGGCCGCCGGAGAGGTTCTTGGGCTTTCTGTCCAGATACTGCGTGATGTCCAGCGTCTCGGCGGCGCGGCGCACGCGCTCGTCTATCTCCTTCTTGTCCGTCTTGCGGAGCTTGAGCGGAAACGCCATGTTCTCGTACACCGTCATGTGCGGGTAGAGGGCGTAGCTCTGGAACACCATGGCGATGTCGCGATCCTTCGGGGCGACATCGTTCATCAGCTTGCCGTCGATGTACAGCTCGCCGCCGGAGATGTCCTCCAGTCCGGCCACCATGCGCAGCGTGGTGGACTTGCCGCAGCCGGAAGGCCCGACCAGCACGATGAACTCCTTGTCCGCGATCTCCAGATTGAAGTCCTGCACGGCCAGAACGCCCTCATCCGTGACCATCAGATTGGTTTTTTTCTCACTTTCGCCCTTTTTCTTCTTTTTGGGCTCGGTATAGGGATAAATCTTCTTGATATTTTTCAGTGTTACACTCGCCATAATGTGTCCCTCCTCTTACCTGTCAAACATACTGCGCGGTGAATTTTCCGTTCCCCTCGACCGTAAAGGTCAGCGCGTGATGGGGCGGCAGCTTCAGGCCGTTCGGCGTGGGGCAGTCCGAAAAGTAGACCGCCGTACCCTGCCGCTCAAAAAGCGCGATCACATCGGGGTGGGCACTGTTGTAGCGGCTGTCGCTTGAGGCGCAGCACACCGCGCCCTGCGGGTGGATGGCCTCCAGCAGCTCCGGCGTTACGCTGTCCCGCTGCCCGTGATGCCCCATCTTGAAAAGGTGTGCGCTAAGCTGCGCCTTGTCTATGCCCTGATAGCCCTGACAATTGGTGTCGCCCGGCAGCAGAATGCGCGTTCCGCGATAGTCCAGCAGGAGCATCAGACTGTAATTGTTCATGCGCGCATCCAGCGCGGACAGCTTTTCGATAAAGGCGTCCTCCGCCTGCTCGTCCAGCGCGGAGCGAAGACTGCGCTCCAGCTCCTCCGCCCGCTGCGCCGTCGGCGAGAGCACACGGCAGGTCAGCCCCTCGCACAGCTGCATTTCCTCACCGGCGCACAGGGCGCGTATCTCGCTGCCGCGCCCGGCCAGAGAGGTACACAGGCTCCTGTAATCCCGCAGTGCCCGCAGGAACTTATCCTGCGACGCGGTTTTTGCCGGTCTGTCGTTCAGCGGCGGCATGGAGCGGTAGAAATCGCTTCGCAGTGTCTGCCAGAAGGCGGACGGGGTGCATACCTCCGCCGCGCCCGGCAGTCCGCAGAGATGATCCTCGTGGATATGCGTACAGACCATCAGGTCGATATGGTCGGGGCCGTAAGCGCGCAGATACTCGCCGAACGGGAGGCGACCCGACGCGGAGGCCGCAAATTCCTCCGCCTCACCACTGCCTCCGTCTATCACCATGACGAAGCGGCCGCCGCGATAGTGCGGGTCGGGACACTCAAGGAGCATCGCCTCGCCATAGCCGACATTTACAAAGGTCAGTTTCATGCTTTGATTCATTCGTTCCCAGCCTCACTTAATGGATCGTTTGATATATACGCTGGAGAGGATCAGCACCAGCACCGTCATAACGATAGCACCGGCACTGCCGAAGCCGAAATCAAGAGATTTGATGCCGTAATTGTAGAGATACTGGGTAATGGTGGAGGTAGAGTTGGCAGGGCCGCCGCCGGTCAACAGGTTTACTTTATCGAACAGGCGGAAGCTGTCAATGGTACGCAGCAGGGCACACAGTGCCAAACTGTTTTTGATGTTTGGGATAGTTACATACCAGAACTGCTGAAGCACTCCCGCGCCGTCAATGCGAGCGGCCTCGTACTGACCCTCCGGCACAGATTGCAGGGCAGCATACAGCAGTAGGAACACAAACGGGGCACTCTGCCACACATCAATGAGCACCAACATGCCAAAGGCGGTGTGAATATCGGAAAACCAGTTGTATACCGGCAGATGAAGTGCCTGTAAAACCTGATTAACAATGCCGTAGTTGGGAGAGAGCATCATGCGCCAGCTCAGAGCCACCGTAACGGTGGGCAGCAGATAGGGCAGCAGGACAAGGGTGCGCATGGCCTTCTGCCCTCGTGTCAAACTGTTGACGAGCAGAGCCACCGCAAGGCCAACGATCATCTCAAAAATCACCGCAAGAATGGTGAATTTAACCGTGTTGAGAATGGATTGCTGAAAATAGGGATCACTTAGCAGCTTGGCATAATTCTGCAAACCGATAAACTTGGAACCGTTTTTCAGGCTACGGAGAAGATTATAATCGGTAAAGCTGTAAACCAGCGTGAAAATCAACGGATAGGTCGTCATAATCAGCAGGATTATGACGGTGGGGGACAGCATTTTCAAGCCAAAGTACTTGGTCTGGGTACTCGCAGACCGAAGCTTGGTGTTTGCGTTTTTATTCATGGCAGCGGCCTCACAATTCTGGAGCGTTTCGGGAAATTCCTATTTGCAGAGGGAGTTTCGGCGGGGTCGGGCGAAACGCCCGACCCCCGCCGATCAGGGTCACAGCAGAGAAATTGAGGGAGCTTAGCCCTTCATCAGCTCTACGAGCTGGGTCTGCGCATCGGCCAAACCCGCATCCACGGTCTTTACACCGTTGACGATGTTGTCCATCTCAGTACCCAGAATGGTGTAGAACTGCGTCCATTCAGCGATAACGGGACGGTACATACCACCCTCAAGAGCCTTGCAGACCACCTCGTACTGAGGATAGGTCTTGAGAATCTCGGCATCCTGCAAGCTGGAGTAACGGCAGGGCACGCCGCCGGAGGGAACGGTGGATTTCTGGACATCTTTATCCATCAGGTAGGTCAGCAGCTCGGCAGCAAGCTCCTTGTTCTGGCTGTTGTTGGGGATACCAATCGTCCAAACGCCGTAGACATTGGCGTTGTGCGTTTCGCCGTCCTTGGAAACAGCACCGGTAATAGCGCAGTAATCAGCGGTACTATCGGCAGTCGGTGTGTACCAGCCGGGCCAGCCAACACCCATGGTGCCGGCGCCGGTATCGCAGGAGGCAATCAGGTCATCCTTGACCTGCGCAGAGCCGGTAGCGATGAGCTTCAGATAGAAATTCATGGCCTCCTTAAACTCAGGTGTATCAACGGTGGGCTGATTGTTCTCATCGATCACCCAGCCGCCGTAGGAGAGCAGGATAGGCAGGAAGTCAACCACCAGATTGTTCTGGCTGTCGCCACGATAGATGAAGCCCAACTTGCCGTCGGCCTTGGCCTTTTCGCAGATGGTCAGCATGTCGTCCAGAGACAGGATGGTGTCGCCGGTGTAACCGGCGGCCTCAACATTGGCCTTGTTGTACAGCAGGACGGTCACATTGCCATAGTAGGGAGCCAGATAGGTGTCGCCGCCGACCTTGCAGATGGTGGTGGTGGCGGGGATGATGTCATCGTCCAGCTCATAGCCCAGCTCGGTCAGGTTGGCCAGCACGCCGTTTTCGGTGAACTCAGCCATCCATGAGCCATCGACCATGCACAGGTCATAGGAACCCTCCGCGTTGATGGCATCCAGAGCAATGCCGGAGTACAGGTCACTCTCTGAGAGCTCCTGCACCTCGCAGACGACATTGTGCTCGGCCTCGAATGCGGGCAGGCATTCTTTGATGACGTCGGCGTAAGTACCAGCGCGCAGAATCAGACTCAGCTTGGTGGGTTCGGTAGAGTCGGTCGTGTCGCCGGTCTGCTCGCTCGTGCTGCTGCCGCAGGCGACAAGTGACAGAGCCATGACCAGAGCCAGGATCAATGCCAGATACTTCTTCATTTTGTTTCCTCCTAATTTGTTTTTTGGGTTGCGTTGCTTGATGTATTTTGTTACTCCTTGACAGCACCGCTTGACAAACCGGAGATCAAGTAGTTCTGTGCAAAGATCACAAACAGGGTGATGGGGATGACGGAGACCACGCCGCCCGCTGCCACCAGACCGAAGTTGGTTAGGTTATCCTCTGTGTTCAGCAGAGCCAATGCAAGCGGCACGGTGTTGTTGGCGGCGGTTCGCGTAAAGATGACGGTGTAGGTATACTCATTCCACGCATACATGAAGCTCAGCATGGCGACCGCCGCAACACCGGGGGCAACCAGCGGCAGCACGATTTTGCGAAAGAGCTGCCACTCTGTAGCACCGTCAATCTTTGCACTCTCCTCGATTTCCTCAGGGAGATCCTGAAAGAAGCTAATTAAAAACCAGATAATCAAAGGCACATTGATAAGTACGCAGGCCAGCAGTACCGGCATTTTGGTGTTCAAGATGCCTATTTTGTTAAACATGATGTACAGCGGAATGGTGAACGCCACCGGCGGCAGCACACGCACTAACAGCACCCAGTAGGTCATGGGTTTTTTCAGGCCGAAGCGGAAGCGATGCCGTGCAATGACATAGGCTGCGCAGAT
Source organism: Bacteroidaceae bacterium (assembly GCA_963613145.1). Classification (GTDB taxonomy): domain Bacteria; phylum Bacillota; class Clostridia; order Oscillospirales; family Oscillospiraceae; genus Vescimonas. The sequence goes on along the minus strand of CAVDXW010000044.1, from coordinate 2,038 downwards.
ACCTGCCGCCAATGAAATAAACAGGGAACCAAATGTCGTCTGTAAGCTGTTGACAATGGCCGTGCCAAAGCCTTTGCTGGAAAACAGCTGCGCAAAGTGCTCCAGCGTCAATGTCTGAGGAATCAGGGAAATGTGGCCTTTCATCTCGTCCGTGGGACGGATGCCCATGGCGATCAGCCAATAGATGGGAAACAGCGTTATAAAAAGCAGCAGTGCGCAGACCAGCACCTTTATAACCGTTGTGGCAGTTCTTTTTGCTTTCATGGGGGTTCCTCCTGTGCCTCGGAATTTAATCCGCTCCGCCTGAACGGTAAGCGGGAATGTGTATACGCTTGCGTTTTCTCAGCTCGACCGCCGCACGACCAGCTCCGTCGGGACTACGGTGAGCCGCGGGACATCGGTTCTTCCGTCCAGCAGTGCCATCAGGCATTCCACGCACAGCTCACCCATCCTGCGGCAGTCGATGTGCGCGGAGGTCAGCTCCGGCTCAAGCATCGTGCAGACGGACGAGTCGTCTATGCCCGTCACAGCCAGCTCCTCCGGCAGCCGAAGCCCCTTTCGTCTGGCCGCCTTGATCACGCCGGCGGCGACCGTGTCGTTCGTGGCGATGATGGCGGTCGGACGCTCCGGCAGCTCCAGCAGACGCAACGCCGCCCGTGCCGCGCTCTCTACATTCGCGTCGCAGCTCTGCACATCGGCTTGATGCACCGTCAGGCCGAATTCCTGCATCAGCTCTGTAAATGCGCTGTACCGCTGGCCTGTGATATAGGGGTTGAACCGCCCCAGCACCAGTGCGATATGGCGGTGTCCCCTGCCGATCAGGTGCTCCAATACCTGCCGTATCGCCCCGCGCTCGTCCGAGACAATGCACGGGATGTCCAGCCCCGCCACCTGATTGTTCACCATCGCTATGGCGACATTCTGCCTTTGCAGCTCGGTGATAAGCTCCGGCGGCGCGTTTCCCGCGAGGATCACGCCCTCGATCTGCTTGCTCTGTGCGGTCTCGCCCAGCGTGTACCAGTCGCTCGCCGTGGAGACGAGGAGCTGGCAGTCGGCAAGGTTGGCACGCCGCATGATCTCGTCGCAGATACCGGCATAGAACTCATCCAGAATAGTGGCGCCCTGCTTGCAGATGAGGTACGCTATCTTGTCTGTCCGCTGGCGCACCATGGCGCGGGCAATGGCGTTCGGGTAGTAGCGGAGTGCCCTTGCCGCCTCGTAGACCCGCTGGCGCGTGGCCTCCTTCACCTTTTCGGGCTCGTAGTAGGTGCGGGAAACCGTTGCGGTGGATACACCCGCCATGCGTGACACATCATATATGGTTGCGTTATGCGCCATACACAGCCTCCCCCCCCCCCGCGAAAAAGTAAGTGCTTACATTTTTGTGAAAAAAACAAAGATGCCGGCGGATACACCCTCTTAAGATAGGATGAATGTACCACTTCCTGCAAATAAAATCAAGTGCCGTTCGTCATTTTTGTATATATGCACTTTAGCGCGCACTTAACATTGTGCATATCGCACAAAGGTATTGGACGCACGCAGGGCGCAGGAGCGCAGCAGCACTGTTTCTGTAGCCTACGGCGAATTTTTCTTGACACGGGCGGTGTGGTATGGTAATATATAAAAGCTGACGATTTGAGCGGAGGGCGCACGCGGGTGTAGCACAATGGCCAGGGCACCAGCCTTCCAAGCTGGGGATGCGGGTTCGATTCCCGTCACCTGCTCCAGATCTGCGCCAGTAGCTCAGCTGGATAGAGCAACTGCCTTCTAAGCAGTGGGCCGGGGGTTCGAGTCCCTCCTGGCGTACCAGCTCTCTGGGCAGCGTCGGCATGCGAACGGTTTATATGTGGTGGGTGTAGTTCAATTGGCAGAGCACTGGATTGTGGTTCCAGGTGTTGTGGGTTCGAGTCCCATCACCCACCCCACACGAAGAAGGGATCGGGCTATCCCGATCCCTTCTTTCTTTTCCATTGGGGCGTCGCCAAGTGGTAAGGCAAGGGACTTTGACTCCCTCATCCGCTGGTTCGAGTCCAGC
>CAVDXW010000043.1:0-13792 GCA_963613145.1 Bacteroidaceae bacterium | reverse complement strand
TTATATTAGCACACGGCAAAGCAAAAAGCAAGAGAAATTTTCGTTTTTCTTCAACTTTTTATGTGGAGCGTCATTAGGGATATGCTGCACGGCACAGAGTGGCCTTGCAATGGCGGCTTTCAGCGAAAGCACCTTCCCTGCGCGTCCAGCAGTTCGCGGCGGCGGACACGGGTGAAGTCCGGCGTCAGCTCCGGCAGGTGGGCGGCGATGGCCTTTTCCAGAAGCTGCGGGTTCAGACCGGGGTTCTGCGCCTGCACGGTGACGCTGCCGATGATGATGCCATCGCCCGCCGTGAGGACGACGGACTGTATCATGGGGGCGATGTCCACCTCTGCCAGCTCCTTGCGCTTGGTGCGCTTTTGGATAACAAGGCTCTCTCGCCGGAACAGCGTACTGAGCGCATCGGCAGCGTTATGCGGCACACCACTGTCGTATTCAAAGGTCACATCGGCGCGGAGATACGCCAGCTCGCGCACGGGGCGGACGGCGGGATAGCACTCCAGCACGCGCAGACCGCTGGGCATACCCGTGTTCAGCTTTTCGGCAATGCCGCTGCCATCGGCGTCCTGCGTGACCTCGAAGTCCAGCAGCTCGCAGTCGCTGGACTGGCCCACGGGCAGGGGCAGAACGATGGAAATAATGGGGTGGGGGTGATAGCCCTGCGAGTGCCTGATGTCCAGCTCGGTGCGGGGAAAGGCACGCTGGAAGGTGCGCAGGAGGTCGAGGTGGGAGATATACGCCGCCTGCGCCTCCTTGACGAATAAAAGACGGAGCTTAGACATTGCATTTCCCTCCTACAAGCTTGTTGGCACCGCAGGCGTTGCAGCGTGTGCGGCAGTCGGGGGTGGTCAGGGAAGCATACGCCTGATGGCGTTCGCGCTTGAGGTACTCCTGTGTGACACCGGAGGAGATCATGCTCCACGGCATCAGCTCGTCCTCGCTTCGGGTGCGGTTGGCGTAGAAATGCGGGTCGAGCCCGCACTCATCGAACGATTCCAGCCAGCGGTCGAGGGAGAAGTATTCCTCCCATGCATCCAGCTTAGCTCCCTTTCGCCACGCCGTTTCCAGTACACGGCACAGGCGGCGGTCGCCGCGGGCGAGGACGGCCTCCAAAAAGCTGGTGTCGGGGTCGTGCCAGTTATAGGTAACGGTCTTCGTCTTGATTGCCTCGCGCAGCAGTCTCACACGCCGTTCGTATTCCTCCTTGGAGATCTGCGGCTCCCACTGAAAGGCGGTGTGCGGCTTGGGCACGAACCACGAGGTCGAGACGGTGATGCGGATGCCGCGCTGCTTGTTCTGCGCGCTCTCGCGCCATGCGTGCATGACGCGGGCGGCCACATCCGCTATGCCCAGCACATCCTCGTCCGTCTCCGTGGGCAGACCGAGCATGAAGTAGAGCTTCACGGCACTGTACCCGCCGGCAAACGCCGTGCGGCAGGACTGGAGCAGGTCATCCAGCGTGACATTCTTGTTGATGACATCGCGCAGCCGCTGCGTCCCTGCTTCCGGCGCGAAGGTAAGTCCCGTCTTGCGCCCCTTCGCCAGCCGCTGCATCAGCTCCATGGAGAAATTGTCGGCGCGGAGAGAGGGGAGGGACAGGCTGACATGGCGATCCTCACAGAACGGCTCCAGCTCATCGCACAGCTCCGTCAGCGGCGGGTAGTCGCTGGTGGAGAGGCTGGAGAGCGTGACCTCCTGATAGCCTGTGTCGTCGCACGAACGGACGCAGTAATCGGCGCAGAGGTCGCGGCTGCGGTTGCGCACGGGGCGGTAGACATAGCCCGCCTGACAGAAGCGGCAGCCGCGGATACAGCCGCGGAAAAGCTCCAGCGTGACGCGATCCTGCACGATCTCGGTGGAGGGAACGATGGTGTTCACGGGGAAAAAGGACTTGTCCATGTCGTGGACAATGCGCTTTGTGACAACGGCGGGCGCACCGTCCAGCGGCGTGATGGCCGCTACCGTGCCGTCATCGTGGTAGGTGATGTCATACAGGGACGGGACATAGATGCCCTCCAACTTCGCGGCGGCGCGGAGAAAGTCGGCCTTGCTCCACCCTTCGCGGCGGGCTCTGCGGTGCAGCTCGATAAGCTCCACGGTAATGTCCTCACCCTCGCCGAGGCTCACAAGGTCAACGAAGTCCGCCAGCGGCTCGGCGTTGTACATGGCCGTGCCGCCTGCGATGACCAGCGGGGTCAGCGAGGTGCGCTCAGCGGCGTGGAGGGGAATATTCGCAAGATCCAGCATATTCAGAATGGCGGGAAACGCCATCTCATAGCCTACGGAGAACGCCACAATGTCGAAATTCGTGATGGTATCGCCGGATTCCAGCGCGAATAGCGGCATATCCGCCCTGCGCATTTCCTCCTCCATGTCGCCCCATGGGGCGAACACGCGCTCACACCAGACATAGGGGAGACTGTTCATCACGCCGTAGAGAATACGCATCCCCAGATTGGACATGCCGATCTCATAAGTATCGGGAAAGCAGAAGGCAACGCGGGTGTCGATCTGCGTCTTGTCCTTCAGAATGGCGTTGTATTCGCCGCCCACATAGCGGGCGGGCTTCTGTACACGGGGCAGTATGCGCTCCAGTCGTTTATCCATGGTAAATTCCTTTTCTCTCCCCTGCATGGCAGCGGGGAGGCTATTTCTGACAACAGCTTATTGTATCCGTTTTTTCTCCGTTTGGCAAGCTTTTTATCGCCGGCCGCGGCGCGGACAAGTGTAGTCTTGCAATTTTATGCCGTTCGGGAGGAAAAAGAGAATTGAAAATCGGACAGATCGCGGTATAATATATTAGTTAAATCAGATTCAGGGAGGAGAGACACCTATGACCCTGCGGGAATATGTGGAATCTATCAGAAATAAGCGCGTGGCGGTTATCGGCATCGGTGTGAGCAACACGCCGCTGCTGGAAAGACTGCTGGCGGAGGGTGTTCGCGTCACAGCCTGCGACAGGTGTACGCGGGAGCAGATGGGACAGCAGGCGGAGGAGCTGGAGCGGCGCGGCTGTGTGCTGCATCTGGGAGCGGACTATCTGACAGGGCTGGATGCGGAGGTTATCTTCCGCACGCCGGGGCTGCGCCCCGATGTGCCGGAGATCGCCGCATGTGTGGCAAAGGGCGCGGTGCTGACGAGCGAGATGGAGGTCTTTTTCGCGGTGTGCCCGTGCCCCATTATCGCCGTGACAGGCTCTGACGGCAAGACGACGACCACGACTATCATTGCTGAGCTGTTGAAGGCGGCGGGCAAGCGCGTGTGGGTGGGCGGCAATATAGGCCGTCCGCTGCTGTGCGAGGCGGACAACATGACGGCGGAGGATTATGTGGTGCTGGAGCTTTCCAGCTTCCAGCTGATGACCATGACGCGCAGTCCGCATATCGCCGTGGTGACGAATCTGGCTCCCAACCATCTGGATATGCACCGCGATATGGCGGAGTATGTCGCCGCGAAGGAGAACATCTTCCGCCATCAGGGTAAGGGGGATGTTGCGGTATTCAACGCGGATAACGCTATCACGGCAGAGCAATTGACCCGTGCGCAGGGGAGGGCGAGAGCCTTCAGCCGGCGCAGTGAGGTGGCCGACGGCGTATTTCTGCGGGGCGAGGACATTGTGTGCCGCAGCAGCGGGCACGAGCGTGTCATAATGAAGACCTCTGACATCAGGATACCCGGCGTACACAATGTGGAGAACTACATGGCGGCTATCGCCGCCGTGGACGGGCTGGTGGAGGATGAGGCAATACGCGATTTTGCCCGCAGCTTCGGCGGCGTGGAGCATCGCATCGAGCTGGTGCGGACATATCGCGGTGTGCGGTATTACAACGATTCCATCGCGTCCAGCCCGTCAAGAACGATAGCGGGACTGCGTTCGTTCCGAGAGAAGGTCATTCTCATCGCGGGCGGGTACGACAAGCACATACCCTTCGATGTGCTGGGGCCGGAAATTGTTGCACATGTGAAGCTGCTCGTGCTGTGCGGCGCGACGGCGGGCAAGATACGCGCCGCCGTGGAGAACGCGCCGGAGTATGCGCAGGGAAGGCCGGAGATCATCGAGGTGTCGCCCTTTGCTGCGGCAGTGGAGGCCGCCCGCGACCGTGCGCGGGCGGGAGATGTGGTGACGCTTTCACCGGCCTGTGCCGCATTCGACCAGTTCAAAAACTTCGCCGAGCGGGGGAGAGTATTCAAGGAGATCGTCAACGGCTGGCAGGAATGAGGAAAAGCCGTGGCAGCATACACTCGCGCGAGGGGGGGTGATGCCGCATGGTGCGCCTGCGGTATGTACGGCTGACACGGCGGCAGCAGGTGCGTATCTGGACGGCAGTGGTGCTGCTGACCGTGACGGCTTTGCTGACGGCGGTGCTGCTGCACCTGCGTCCCGTTCTGGTGAATCTTGCCACCGCACGGTGCTCCAACACTGTACACAGGATCGTGGTGGCGGCGGTGAATGACGCCGTGGAGAACGGCTGGATGGAATACGGAAAGCTGGTGCGCTTCGACAAGGACAGCGAGGGGCGCGTGACGGCGTTGCAGAGCAATATGGCGGAGTTCAACCGCTTGCAGACGGCGGTGGCGGACGATGTGCTGGAGCGGCTGGCGCAGGTGTCGGTCAGTGAGCTGTCCGTACCGCTGGGGACGCTGACGGGCTCGCCGCTGCTGGCGGGGCGCGGTCCCAGACTGACGGTGAAGATGGAGACGCTGGGCACGGCTTCGGCATCGTTTCGGGATAAATTCACGGCGGCGGGCATCAATCAGACGAAGCACCAGATATTGTTGCAGGTGGATGTGCAGATGAGCATACTGCTGCCGGGCATTACCACCTCGACAAAGGTGAGCAATGAAATCTCCGTGGCGGAGACGGTGATCGTGGGCAGTGTACCGCAGACCTACACCTACTTCAGCACCACGGAGGATAAAATAGAAGACTACGCGGACGAATATATTATGAACAACGGATGAGGGCTTTGCTATGGACTATCGTAAGGAGATACAGGAGCTGCGGAAAACGCTGACGGAGAACGGATACCTCTACTATGTGCTGGACGCGCCCACCATGTCGGACTACGAGTACGACCACCTGATGCGGCGGTTGGAGGATCTGGAGGCGGAGCACCCCGAGGAGGTCACGCCGGATTCACCCACCCAGCGGGTGGGCGGCGAGGCACTGACGGAGTTTACACAGGTGACACACGCCGTGCCGCTGGAGAGCTTGCAGGATGTGTTCAACGATGACGAGGTGTGCCGCTTTTTGGAGAAAATACCGCTGGATAACCCCGCGTACAGCGTGGAACCGAAGGTGGACGGACTGTCCGTGGCGTTGGAGTACCGCGACGGCGTGTTCGTGCGCGGCGCGACACGCGGCGACGGACGGATAGGGGAGGATGTGACGGAGAATCTGCGCACCATCCGCTCCATCCCCATGACGCTGCCGGAGAAGCTGCCGCGCCTCATCGTGCGCGGCGAGGTGTATATGGCGCGGAGCGTGTTCGAGGAGCTCAACGCGCAGCGGGAGATAGAGGGCAAGCCGCTGATGGCCAACCCCCGCAACGCCGCCGCAGGGTCGCTGCGGCAGCTCGACCCCAAGATCGCCGCGCAGCGGCGGCTGGACATCGCGGTGTTCAATTTGCAGCTTGCCGAGGGACGGGAGTTCAGCACCCACACGGAGACGATCGACTATCTCGCCTCACAGCATTTCAAGGTGATACCGCACAAGTGTTTGTGCCGCGCCGCGGATATTCTGGCGGAGATTGCCGCGCTGGGGGACAGGCGCGACCGTTTCCCGTTCGACATTGACGGTGCAGTGGTGAAGCTGGACGACCTGCACGAGCGCACGGAGATCGGCAGCACGGCGAAGTTTCCCAAGTGGGCGATTGCGTACAAATATCCGCCGGAGGTGAAGCCCACGGTGGTAAAGGACATCGTGGTGCAGGTGGGGCGCACGGGGGTGCTGACGCCCAAGGCGGAGCTGGAGCCCGTGCGACTGGCGGGCACGACCGTGACCTATGCCTCGCTGCACAATCAGGACTACATCACTCAGAAGGACATACGGGTGGGGGACACGGTGCTGGTGCGTAAGGCGGGGGAGATTATCCCCGAGATCGTGGAGGTCGTGGCGGACAGGCGTCCCGATGGGGCGAAGCCGTATTTCCTGCCGAGCACCTGTCCGGAGTGCGGCGCACCCGTGGTGCGGGACGAGGACGGCGCGGCATTGCGCTGTACGGGCGCGGAGTGTCCGGCGCAGCTGCTGCGCTATCTGACGCATTTTGCCGGCCGCAGTGCCATGGATATTGACGGTCTGGGTCCCGCAGTGCTCCAGCAGCTCATCGACAGCGGATTGGTGAAAACAGCGGCCGACCTGTACAGCCTGACGGCGGAGCAGCTGGCGCAGCTGGAGCGCATGGGCAAAAAGTCCGCGCAGAACGCGGTGGAGGCCATAGCAAGGAGCAGGGACAACGACCTGTGGCGGCTTATCAACGCGCTGGGTATACGGCAGACGGGCGAAAAGGCGGCAAAGACGCTCTCCGCGCACTTCGGCAGCATGGATGCGCTGGCCGCCGCCACCGAGGAGGAGCTGACCGCCATAGACGATGTGGGATCCATCACGGCGCGGTATCTCCGGCAGTGGATGGACAGCCCGCAGTCGAAGGACCTTCTGGCGCGGCTGAAGGCGGCGGGAGTCAATATGTGCTGTAAAGAAGAAGCACTTGACAGTCATTTTGCCGGAATGACCTTCGTGCTGACGGGTACACTGGAGAAGTTCACCCGCGATGAGGCGGGGGAAATGATCGAAAAGCGCGGCGGAAGGGCATCCGGCTCCGTGTCGAAAAAGACGACCTATGTGGTGGCGGGAGAGAATGCCGGCAGCAAGCTGCAAAAGGCGCAGGAGCTGGGCATCCCCGTGCTGACGGAGGACGAATTTCTGGCACTGCTTCAATGACACGCTATTGTCTTTTTGACTAAAAACAGGGGCGATTTTGTGGCAGTTGTCACAGAATCGCCCCTGCTGCATTGATTATTCAAAATACGGATGCTATAATGATAAGGTGTGAGGAAAAGCCCGCTCGCAGAGCGGAAAACTTCTATATTTCATAGAGGAGGAAAGAAAAGAATGAGCAAGCTCATGAAGATCTGCGACGGTAACGAGGCGGCGGCGTATGTCGCCTATGCGTTCTCCGAGGTCGCAGCCATCTACCCCATCACGCCGTCCAGCCCCATGGCCGAGCATGCCGATGCGTGGTCTGCCAACGGTAAAAAGAACATCTTCGGCCAACCCGTGCGCCTGGTGGAGATGCAGTCCGAGGCCGGTGCGTGCGGCGCGTGTCACGGTGCGCTGGAGGCAGGCGCACTGGCGACCAGCTTCACCGCCTCGCAGGGCTTGATGTTGATGATCCCCACTATGCACCGTATCTCCGGCGAGCGGCTGCCCGGTGTGCTGCATGTGGCCTCCCGCACTGTGGGAACCCATGCGTTCTCCATCTTCGGCGACCACTCCGATGTGATGAACTGCCGTCAGACCGGCTTTGCCCTGCTCTCCAGCGGCAGTGTGCAGCAGGCCGCAGACCTCGCTGCCGTGGCGCATCTGAGTGCGATCAAGGCGCGTATCCCGTTCCTGCACTTCTTCGACGGCTTCCGCACCAGCCACGAGATACAGAAGATCGATGTTCTGGAGTATGACGACTATGCCAAACTGGTGGATTACAACGCGCTGGCCGCGTTCCGCGCCAATGCGCTGAACCCCGAGGATCCGCGTATGCGCTCTCTCGTCGATAACCCCGACATCTACTTCCAGCTCCGCGAGTCCAATAACACCGCCTATGCCGAGCTGCCCGACATCGTGGAGGACTACATGGCCGAGATCAGCAAGCTGACCGGCCGCGAGTACCACCTGTTCAACTACTTCGGCGCACCCGATGCCGAGCGCGTCATCGTGGCGATGGGCAGCGTGAGCGGCTGCGCCGAGGAGGTCGTCAACTACCTGAATGCCAAGGGCGAGAAGGTCGGCTTCTTACAGGTACATCTGTTCCGCCCGTTCTCCCGCAAGCACCTGATGGCCGCTATGCCCAAGACGGTGAAGAAGATCGCCGTGCTCGACCGCGTGAAGGAGATCGGCTCCATCGGCGAGCCGCTGTACGAGGACATCTGCGCCGCGTATATCAACGAGAACGACCGTCCTGCCATCTACGCGGGACGCTACGGCCTGTCCAGCAAGGACACCACCCCCGCCCAGATCAAGGCGGTGTTCGACAACCTGCTGCTCGCCGAGCCGAAGAATCATTTCACCATCGGCATCGTGGACGATGTGACGCATCTGTCCCTGCCCGTGGGCGCACCCCTGCTGACCGAGCCGGAGGGCACGATCTCCTGCAAGTTCTGGGGTCTCGGCTCCGATGGTACGGTCGGCGCGAACAAGAACTCCATCAAGATCATCGGCGAGACGACCGATATGTACTGTCAGGCGTATTTTGAGTACGACACCAAGAAGTCCTTCGGCATCACCAAGAGCCACCTGCGCTTCGGCAAGAAGCCCATCAGCTCGACCTATTATGTCAGCAGTGCGGACTTCATCGCCTGTCACAACCAGACTTATCTGACGAAGTACGACATCATCCGTGAGCTGAAGCCGCACGGCAGCTTCCTCCTCAACTGCGAGTGGGCGGAGAATGAGCTGGAGCAGCATGTGCCCGGCGAGATTTTGAAGTACATCGCCGACAACGACATCAAGTTCTATATTATCGACGCAAACAAGGAGTCTCAGGCGTTGGGTCTGGGCAACCGCTCCAACATGGTCTTGCAGGCGGCATTCTTCAAGCTGGCAAAGGTCATTCCCGTGCAGGACGCCGTGGCGCACATGAAAGCAGCCGTCAAGAAGACCTACGGTCTCAAGGGCGAGAAGGTTGTCAACATGAACATAGCCGCCGTGGACGCGGGCATCAACGCGCTGGTGGAGGTCAAGGTGAAGCCCGAGTGGACAAACCTGACCGACAAGGCACTCAAGCCCGCCGACGAGAGCCTGCCCTATGTCATCAAGAACATTCTTGTGCCCATCAACGCACAGAAGGGCGACGAGCTGCCCGTGTCCGCGTTCAAGGGTATGGAGGACGGCACGATGCCGCTGGGCACTTCCCGCTACGAAAAGCGCGGCATTGCCACGCATCTGCCCGTGTGGGACGCTGCGGAGTGCCTGCAATGCAACATGTGCTCCTTCGTCTGCCCCCACGCCGTCATCCGTCCGTTCCTGCTGGACGAGGGCGAGGTCAGGGCGGCTCCCGCAGATATGACGCTGGTGGACGCGAAGGGTCCCGGCCTTTCCGGATTGAAGTACACCATGGGTGTGTCCACGCTGGACTGCACCTCCTGCGGCAGCTGTGTGGCCTCCTGCCCCAAGAGCGGCAAGGCGTTGAAGATGGTGCCCGCCCATGAGGTGTCTCTCGACCAGACGGAGTGGAATTATCTGACCACCGTGAAGGAAAAGACCTCCCGCGTGGACAAATTTACGCTCAAGGGTAGTCAGTTCAAGCAGCCGCTGGTCGAGTTCAACGGAGCCTGCGCCGGCTGCGGCGAAACACCCTATATCAAGCTGCTGACGCAGATGTTCGGCGATAAGATGTACCTTGCCAACGCCACGGGCTGCACACAGGCGTGGGGCGCGGCTATGCCCTGCGTGCCGTACTGCAAGAATGCCGAGGGCAAGGGCGTGGCGTGGTCGAACTCCCTGTTCGAGAACAACGCCGAGTTCTCCTACGGTATGTGCCTCGCGGTCAGGCAGCTGCGTGACTGCGTGACCGGCTATGTCAAGGAGCTGGATGCCTTGACGAAGGACAGTGCGCTCAAGGCGGCTATCGCCAAGTATTTCGAGACCTACGACGATCTGGATGATTCCACGCCCGCCACGGCGGAGCTGGTGGCTGCGCTGGAGAGCAGCAAGCTCTCTGCCGAGGAGCGAAAGCTGGCGGATGAGATCCTCAAGCGCAAAAAGGATCTGTCCAAAAAGACGATGTGGATGTACGGCGGCGACGGCTGGGCATACGACATCGGCTATGGCGGTCTGGATCATGTCTTCGCCATGGGCGAGGATGTAAATGTCCTGCTGGTGGATACCGAGGTGTATTCCAACACCGGCGGCCAGTCCTCCAAGGCCACGCCCGTGGGCGCGGTGGCGCAGTTCCAGGCCAGCGGTAAGAAGACCAAGAAGAAGGATCTCGGTATGCTGATGATGACCTACGACAATGTGTATGTTGCGCAGTGCGCCATGGGTGCCAACCCCAACCAGCTCATCAAGGCCATCAAGGAGGCCGAGGCGCACAAGGGGCCGTCCATTGTCATCTGTTACGCGCCGTGCATCAACCACGGCATCAAGAAGGGTATGAACAATGTCCAGCAGGAGATGAAGGACGCGGTCAATTCCGGCTACTGGAACCTGTACCGCTACAGCCCCGAGACGAAGACCTTCACGCTCGACAGCAAGGAGCCCACCATGCCGCTGTACGACTTCATGAAGGGTGAGGTGCGCTATGCGTCGCTGGAGCTGAGCTTCCCGGAGAACGCCAAGGTGCTGTTCGCCGAGGCGGAGGCGGACGCTAAGGAGAAGTATGAGTCCTACAAGCATCGCGCAGAGAAGTAAAGTAAATCTGCTTTACACCGCCCGCAGCCAACGGCTGCGGGCGGTGTATTTCTTTCGCGGCAGGAAAAAACTTATTCTGTTGATAAAAAATTGTTAAAGTGTTGACATGCGGGCTTATAAGTGATAAAATTAACAAAGTACAAAAAACGAAACGCGGAAAGGGAGAGCACTATGGCGAGACCGTTTGACTACACAGCGGAATACAACCGCAAGCTTTGCACCGCAGATGAGGCGGCACGGGTGGTAAAGAGCGGTGACTGGATCGACATTTCCATGGGCACGGGTTTTCCGGCTCTGATGGACGCAGCTATCGCCAAGCGGAAGGAAGAGCTGCGGGAGGTAAAGATCCGCGGCTATCTGATTTTTGAACCCATTCAGATGGTGGAATGCGATCCGGAGCGCAAGCACTTCGTCTACAACAGCTGGCACATGTCCGGCTATGAGCGCAAGCTCTGCGACAGGGGGCTGTGTAACTTCAACCCCATGGTGTTCCGCAATCTGAGCTGGTATTATAGCAACTTCCTCACCGTCAATGTGGCGATGATGGCCGTGACCCCCATGAACGAGCACGGCTATTTCAACTTCTCCGGTGCCACGGCCTCCGCCCGTTCCACGCTGGACAAGGCGGATGTGGTTATTCTGGAGATCAACGAGAATCTGCCGTGGGTCTACGGCGGTCTGGACGAGTGCATCCATATCAGCGATGTGGACATGATCGTGGAGGGACCGCACGGCGCGCTGCCCAGCGTAAAGTCCCCCGCCGCGAACGAGGCGGAGATGAAGATCGCGGAGTATGTGGTGCAGAACATGGTGGACGGCTCCACCCTACAGCTCGGCATCGGCTCATTGCCCAACGCCGTGGGGCAGATGATCGCCAAGAGCGACCTGCGCGACCTCGGCATCCACACGGAGATGCTTTGCGACAGCTATCTCGACATGTACAAGGCCGGCAAGATCACCAACACCCACAAGAAGCTCGACCGCTACAAGAGCATTTTCGGCCTTGCCATCGGCTCGCCGGATCTGTACGACTGGATACGCGAAAACCCCGGTGTGGTCGCCTACCCCATCAGCTACTGCAACGATCCTGCCAATGTGGGCAAGCAGGATAACTTCGTGTCCATCAACAACTGCATTTCCGTTGACCTGTACGGCCAGATATGCGCGGAAAGCTCCGGCACGCGGCAGATCAGCGGTACGGGCGGTCAGCTTGATTTTCTGGAGGGCGCGGCGCTGTCACGGGGCGGCAAGGCCTTTATCTGCTTGACCTCCTCGTTTACGGATAAGCAGGGAAATGTCAAGTCCCGCATCAACCCGCTGCTCTCCCCCGGCGACATTGTCACCGACCCGCGCAGTCAGGCGTACTACATAGTCACCGAGTACGGCGGCGTGAACCTCGTGGGCTGCTCCACATGGGAGCGGGCGGAAAAGCTGATAGGCATCGCGCACCCGCTTTTCCGCGACGAGCTGATCGCCAACGCGGAGAAGCAGGGCATCTGGATCAAGTCCAACAAACGCTGAAATGCGCACAACAGGAGGGAGACGGCTCATCGGCGGTCTCCCTCTTGACATTTTCCTGCGGATATAGTATACTGCCCCCATACGAAACAGGCGATGACGGGAAGCAGTAGGCGGTCAGCGGAGGCTGAGAGAGGGCACGGTCGGTGTAAGTGCCCGCGACGCGCCGCCCAAGTCGTCCCCGAGCCTCGCACTGAACTGACAGTAGGCTGCGACGGGTCGCCCTCCGTTACAGGGGCAGGGTGTTTTTGCACCCATGAGCGCGGGTAAATCCCGAATACAGGTGGTACCACGGACATTTTTGTTCGCCCTGTTTTGCATAGGCAAAGCAGAGCGGACTTTTTGTTTTGCCGAATTACCGAAAAAGGAGCACGGATATGAAAGAATTGCCAAAGGTCTACGACCCGCGGGAGGTGGAATCCCGCATCTACAAGCTGTGGATGGACGGTGACTGCTTCAAGGCAAGGCCAAATCCCGACAAAAAGCCGTTTTCCATCGTCATGCCGCCCCCCAATGTTACGGGGCAGCTCCACATGGGTCACGCGCTGGACTGCACCCTGCAGGACATCCTGACCCGCTTCAAGCGTATGCAGGGCTACGAGGCTCTTTGGCTGCCCGGCAGCGACCACGCGGGCATTGCCACCCAGATCAAGGTGGAGGAGGAGTTGCGCAACAAGGAGGGCTTGACCCGCTACGATTTGGGGCGTGAGAAATTCCTTGAGCGCGTCTGGGCGTGGAAGGAGAAGTATGGCAGCCGCATTGTCGAGCAGCAGAAGAAGATGGGTGCGTCCTGCGACTGGAGCCGCGACCGCTTCACCATGGACGAGGGTTGCTCCCGCGCCGTGCGCGAAACCTTCTGCGAGCTGTATGAAAAGGGACTTATTTACAAGGGAAGCCGCATCATCAACTGGTGCCCTCACTGTCTGACCGCCCTGTCCGACGCGGAGGTGGAGTACACCGACAAGCCCGGCAATCTCTGGTACATCCGCTATCCGCTCGCCGACGGCAGCGGCGACATCGTAATCGCCACCACCCGTCCCGAGACGATGTTCGGCGACACGGGCGTGGCGGTGAACCCGCAGGACGAGAAATTCAAGCACCTCATCGGCAAGACCTGCATTCTGCCCATTATGAACCGTGAGATACCCATCGTGGGCGATGATTACTGTGAGATCGGCTTCGGCACGGGCGCGGTCAAGATGACCCCTGCCCACGACCCCAATGACTTCGAGGTCGGCCTGCGCCACAATCTGGAGATTATCCGCTGCATCGGCGACAATGGTGCGATGAACGAAAACGCGGGAAAATACGAGGGCATGGATCGTTACGAGTGCCGCAAGGCGGTCGTGGCGGATCTGGATGCGCAGGGCTACCTGGTCAAAACCGAGCCGTACAGCCACAATGTCGGCACCTGCTACCGCTGCCACAACGATGTGGAGCCGCTCATTTCCGCGCAGTGGTTTGTAAAAATGGCTCCGCTTGCGAAGGAAGCCATCCGCGTGGTGGAGGACGGCACCATCAAATTCGTGCCCGAGCGTTTTACCAAGACCTACATCAACTGGATGGAGAATGTCCACGACTGGTGCATCTCCCGCCAGCTCTGGTGGGGACATCAGATCCCCGCATGGTACTGCGACGAGTGCGGGCACA
>CAVDXW010000042.1:0-14184 GCA_963613145.1 Bacteroidaceae bacterium | reverse complement strand
TGGTGGTGGCGGCGGAGGACGGCATCATGCCGCAGACCGTGGAGTCCATCAACCATGCCAAGGCTGCCGGTATCCCCATCATTGTGGCCATCAACAAGATGGATAAGCCCGATGCCAACCCCGAGCGCATCAAGCAGCAGCTCACCGAGCACGGTCTGGTGTGCGAGGAGTGGGGCGGTGACACGATTGTCTGCCCCATCTCCGCCAAGACGGGCATGGGCGTGGAGAATCTGCTGGAAATGCTCACCCTCACCGCCGAGGTCGGCGAGCTGAAGGCCAACCCCAACCGCGCCGCACAGGGCACGGTCATCGAAGCCCGGCTGGACAAGGGGCGCGGCCCCGTGGCCACGCTGTTGGTGCAGAACGGTACGCTCCGTCAGGGCGACATCATCATCGCGGGCACCTCCGTCGGCCGTGTCCGCGCCATGGTCAGCGACAAGGGGCAGCGCATCACCGAGGCCGGTCCCAGCGTCCCCGTGGAGATCACGGGCTTGAGCGAAGCCCCCTCCGCCGGTGCGACCTTCAACGCCGTGGCGGACGAGAAGCTGGCGCGTGAGCTGGTCGAGCAGCGCAAGGCGGATGAAAAGGCGAAGGCGAACGCGCCCGTCACCAAGGTGTCTCTGGAGGATCTGTTCAGCCAGATACAGGCGGGCGAGATGAAGAACCTGAACCTCATCGTCAAGGCGGATGTACAGGGCAGTGTGGAGGCGGTCAAAGCGTCTCTGGAGAAGCTCTCCAACGACGAGGTGCGCGTCCGCGTCATCCACGGCGGCGTGGGAGCCGTCAACGAGAGCGATGTCATGCTTGCGTCCACCTCACAGGCGATCATCGTGGGCTTCAATGTCCGCCCCGATGCCGCCGCCCGCGACAGTGCCGCCCGCGCAAATGTGGATATGCGCATGTACCGCGTCATCTACGATGCCATCAATGAGATCGAGGCCGCCATGAAGGGTATGCTCGCGCCCAAGTTCCGCGAGGTGCTGCTGGGTCATGCCGAGGTGCGCCAGACCTACAAGGTCTCCGGCGTGGGCACGGTGGCGGGCTGCTATGTGCAGGACGGCAAGCTCCAGCGTAAGGATTGTCAGGTGCGTCTGGTGCGCGACGGTATCGTGATCCACGAGGGCGTTCTGGCCTCCCTCCAGCGGTTCAAGGACTCCGTGAAGGAGGTTCCCTCCGGCTACGAGTGCGGCCTTAGCATCGAAAAATTCAACGACATCAAGGAAGGCGACATTGTGGAGGCCTTCACCATGGAGCAAATCGAGCTCTGATACACCTGCGGGGCGGGCACTTCGCCCGCCCCGCTTTTTCTTGAAAGGAGGAACGCCTCATGGCAGGAAACCGCATCGGACGCATCAATGAGGAGATACGCAAGGAGCTGAGTGCGCTGCTGCGCACCGTGAAGGATCCCCGCGTCGGCGAGGGTATGCTGACCATCACCCGCGTGGACACCACCAGCGACCTGCGCTATGCCCGCGTCTACATCAGCGCACTGAACTGCACCGATGAAAAAGGACTCATGCGCGGACTCAAGTCCGCGTCGGGCTACCTGCGGCACGAGCTGGGACAGGCCATCGACCTGCGCTACACGCCGGAGCTGCAATTTTTCATGGACGATTCCATCGCCCACGGTGCGCATATTTTAGACCTTTTGCACCATGTCAAGCCCGCCAACCCCGCCAATGCAGACATCGTGCTGCCGGAGGACAGGGAATGAGCGGCCAAACCCTCACCGTGCGGGAGACGGCGGACTTCCTGCGCACGCTGGACAGGGTGCTCATCCTGACCCATGTGCGTCCCGACGGCGACACCGTGGGCTGCGCCGCCGCGCTCTGCCGCGCACTGCGCGGCATGGGCAAGACTGCCTTTCTCCTGCCCAACCCCGACATCACCGCGACCTACGAGCCCTACGCCGCGCCCCTCTGGGCATCGGAGGACTTCGCGCCCGATGCCGTGGTGTCCGTAGATATTGCCGCCTTGGGGCTGCTGCCGGACAACGCCGCGCCGTACAGGGACAGGATATGCCTTGCCATCGACCACCACGGCTCGCAGGAATTTTTCGCCGAGCGCACCTGCTTGGACGCGGAGGCCGCCGCCTGCGGCGAGATACTCTATGAAGTCCTCCGCCTGCTGACGGACATCACGCCGGAAATCGCGCTATCTCTCTATGTCGCCATCTCCACCGACACGGGCTGCTTCGTCTACGCCAACACCACGGCGCAGACGCACCGCATCGCCGCCGAACTGATGCAGTGCGGCATCGAGGTGAGCGGCGTGAACAAGGCGTTGTTCCGCACCAAGTCCGCCACGCGCCTTGCGATGGAAGCGCGGATGGTGGCTGAGATGGAGCTGTACGACAACGACCGCGTGGTGGTCATGTCCATTCCGCTGTCCCTGTGCCGTGAGCTCCACGCGAGCGACACGGACACGGAGGAGCTGAGCAGTCTTGCCGCGCTGGTGCAGGGCACGGACTGCGGCATCACCTTAAAGGAGGCAAAGGACGGGCGGATCAAAATATCCCTGCGCACGGGGCCGCGTGTGGATGCCTCCGCCGTGTGCCGCCGGCTGGGCGGCGGCGGGCACAGGGGAGCCGCCGGCGCGTCCGTGCAGGGCACGATGGCCGAGGCGAAGGCCGCCGTCCTCCGCGCCTATCGGGAGGTCATGGACTGATGGCAAACGGCATCGTGATCATCGACAAGCCTTCCGGCTGGACGAGCATGGATGTGTGCGGCAAGCTGCGCGGTATACTGAAAACGAAGAAGGTTGGCCACGCCGGAACGCTCGACCCCATGGCGACGGGCGTGCTGCCCGTGTTCGTGGGGCAGGCGACCCGCGCCGTCTCCTACGCCGAAAGCGGCGACAAGGAGTATATCGCGGGGCTGCACCTCGGCCTCGTCACCGACACGCAGGATATCTCCGGCACGGTGCTCTCTCAGTGCCCCGCCGCCGTCACCCGCGAGCAGCTAAAGTCTGTTCTGCCCCGCTTTATCGGGGAGATCGACCAGATACCGCCCATGTACTCCGCCATTAAGATCGGCGGGCAGAAGCTCTACGAGCTGGCGCGCAGGGGCAGGGAGGTGGAGCGTCCCGCCCGCCGCATCACTGTCTATTCGCTGGAGCTGCTGGACGGGCAGGACGGCGATTACCTCCTGCGCGTCCGATGCAGCAAGGGAACCTATGTCCGCACACTGTGCCACGACATCGGGCAGGCGTTGGGCTGCGGCGGCTGCATGGGCAGTCTGCGCCGCACCATGGCGGCGGGCTTCACCCTGTCCGACTGCCATACTCTTGAGGAGATGCAGGTACAGGGCGAGGCTCTGCTTGCCCCTGTGGACTCCCTCTTTCGCCGCTATCCCGCCTACCGCATTACCGATGCGCGGGATGACCGGCGCTGTCGCTGCGGCAATCCGCTGTCGGCTCCCGCGCTACAGGGAGGGCTGTACCGCGTCTACGGCGCGGACGGCGCGTTCCTGTGCCTGAGCCGCTGGGAAAACGGGGTGCTGACCTCGGAGAAAAACTTTTTCGGAGCGTGAAGAAATTTGGAAAAAACAGTCATTGCACTGGGCTTTTTTGACGGCGTACACCTCGGACACGGCGCACTTCTGCGCAAAGCGGCGGAGCGCGCCAGTGCGCTGGGCGCAGTGCCTGCGGCGTTCACCTTTGACCGCCCGCCCAAGGAGGTCGTCACGGGTCGGCCCGTCTATCTCATCAACTCCAACCGCGACCGGCGGGGCTTGATGGAGCGGCTCTACGGCATCGAGCATGTCGTCTTTTCTCCTTTTGACCAACGGATGATGATGATGCCGTGGGAGGACTACCTGCAAATGCTGATCCACGAATACGGCGCAGTACACTTTGTGGCGGGGCATGACCACCGCTTCGGCCACAGGAACAGCGGCAATGTGCAGCTTTTGCAGGAAAAATGCGCGGAGCTGGGCATCGGCTGCGACATCATCCCGCAGGTGACGCTCTGCGGCATCACCGTCAGCTCCACCTACATCCGCACCCTTGTCGAAAGCGGCGATATGGAGCGGGCGGCGGCGTTTCTCGGCCATCGTCACTGCCTGAGCCAAACGGTGCAGCACGGCCAGCGCATCGGGCGTACCATCGGCATTCCCACAGTGAATCTCTCCCTGCCGGAGCGCGTGCTCTCTCCCGCCCACGGCGTATATGTCACGGAGGCGTTCCTTCCCGATGGCCGCCGCTTCGCCGGTGTTACGAATGTCGGCACACGCCCCACCGTGTCCGACAGCGGCACCGTATCCGTCGAAACCTTCCTGCTGGGCTTTGACGGCGACCTCTACGGGCAGGAGATACGCCTCGAATTCTGCCGCCGTCTGCGCGGTGAAAAGAAATTCGACTCGCTGGAGGCTCTCCGCCGCGAGATCCGGCGCAACATCCGCGAGGCAGAGGCGTACTTTACAAAATAAGCAAAAAACCATCTGCGGCTTCGCCGTGTGACAATTAGACAGTAACCTCGTGAAAATCTGAATTTACGCTATCTGTCGCATAGAATTTGACAAGCTGAAGCCACCCCTTCCGGGGTGGCTTCCCTGCTTGCCGCAGCGGTGCGGATCACCCTGCCCGCTCGAGCATATTTTCAATAAATATGCCGTAGCCCTGCGTCGGGTCGTTCAGCAGCACATGCGTGACAGCTCCCACGATGCGACCGTTCTGGAGGATGGGGCTGCCGCTCACGGTTGATGTCAATATGGAACAACAAATAATTTTTTAAGAGCTTTATTCGGCAAATTCGTTTGTAAAATCAGGAAATTTCCAATTTATTTGAATTTTTTGACTGTTGAAAACTAAAATTTCACAAACTAATTCTCTCATAAGAGCAGGGTCTAAAGCGCTGATTTCATGGTACGGAGAGAGGACGGATGTTTGCCGCTCTTCCCTTTTAGCGGTCTCCTCCTCCGCGGAGAGCAGTTCCCAATCGCTTTCCAACTGGGCAAGCTGCCGCTTCTTTTCGTTCTGTGCACAGAGAAGGCTTTCCCGTTTTTCTGCAAAAGACTCTTTTGACAGCTGTCCACCGACATGCTCCTCATAGAGAGACATGAGTTCCTCCTGCTTGCGGCGGATCTCAGCTTGAGCTCTCTGCATCCTTGTGTTGATGGCGCAGCGCTTGGAGGCGTGACTCTCGAATTGACGCTGGTAGTTTTCAAAACGGGCGTCCCGCAGCCGGCATTGCATGTTGATCGCACGGATTAGAATAGCTTGTAAGTCGGCATCGGAGATACAGACCTCGGCACAGCTGCTTTCCGGTACATAGCGTGCCGATGCACAGCGCCAGTTCTTGTTGGAGGCCTTGCCCTTCACTAGATGGTTTCCGCAGTAGCCGCAGACGAGATAGGGCTGCAGCAGGCTTGGCGTGTTTCCTGTCGGCGTTTTCGGTGCCGTTTTCTGTACAGTGCTGCGGGCAAGAAAATATAGCTCCCGTGAAACGATAGGCTCGTGAGTATGGGGGATGATAGGGCGCTCCGCTTCAGGGAGCAGCTTCGTGCGGTTGCTGCCGACCTTGACCACATGGGACTTGAACGCCTCCATATCGCCGGTGTAGATACGATTTTGGAGAATATTCCGGACGGATTCATATGTCCAGAACTTCCGCACCTTGTAGTGGCCTCGGATTTTTGCCAGATAGGCGGAGGGCGTTTCGGTGTCGGACGCATTCAGCCGCTGCGCGATCTGTGTGATGCTGATGCCCTGCGAGGCCCACTGAAATATCTGTCTGACAACATCGGCGGCAGGCGGGTCAACTACGATAGTGTTCTTCTGCTCACCCTTCTGATAGCCGTAGGGTACCGCGCCAAAGACATATTCGCCATTCAGCTTTTTGCGGTCCGTTACGCTTTTGATCTTGCGGGACAGGTCGCGGCTGTATAGCTGGTTCAGCAGATTGGTGATACCCAACTCCAGACCGCCGGTGGATTCACCATAGTCGGCACTGTCAAAGTGGTCATTGATGGAGATGAAGCGGACGCCATACGCCGGAAACACAAACTCCAGATAGTGGCCACCCTCCAGAAAGCTTCTGGAAAAACGGGAGAGGTCACGCACAATGACAGCTTTGACGCTTCCGGACCTTACCAGCGACAGTAGCCGCTGCATACCGGGACGGTTCATGTTGGTGCCGGTGTAGCCGTCGTCTGCGATCTCCTCAACGGTTCCCTCCAGGTCAGGATGGGACGCGAGGAAATTCTGCACGCAGAGACGCTGTGCGGAGATACTGAAGCTCTCTGCGACATTTCCGCGCGCGACGTCGCCATCCTCCGAAGAAAGGCGGTAGTAGCAGATCATGAGATCGGAAGTCGTTTTATCCACAGCAAACCGCCTCCTTTGCCAATGTGTGATAGGGCCGCAAGGCGGCGAAGGGGTCAGCATAGTTGAGTTGGATCGTGATGCTGCGATCCTCGTGAATAGAGATGCGCTCTACAAGCGTATCAAGAAGCTCCCTTGTTATGGCCGGGAGCCGTTGGTATTCCCGCATGGTGCGTACCCATGCCTGCGCGGTGGATAGGCCCTTCTGCATCTGCTCGATCCGCTCCTTTTGTGCGGCTTCCGCCACGAGAATGCGGTTGAGCTCTGCCCGGTATTTTTTCTTTGCGTAGAGAAATTCCTCACGGCCGATCAGACCGGTGGAGAGGTCGTGTATCAGCATATCCAGCTTCCGGTCAAGGCTCTGCCGCTGGAGCCGCAGACTTGTGGAGGTATTTTGTTTTTCCTGCTTTGCCCGTGTCAGTTCGGCGGAGCGGTCGATCTCATGGATCAGCCGCTCTACATCAACAGCCAGTGCCAACTGCTGGTCTAAGACGTCGGTGACAGCGGCAAGCAGCCGTTCGTGGCGAATGTAGTGGCTGGAACAGACGGTGTGCGCGGAGTAGCGGTAGCGGTTGCAGTCATAGAACAGCCGGCTGGGGGAGTGTGCACCGTGACGGGCACAGCCTTTACCGGCCCCCATGGGACTGCCGCACTCCGCACAGAACAGCTTACCACGGAAAAGATCGGGCTGCACATCGCCAATATCAGCACATGCGCGATAGGCGGCGCGGGACGCAAGAACCTCTTGATTGACCTGCTGTACCGCGTCAAACAGCTCCTTGCTGATGATCGGCGGATGTGCGTTTGGAATGACCGTCCATTGCTCAGCGGGCTGATGTTTCTTTTTCTCGTTCAAATGGTTTCGGGATATTTTCCCATAGGTGCGGTTGCCGATATAGACGTCGCTGCCGACGATCTTGCGGATAGTCGCCCTGCTCCACAGTGCGTCACGGTACGCTGCGGAACTGTTCATTCCACGCAGATAACGCAGTTGGGCGGGGGATGGGATATGTTCCTGATTCAACTGCTTTGCGATGGCATTGAAGCTGACACCCTCAGAGCGGAAGGCAAAGATACGCCGGACGACCGGAGCAGCGTCCTCATCAATGTCATAGGACGCGGTAGCGGCGTTCCGGAGATAACCGTAAGGAATACTGCCGGACGAAGGCAGGTATGTGCCGCTGCGCATCTGCGCGTGGATGCTGCTGCGGATCTTGCGGGAGATATCCTTGGCGTAGTTCTCATTCATGACCATTTTCAGCGGCATGGTGAGGGATGCGGCAGCACCGGCATCCTGCACAAGACTGTCATAGTTGTCATTGACGCTGATAAGGCGCACGTTCATAGCGGGGAAAATCTGCTCCACCAGCTCACTGGTCTCGACGAAATGACGCCCCAAGCGGGAAATGTCCTTGATGATGATGCAGTTGATCTTGCCGCTCCGGACATCCGCCATCATCTGATGAAAGGCCGGACGGTTGTAGTTCATGCCGGTATAGCCGTTGTCAGCGTACCGCTCGACGATTTGAATATCGGGGTACTCTGCAAGGAAAGCGTCGGCGATTTTTGCTTGGTTGCCGATGGAATTGCTCTCGGTGTCGTCGCCGTCCTCCACGGATAACCGGCCATACTGCCCAGCCAGATAGTGAACTGAAGTTTCCGGCAGAGGTTGGGCCGACAGATATTTGCTTTTCCGTGCCATACTTACCCAACCTCCTTAGCCGCCGCGATCATCTGCTGGTAGGATGCCAGCTCATCGGCGTAGTTAAACTGTATCGTGATCTGCTTGCCCTCGGATACCGTGATCCTGCGGATCAATCCAGCCACCATTTCACGGGTAAGCTTGTCAATTTTCCTGAATTTGGTATATTCGGCGACCCAGTTCCGGGTGTCTGCCGCACCTTCCTCCAAGGCTTGCCGCCGTTCGTGCAGGCTGGCGAGGGTTGCCTGCAATGCGTCGATCCGCTGTGTATAGCGCTGCCGCATCATGTCATATTCCGTGCGGGAGATCAGGTCATCGTGGAAAGCCTCCAGCAAGCGCGTACGGTATTCCTTCTGCTCGGTGATCTGCTTTTCCTTTTCCTCAATGGTCATAGCCAACTGTCGGTGCTTGGCGGCTTGGATGCTCTTTTGACCGATCTCGTGAATTAACTGGTCAATATCGACCACCATCTCGATTTGCTTCTGGATGGCCCGCAGCACCACGTCCTCTAAAGCAGTCTGCGAAATGGAGTGGCTGCTGCACAGCTTGGAGCGCTTGTGGGTGGAGCAGACGTAGTAATAAAACGTGCGATTGCCGCGCTTTACGCTGCGCCTGCACATGGCGCGGCCACAATCGGCGCAGTACAACATTCCAGCCAAGGGCTGCACCACCTCCTCGGCAGGGGAAGTGCGGGTATCCAGTGACAGCAGGTGCTGCACCGAAGTGAATAGCTCCTCGCTGATAATGGGTGCGTGGTTCTTC
Organism: Bacteroidaceae bacterium; assembly: GCA_963613145.1. Classification (GTDB taxonomy): domain Bacteria; phylum Bacillota; class Clostridia; order Oscillospirales; family Oscillospiraceae; genus Vescimonas. Next base: position 5,399 of record CAVDXW010000042.1, on the reverse strand, counting down.
TCCACAACGCACCAATCCTCTTTGCTGCGCAGCTTCATCTGCTTGATTTTATAGTTGGGTGTTCCGCGCTTGCCCTGCACCAACGTCCCAATATAGATAGGGTTCTCCAGAATGGACCGCACCGCGACGGGCGACCATGTGTTATTATCACCAACTGCCTGAAATCCGGACTGATATTTCAGCCCCTGTTGCTGCTTATATGCCGCCGGCGGCAGAATGCCCTCAGAGGAGAGATAGTTGGCGATGGCCTGCTGGCTGTAGCCCTCCATTTTCAGTTGAAAGATGGTGCGAACCACCATAGCGGCATATTCGTCGATGATAAGCTTATGCTTATCGTCAGGGTCTTTCAGATAACCATAACAGGCAAAGGCTCCGAGAAATTCTCCCGCCTTGCGCTGGACACGAAACTGTGCCCGCAGCTTCTGGGAAAGGCTGCGGCAGTACGCCTCGTTCATGATGTTCTTGATGGGGATGGAAATATCATCGCACAGCGGCGTGTGCTCACTGTCCAGATCGTCATTGACAGAGATGAACCGGATTCCCATATCCGGGAAAATGGTTTCCAGATACTTGCCGGTCTCGATATACTCACGGCCAAGGCGGGACAGGTCTTTTACAATGACGCAGTTCGCCTTCTTTTCACGGATAGCGTCCATAACGCCGCGAAAGCCCGGCCGGTCATAGTTGGTGCCGGTGTAACCGTCGTCTACCTGCTCCCCCACCAGCGTGATCTCCGGGTGCCGCTGTACGAACTCATGGATCAGCTTTCGCTGGTTGTCGATACTCTCGCTCTCATAGCGCTTACCCAACTTTGACAGACGAAGATAGGAAATGCCATACCAATGCTGTCCGGAGAGTTCTTCAGTTTGCGGGCAAAAAAATGCAGCCATAAAACGTACCTCCTAAGAATTCAGGAAAGCGGTTTCTGGCTGTCATTGCCGGGCGGCAACATTATTTTCACTGACGGGTCTATTATGCTTTCCCGCTTTGCTTTTGTCAACAGGGAAACTTTGGAGGCTCAGGACAGGCTGCACGCATAGGCTCGCAGGCGGTCTTGCAGGCTCACATCTGTGTTGGCATACGCAAGCTTTACCACAATGCCTCTGTCCGTATAGCAATACGGGTCGCCTACCTGCTCCACATACTGCTTGATGCGCTCAGCACAGGTGGTAGAGGTGTCGATACTCACACAGGCGATATCCCGCGGCGCTGTATGGGCGGTGTGGCTGGTGCTCGGACGGTTTGCTTCCATGAAGATTCCTCTTTTCCAATAGCGTTGTCGGTAGTATTGCCAGATCTCGGTGTTTTATGAAAATGCTGATAAAAGAGCAACGCCTCCCGGCGTGATGCCGGGAAGCGTTGTCTATGATCCTGTATTCTAAAGAATACCAGCTTCAAAATGCCCTTTCAAGGTAAGACTTGGTGAACAATAGGTGAAGCCTTTGAGAAAAAGGTGGGAACACCGGAACTCTACCGCTGCAAATCGGCAGTCAGTGCATACATTTCCGCCAGTTCTTCGACTGCCTGATTGCGGATCTTATACAGTGTTCTCATTGTGATCTGGGTCTTGGCGCTGATTAGCTGCCATGTGTGCCCCTCAAAATAGGCGAGTCGAATGGCCTCGGCCTGTCGCGGCTCCAGAAGCGCCACATAGTGCTCCAGACGGTTGATCTTCTGCTCCAGCGGTACAAGGCGGCTGACCAGATCATGTGTCAGCGTGGCATTCGCCTCATCCGCAGCACTCTGGAAATTCATGGCGATGTAAAGCGTCTTGTTCGATACGCTGCCGGAAGGCCGCCCCTCGCCATCACCCTTGGCGAAGTTCATAGCCTCGATCATTTCATCCGGTGACACTCGGGCAGGGTGCTCCAGCTCGTAGCGGAGTTGCTCGATCTTGCGCTTGTTGGCGCGGTAGTTCTGTAAAAGGGATATAATATAGTCTGTAAAGTTGTTCATAATGCCCTCCGTAAAAGTATTATTGTCAAAGACATGCAGTGCTTACGGAGGATCGCGGCAATGATGGCTGAACAAAAGCGAAAAACACCATGAGCAACAGAGCGGCCCGCCAGTTTTTTCGGCTCAACAGCAGTTATATTAAGTTTATGTCAGATATTAGTGATCAATGACACAATCGTTTTTATTTCTTATAAAAATCGTGTCAAGGTATGTCAGTAAGTCCACTTTTCAAACATATTATAGTACATTGGCTGTTTTGACAGCTCAGGCAGCGAGATATCCCTTGCCTATGTCTGGCTGCCACAAACTGAAGGGCAAATATATAGTAGCAGGGGGTGGAAAATGCAACAGCGCCGTTCTAGCGAAGCTCAAGCACGAGAACAACAAGACATACCATGAGGAGGAATATTATGAAAAAACGACTACTTTCCCTTCTTTTGGCACTTACGATGTGCCTATCCCTCGGTGTCCCCGCATGGGCGGAAGTTTTAGAAGGCGCAACTTTTTCTGAGAACATTTCTCAAAGCAACGATACCGATACATCGTATCTCATTCAGAGCCACGGTATTGATGAATACGAAAGCATTGTATCTGAGGCGGATTTTTGGTATGATAACCTTCCAACCTACAGCGGCACAACATTGGAAAAAACAATAGACGTTTCCGCACTTAGCGATGTTAATAGCGCCAGCAGAAGCATGTCTTCCTCACTCTCCCGTTCCACAGCGTCTGTGCAAATTGCAAGACTTTCAGCTAGCCAGGAAAGTCGATTTTCCGGTTGGGAAACCGCTGAATTGTCCGCACCGATTCCAGTCTATTCCCTTGATGGGTCAATATACGCCCATGCATACGGTATTGTCGATGAAAACAGTAAACTCATAGGTTATATGGTTGCGGGTGCGTGTGAGTCAGCACCGCCAATTATAGAATATTCTTATGATCCTGTTAGATTCGTCCTTTTGCAGCAATATAACAAGGTCTATTTTAGCTATTTGGAAGGCTTTTTAGGTGAGAAGGAAAATATTATTACATCTTTCTACAGTGAAGATCCAATTTCAATCGAAACGCTACGCATAGCAGAAAATGAGTGGCGCTCTAGCGAGGACTATACGGAGCGCCTTTCCGCGATTTCAAATAATTGGACATTCTATGAAGAATATGCTGTTATAGCAGATGCGCAACTAAAGGCTCTTGACACAACGGATAGCACTGGTATTGTCCCCTCTCCTTCCCAGAGTCAAGTTCAAGCCGCTGGGACGCCGACTTACCTCTCCATGAACACACCCGATCACACCTGGCTCACTTTATGTTCTTACACAGTAATGTCAATGTATTTTGACACGATTGGCCGAAGGATCGAACCTGCACTCATGGGAACCTCTCGCCCACATTCAATTCAGCTGAACTTTACTCTTCACAATAAATATGGACACAATCCGTCTTTTTCTCAAATTGCAACCAATACGCTCGATTGGGCAAATTCCCGCAAGCTGACTTCTGACATTACTTTCACAAAATTTTTTAAATCTAATGGTCGCTTTACTTGCTTCACTCAGCACAAAACCCAAATCGACAAAGATATTCCTACGATGGTTGGATATTCGACTGAGGATAGCGCTCATATTATGTTAGGAATCGGGTATACTTCCGATAATTATTATATCGTTAGAGATACTTGGACAAAGGATAACAAAGCTATCAACTCTACATTTTATTCGCAAGACATAGCTTATGGCTACCGCGTTTTAGGTTTGGACTATTCGATTTCCAATTCCTCCACAGCATGGGGAAATGTCACTCTGAGGGAGGGCGACTCAAACATAAATGTTAGGCGACTAAAAATTATGCTTACCTTGCTATATTATAATCCTGGAACAACATCCTCAAGCATTTTTGATGCACAGACAACCAGTGCAGTAAAGGCCTTTCAAGCAGATAACGGGCTTACGGCTGACGGGGTTGTGGGAAGTGCAACTTACGCAAAGCTAAAAAATGCACATATTATGTGCTATGACGGAAGAATCAGCGAATGGAGAACTTTGCGAATTGGAAAAAGCGGAGACGATGTGGCACAGCTCCAGCTTAGGCTTTACCGCATGGGACTTTTGACCGGTAATAACGCTTGTGATGGTGTGTTCGGAACAGCAACAGAAACGGCCGTAAAGGCCTATCAGACACAAAAGGGGATTACTGCAGACGGAGTTGCCGGCGCACAGACCTTTGCTAAATTATATGGTACCATAGATACCTATCCGAAAACGTATATGAACTGCTCAATATGCAATCCTACATGAACCAATAATTAATCAATGAAGACTTATAAACTGATCCTGATTCCTCTCCTTCTCGTCATTGCTGCTGTGGCGTGGAGCCTTGCCTACAGCTGTTGGAATGCGAGCCATATTGTGCCCGGTCCTGGCCCCCTGGAAGGTCGTTTACAGGGTGTTGGTGATTGGGCCGAAGGCGAACAGGGATTGGAGTTGCTTGGTGCGTATACCTTTGTCACCACAGAAGAAATCGACACGGCCCGAATCAAAAAAGTATATGCCTATCAGCTTTCGGATGGTTCTGTTTACGGCTGGCTTTTCCTTCAACAGGAGCTGCAGGAAAATCAGTGGGAGAACGAGAACTCTGTGCCCGGCACCGATGCCAACTACGCCAAGGGGCTTCTGGAAGCAGAGGCGCAGCATTTGGAAAAAAACTTGTTTTTGGGTTACTATAGTCCGAGTGGGATGTTCTTTTCCATTGGCGATAATCCAGAAACCTTAGCGAGTTATTTTGTCAGATGTACAGAGGGTAACTACTATCGCGACTGACCTGGATAGGGAGCGGAGATTGATATCACAAAAAGTCATCCTTTTCCCCATCGGATAGCATTTGGCCAAATTTCTATAATCGATAAGTATCTCCTGCGCCATCAATAATCCGCGCATGCAGGGCTTTCACCTGCACTGCCAAGGAAAAGCAACATTTCGCACTTTGATAAGGCAGGGAGTTCCTCAGCGTCGAGGAGCTCCCTGCCTATCCGGATAATGGGTATTTTCTCTTTTCTACGCTGCCCGTTTTGCCCGGATAGCCTGGGCGCGGAAAGACAGTTCCTGAGATAAGAGCTTCAGGGTGGCGAAATCATCGTCCAGCCCATCCAGCTCACGGCGCAGCACGTCTTCATAGTGCTGCTTCTTTCCCTCCAAACTCTGGATCTTCAGCACCCAACGGTCCATGACGCTGGGGCTCTGGCAGCCGCTCTTGATGAAATAGTCGGCGCGCTCCTGATACTCCGCAATCTCTTTCTTTACGGCGGAATAAAACTCTTCCGTCATTTTCTGACGTTGCTTGGCGTCGTCGATGATGTAGATAGAGTTCGCCATCAGGTGCGTCTGATTGCGGCTGAGCCGGCTCAACTCGGCGATGAAGTCCTCGAAAATATCCACCTTCTCCATATT
>CAVDXW010000041.1:0-14197 GCA_963613145.1 Bacteroidaceae bacterium | reverse complement strand
GGCGCGGTGGTGTTGTCGTAGGCGATGTAGTCCATGTGCAGGCCGCAGCAGCCGATGCCCAGCACGCAGGCGGTGTTCTGCACCTGCCCCATCTCCTCCAGCACCTCGCCGATGAGCTTGATGACGGTGGAGTGCATACAGCCGGGGCAGAAGCCGGATACCTTATCCTCCTGAATCGTCTTGGTACGGGTATATATCTTTTCCATGGTTCAACCCTCCATTGCTTTCTTCACGGTGTCCAGCACCGCCTCGCGGCTCATGATGTTGCCGCCGGAGCACAGGCAGGTGGTGACGGCGCAGCGGTCCTTCACGGCAGCCTTCACATCGTCGGCAAACTGGGCGGGGATGCTCATCTCCACGCTGACGATACCCCTGCACTTGGCGTAGTCAATCCTGTCATAGGCGGCATAGGGGAAGGGATACACGGTGATGGGGCGGATCATGCCGGCCTTCACGCCCTGCCCGCGCAGCATATCCACCGCGTTGGCGGCGATGCGGCCGCAGATACCGTAGGCGGTCAGGACGATCTCGGCATCCTCCATGCGGTACTCCTCCACCTGCACATCCTCCTGCGCCCAGCGGCGGTACATGGCCTCGGAGTCCTCGTTGGCCTGCTGCATGGCCGCGGTGGACCAGTGACCGGGCTGTATCCATCCGCGGTTGGCGTAGTCCAGCTCGTGCCCGATGCACGCCCACTTCCTCTTGCCGTCCTTGATGGCGGCGATCTCCGCGTCGGACTTCATTTCCGGCAGCTCCACAGGCTCCATCATCGTGCCGATCACGCCGTCGGCCAGCACCAGCACGGGGTTGCGGTCGCGGTCGGCGTAGTCGAACGCCTTATAGGTCAGATCCACCGCCTCCTGCACCGTGGAGGGGGACAGTACCATCATGCGGAAGCCGCCGTTGCCGCTGGCCTTGGTCGCCTGATTGTAGTCCTGCTGCGCGGGCTGGATAGCTCCCACGCCGGGGCCGCCGCGCTGCACATTGCAGTACACCATGGGAACGCGGGCACTGGCGCAGTAGCTGATACCCTCACTCTTGAGGGCGATGCCGCAGGAGCTGGAGGAGGTCATGGAGCGCGTACCGGCGGAGGCCGCGCCGTAGACCATGTTCACGGACGCTACCTCGCTCTCGCCCTGCACGAAGGTGCCGCCCACCTCGGGCATACGGCGGGCGAAATACTCGGGGATTTCGTTCTGCGGGGTGATGGGATAACCGGCGAAGAACCGGCAGCCCGCCCGCACGGCTGCCTCGGCGATAGCCTCACAGCCCTTCATAAAAATTCTTGCCATGTTCTTTCTCCTCCTTACTTGTAGACATCAATCGCACCGTCGGGACACATCTTCGCGCAGATGGCGCATCCGACGCAGTCCTCCGGATGTATCGGCTCCACATACTCGTAGCCCTTGGAGTTGACATTTTTGCCAACCGCCAGCACATGCCTGGGGCAGAACTTGATGCAGTAGCCGCAGCTCTTGCAGCGTTCCGCCACGATTTCAACCTTCGCCATTGTCATATCTCCTTTTCTTGCAGATTCCACGGATATTCCAAATATCTTTCGATAGGGAACACAGGTGCGGGGACGCTTGCCTTTACCGCCTCGCACAGCGACTGCTCCACGCACAGGACATCGAGCCGCTCGACCATCTCCGTCAGGCGGCGATAGCCCTCCAGCACATCCTCGGCGGTGGTAGCCGCGCCCAGATTGGGGTTGCCCACGATGCGGATACGCTCCGCCCGGAGGTGCGACACACCCAGCACCTCCGAGAGCACCAGTCCCGCCCGCTCCGCCGTTGTTGCCCACGGACGGAACGGGTTGATGATGTAGAGCACCTCCGTGTCCTCACGGTTCAGCACAGGCGCGTAACCGCCGATGGCTCGTGCGCCGATGTAGTCGCCGCCCACATCCAGCACGGTATAGCAGTCCGCGTCCCTCAGTGAGCGCATCACGCCGCCGCCCACGGTGGGCGCATCGGCAAACTGCTCCTCAAAGTGAAAACGGATGCCCATTTCCGCCAGTTTATCTGCCTGCTCGCGGGTTCGGAACAGGGGCTTGGTCATGTCGAGATCGAACAGGTCTACGGCCTTCCCCGTCTCCAGCAGCTGCCGCGCCAGATTGATGGCCAGCTCGCTCTTGCCGCAGCCCGCCTCGCCCAGCAGGACATAATTGTGAGTATCGCTCATGCGTCCACCCTCTTTTCCGCACTGCGGCGAGCGAGGGTACGCCCGTCGCACAGATTGATGGCGAGCGAAACGAATATCCCCGCCGCCGCCAGACCCGCGATCATCAGATAGACGCTGAAGTAGCTCTGCGTCGCGTCATAGAGAGCTCCCGCCACGGTGCTGCCGAAGGAGGCGAACAGCAGGTTCGTCACCACCACGGACAGGTTCAGGGAGTAGTGCTTCATGCCGTAGTAGGAGCTGACGAACGCCGCATTGCCGGGGGTCACGCCGCCGTAGGCCAGCCCACCGACGCTGAAGCCCGCCACCAGCACAGGGAAGCTGCCGAGCTTCAGTGCCGCCACCAATATGGCAGCCGTCACGAGGAACAGCGCATTGATCAGCTGCATCGTGCGGCTGCGGCCGGCAGTGTCGAACATGCCGCCGAAGAGCACGCGGCCGATGCCGTTGAAGACGGAGATCAGTCCCACCGCCGTGGCGATCGTGCCCGCCGAAATGGTGCTGCCGATCTCGCGGGCGATACCGCCGGCCTGCGACACCAGCACCAGTCCTGCGGCGCTTAGCAGCACCACCCAGAGGTAGTAAAGCCACATGGCGGGCGTTTTCAGCATAGCCACGGTGTCCATCTCCGCCGCCACGGGGTTGACATACTTTTTCCTGTTCTGCGCTGCGGCAGGAGGCACGAAATCCGCGTTCGGTTTTTCCAGCAGGACGCCGCCCGCGGTCATCACCGCCGCCGCGATGATGCCCAGCACCGTGAAGCTGTGCCGCCACGCGCCCACGGTGTCCGGCGTGAAGGTCTGGTAGAGCTTGCCGACGATGAAGCTGCTCAGGCCGAAGCCCATCAGCAGAATGCCGGAGACAAGTCCCGCCTTGTCGGGGAACCACTTGCCCACCGTGCCCAGTACGGCGTTGTAGGAAATACCCGAGGCAAAGCCGCAGACAACGCCGAAGCCGATATACAGCATCAGGATCGACTGAATGTTGGCCGTCAGCAGGAACCCCGCCAGAAACAGCGCGGCGGATACCCACAGGTACACCTTCTGGCTGACTCTGCCGGACAGCAGACCGCCCACCAGTCCGCCGATGCAGAAAAAGCTCATAACGATGGTGAAGGTCAGGGACAGCTGGGCGGCGCTCCACTGCGGAAATTCCGCCGCGATGGGCGAGGACAGCACGCTCCATGCGTACACCAGTCCCGAGATCAGCAGCACGGCGCAGCCCACGACGGCGTAGAGCCAGCGGTTGGTTTTCTTCATAGACAGCTTCCTCTCCGATAGATAGCATTTTGCTTCTATTACTCTAACTTTTTTCTTGACATTTGTGAAACGGGGAAATATGATAGCTTATAAGAAAATCCTATTAGCGGCGCAGAGGAGGAATGGCCGATGGACATACAGAAGCTCACGGCACTATCCGCCATCGTGGAGGCGGGCAGCATGAACCGCGCCGCCGAGCAGCTGGGCTACACGCAGGCGGGGCTGACCTATATGATGAACAGTCTGGAGGATGAGATCGGCCTGTGCCTGCTGGAGCGCAGCCACAGCGGTGTGCGCCTGAGCGAGAGCGGGCGGCAGCTCATGCCGGAGATACGCCGCTTCCTGCGCAGCTACGACACGCTGGAATCCGCCATCTGTGACTGCAAGCAGGCACCGAGCAGCACCCTGCGCATCGCGGCGGTGGACACGGTGTCCCAGCGGTGGCTGCCGGAGGTCATCTCACACCTGCGTGCAGAGTACCCCCATATTCGCATCAGCGTCGCCTCCGAGTCGCCGCTGGTCATCGACAGCTGGATGAAGGACGGCAGTGTGGATCTGGCCGTCACCGACCGTGCGTGGACGAGCAGAGGGCTGGGCTGGGTCAGCGTGTTCAAGGATCCCTTTCGGGGCGTTTTCCCCGTTGGCAGCATCGGGGGCGACGCCGTCCCGCTGGAACGCTTCAGCGCGGAGGCCGTCATTCTGCCGGACTACCGGCAGAACGCGGATGTCGTGCGGATATTCAAGGAGCACGGCATCAGCGTGACCTATACCGATGACAGGATGGGCAATCGCTCGGTGCTGGCGGCGGTGGCTGCGGGGTTGGGCGTCACCGTCATGCCGCAGCTGGAGCTGGACTACTACGCGGCACAGAATGTGACCGCCCTGCCGCTGGAGCCGGCACACTACCGCGAGATAGGCGTGGCCGTGCCCCGCGGCGGCCAGACCGCCCCCATGGTGCAGGAGTTCATCCGCCGCCTGAAGCAGGTGGTGAGGAAGGTGGAAGCCCCCTGCGGAGGGATGATAAAATAACAGATAATGCAGGCAAAAAGCTCCCCTGCCACATCACAAAGATGTAACAGGAACTAAAAGAGAAAACGGCATAGCCACAAGGGCTATGCCGTTTTCGAGCACTTGTTCAGGCAAGATACAGGAGCCGTCCTCCCGGTACAAAAAAGCAAGGACACCCGCAGGTGTCCTTGCTTTTTTTATCACTTACTCCGCCTTGGGAGCTTCGGCAGTAGCCTTGGCAGCGGCGGCCTTCTTCTCGGCGGCAGCCTTCTGCGCGGCCTTGAACTTCTCCTTCTCCTCGGGAGTGGGGATAGGCTCGATGGCATTGCGCGGGCAGGCCTTGGCACACATGGTGCAGTTCCTGCACTTGCTGTAGTCGATGACCGCCACATTGTCGATGACATGGATGGCATCGAACTTGCAGGTGCGCTCGCACATGCCGCAGGCGATGCAGGATGCCTCGCACACCTTGGTGACGGCGGGACCCTTATCCTTGTTGGAGCAGTTGACGAACACCTTCTGCTTGTAGGGCACCTCGACGATCAGGTGGTGCGGACAGGCAGCGCGGCATGCGCCGCAGTTGGTGCACTTCTCCTTATCGACAACGGCCACGCCGTTGACGACATGGATAGCGTCGAACTTACAGGCCGCCACGCAGGAGCCGAAGCCGAAGCAGCCGTAGCGACATGCCTTGGCATCGCCGCCGCAGACCTTGGTGGCCGCGAGACAGTCATGCACACCGCGGTACTCGAAGTTTTCCTTGGCGTTGCAGCCGCCGTTGCAGAGCACATGGGCGACCATCTTGTCGCCGGAGGGAGCCTCCATGCCCATGATGGCAGCGATTTTGGCGGCACCCTCGGCACCTGCGGGAGCGCAGGCGGTGATGGGAGCCTTGCCCGCGAGGATGGCCTCGGCGCAGCCGCCGCAGCCGGGATAGCCGCAGCCGCCGCAGTTGGCACCGGCGAGGCAAGCCTGAATCTCAGGCAGACGGGGATCGACCTGCACCTCAAAGACCTTGGCGGCAACGGCGAGGATCAGACCGAAGATAATGGCGAGCACACCCAGCAGGGCGATCGCGTAAAGAATAGTTGTCATGTTCCTCTACCTCCTTACCAGACCTTCAGGCCGCTGAAGCCCATGAACGCCAGAGCCATTAGACCGGCAGTGACGAGCGCGATGGGAAAGCCGTCGAACGCCTTGGGGTTTTCGCTGGAGACCTCGAGCTGCTCACGGACAGCCGCGAACAGGAAGATGGCCAGCAGGAAGCCCAGACCGCCGGTGATGCCGTAGACCACGGACTCGATGAAGTTGTACTCGCTCTGGACATTCAGCAGAACGACGCCCAGCACGGCGCAGTTGGTGGTGATCAGGGGCAGATACACGCCCAGCGCGGTGTACAGAGTGGGGATGTTCTTCTTGAGGAACATTTCCACGAACTGCACCAGACCGGCGATGACCAGAATGAAGGTCACAGTCTGCATGAACTCCAGATCCAGCTTGACCAACAGGGAGTTGACGGGATAGCACAGTGCGGAGGCAAGACCCATGACGAAGGTCACGGCGGCACCCATGCCCACGGCGGTGTCGATCTTCTTGGACACGCCGAGGAAGGGGCAGCAGCCAAGGAACTGCGCGAAGATGAAGTTATTGGTCAGAATTGCGCCAAGAGAGATGGCGAGCAAAGTAGTAAAACTCATAACTTACTTGGCCTCCTTTTTCTTTTCACTCTTGGCCAGTGCCCACTGCATCAGAGCAATGAGGCAGCCCAGCGTCAGGAAGCCGCCCACGGGCAGGGTCAGCACGCTGATGCCGTACTCCTCCGGGAAGATGACCAGCCCGGGGGCACTGCCCAGCTCGCCGCCGCCCAGCAGACCGCCGCCGAACTTGCCGTAGCCGAGGAACTCACGGATAACGCACATGATAATCAGCACGATGGTGTAGCCGATGCCCTGGAAGATGCCGTCCAGCGTGGATGCGCCGACGGAGTTCTTGGAGGCAAACGCCTCGGCACGGCCAAGGATGATGCAGTTCACCACGATTAGGGGAATGAACACGCCCAGAGAGCTGGACAGTGCGGGCAGGAACGCCTTGATGAGCAGATCCACGCATGTCACGAAGCCGGCGATAACCACCACGAAGCAGGCGATACGCACCTCATCGGGGATGATCTTACGCAGCAGGGCGATGAAGATGTTGGAAAGGGTCAGGATGATGAGCACGCTGACGCCCATGCCCAGACCATTGAAGAACGATGTTGTGATGGCCATGGTGGAGCACATGCCCAGCAGCTGCACCAGCACGGGGTTTTGGGTGATAAGACCCTCTTTGAATTGCTTACCTACATTCATAATTCATGCTCCTCCTTTCTCAGCCCAGAATTTCGGCAACGGCAAGGGCGGCATTCGCGCCCATGTTGATGCCCTTGGTGGAAACGGTCGCACCGGAGATGGCGGTGATGTTCTTGCCCACCGTGAGGGAACCCGCACCGCTCATGCCGATGTACTGATCCAGCACGGGCACACCGGCGGCGTTGGGCTCGTTGCCCACGACCTTGGTGCCGATGCCGGAGGTCTCGGAGTGGCTGGTCACGGAGATGCCGGTGATCGCCTTGTCAGCGTCCACGCCGATCATCATCGTGATCGTGCCCTGTGAGCCGGAGGCGGAAACCTTCATCACATAGCCTGCCTCCGCGCCGCCGTTGGTGACGGGATAAATCTCAATGAGCTTACCGCTCTGCGAGGCGGCAGCGGCGGCCATCTCATCGGTGATCTCCAGCTTGTCGCCGAACTCACTGCCCTCGGGCGTGACGGCACTCATGGCGATCTTGGTGGTCTCCGCGTCCAGCGCGGCGATCTTGTCGGCGGTGATGCTGTTGACCAGACCCAGCAGGGCGGCAACAACGAGGGAAATAACGGTCAAGGTGCCGGCGACCTTGAGAATGAACTTACCGGAGATCTTCATTATTTCGCCGCCTCCTTCTTTTCTTTCTTCGCAGCACCGTAGATGACGGGACGGATGTACTTATCCAGCAGCCATGTGGTGCAGTTCATGATCAGGATGGAATAGCAAACGCCCTCGGGATAAGAACCGAAACGGCGGATGAAGCAGGTCAGCAAACCGCAGCCGAGACCGAAGATCAGCTGGCCGGGCTTGGTTACGGGGGAGGTGGCATAGTCGGTGGCCATGAAGATGGCGCCCAGCATCAGGCCGCCGCCGAACACATTGTACAGCATGTACTGCACGCTGTCGATGCCGGCGGGTGCAGCGATGAGCGTCAGGATGGCGACTGTGCCGATGTACGCCACGGGAATCTCCCAGGAGATGACCTTGCGGATCAGCAGATACACGCCGCCGACCAGCAGGCACAGCGCGGAGACTTCGCCGAGGGAGCCGCCGACCTTGCCGAGGAACATATCGCCGATGGAATAGTTGCTCGTCAGGGTGGTGAACGCCTCCTCGGTGCCCTCCTTCATGATGGCGAGGGGGGTGGCGGCGGAGGTCACATCGGTACGGATCCGGGGGATAGCCCATGTGGTCATCCATGTGGCATAGCTGGCCAGCAGGAACGCACGACCCGCCAGCGCGGGGTTCAGGAAGTTGCAGCCGATGCCGCCGTAGAGCTGCTTGACCACAACGATGGAGAAGAACGCACCGATGATGATGACCCAGCAGGGCAGGTCAACGGGGCACACGAAGCTCAGCAGGATACCGGTGACGACTGCGCTGAGGTCGCCGACCATGCAGGACTTGTGCATCAGCTTGCGGTACGCCCACTCGAAGAACACGCAGGACACCACGGAAACGGCGGTCAGCAGCAGAGCCTTCCAGCCGAAGCAGTACACGCTCCATGCCAGCGCGGGCAGCAGAGCAATGATCACATCCAGCATAATGGAGCGGGTATCCTCGTTGGAGCGGATATGGGGGGAGGAGGACGCGATCAGCTTGAGATTCTTGTAATCAGTCATGGTTTACGCCTCCTTCTTTTCGGCAGCGGCCTTTGCCTCGGCCTCCGCCTTGGCCTTGGCGGCCATTCTTGCGTTGTTGACCTCCTGCTTGCCCAGACGGAACGCATGGGTCAGCGGCAGGCGGGCGGGACAGGTGTAGGTGCAGGCACCGCACTCGATGCAGTCCATGCCGTGCAGCACATTCTGCCAGGTGTCCACATCGCCCTTCATCAGGTACTTGTACATGAACACGGGCTCGAGGCGGATGGGACATACGCCCACGCACTTGCCGCAGCGGATGCACTGCGGATCCTCGACATACTGCTCCTCCTTGTCGGCGAAGGCCAGCATTGCGCCCGTGCCCTTGCCGACGGAGACATCCACATCGTACTGTGCAAGACCCATCATCGGGCCGCCCATAATCAGCTTGTAGGTCTCGTCCTTCAGGCCGCCGCAGGCATCGAAGAGCTTGCAGATGGGAGTACCGATGGGGCACTCAAGGTTCTTCGGCTCGATCACGCCGGAGCCGGAGACGGTGACGATCTTGCTCACCACGGGCATACCGTCATAGACGGCGCGGTAGATGGCGCAGGTCGTATTCAGGTTGAAGATGCAGCAGCCTGCGTCTGCGGGCAGCTTGCCGCTGGGCACCTGACGGCCGGAGACCGCCTGCACCAGCTGCTTTTCCGCGCCCTGCGGGTAACGGGTGTGCAGCACCTCAACGACCACGGGGGCGTTCAGCTCCGCGATCTTGGCGTTGAGCACATCGGCGGCGTTCTGCTTGTTTGCCTCGATGCCGATGTACACCTTGTCCACGCCGAAGCACTTGGCCAGCAGCGTCGCGCCCTTGATGACCTGCTCGGGACGCTCCAGACAGGTGCGGTGGTCGCCCGTGATATAGGGCTCGCACTCCGCGGCGTTGATGATCACATAGTCCACCTTGCCCAAGCCGGAAGAAATCTTCACATGGGTGGGGAATGTCGCGCCGCCCTGTCCGACGATGCCGGCGTTCTTGACGATCTCCACCAGCTCCTCGCTCGTCAGGCTGTCGGGGTTCGCCGCGGGCTTGACCTCCTCGGAAATTTCATCCTGAAAGTCGTTTTCGATGACCACGGACATCATCTTGCCGCCCATGGAGAACGGCCTCGGCTCTACGGCTTTCACCGTGCCGGAGATGCTGGCGTGGATGGGGGCGGATACGAATCCGCCGGGTTCGCCGATCCTCTGTCCAATTTTTACCTTGTCGCCCACCGCAACGATAGGCTTGCAAGGCGCACCGATGTGCATAGACATGGGAATGACCACCTCAGCCGGCGCAGCCAGCTTTTCGATGGCCTTTTCATTGGTTGCGGCCTTCATGTCGTTGGGATGAACGCCGCCAAAGAAAGCTTGTGCCATTGTCTTCACCTCATCTTACTACCGGGTGGCACCGTGCCACCGCATACTATTCTAAATATTACAACAAAACTTCTCTCTTGTCCAGTCCTGTGTTAAAATTCCTGCGGCGTTTTGTCGTTTTTGTCGAATTTTTTACTTCTGCACACTGTCTCTTGTGTTTTGTCGTGCTCCGTGCTACACTATACGGAGATAAAGCGGTGAGCAAACGGCACGGCCTTGTGCATTTCGCTCATAACCGCTTTCCTATAATAATATAGAATATTCCGAAAGGACGGTACTTATTATGACTCTTGACAGACGCGCCCTGAAGCTGGAGGCCAAGGGGCTGGTGCGCACGGGCAAGGTGTCCGCGTACCAATTCGCACTGGTCTGGCTGCTGCTCTCCCTGCTGCTGGAGGCCATCCGAGGCTACATGACCATGGATGATGCGTGGGCAGCCGAGCAGCTGGCGGAAAACGGCATCGATGTAAGCGTCCTCGTGCTGCACTCCGCATATCCCACGGCGCTGGTGCTGTTCGTATCGCTGGTGGCGACTCTGGCGGGCATGGTGCTGGATGTGGGCATGGTGCTGTATGCGCTGGGCATCCGCCGCGGCGAGACGATGCCTCTCAAGTCCCTGTTTGACGGCTTCTCCTTCGCGGGCAAGATCATCCTGCTGAGCGTGGTGCGCGACATTTTCGTATTCCTCTGGTCGCTGCTGCTCGTTGTGCCGGGCATCATCGCCGCGTATCGCTATCGCTTCGCCATCATCAACCTGTGCGAGAACCCCGACATCGGCATCATGGAGGCCATCAGCATGAGCAAGGAGCAGACCAAGGGCTTCAAGTGGCAGCTCTTTGTGCTTGACCTCAGCTTCCTCGGCTGGCAAATCCTCTGCGCACTGACGGTGGGCATCCTGTCCATCTGGGTGGCACCCTATGTGATGCAGACCGAGGTGGGCTACTACCGGCAGATCAGGAGCTTCAAGGACGCGGCCTCCCTCCCCGATCAGACGGACGACGGCCGGTTCCGCCCGCAGGATCCCTTCGGCGGCACGAACAACGGCTGACATATTGTTTACCGAGCGCACACAGAGGAACAGCGGCAACGCTGCTCCTCTGTCTTTTTTTGTCACCTTGCACAAATTCGCCCTTGAGAACACGCCGTTTGCACCCGCAACTTTCGTAACTTTATGAAAATTTTAACAAAATTTATACAAGGGGGTTGCGGTTAATTTTTTAACGGAGTAAAATGTTATCATCAATCGGACACCGACCGTCTCGTCAGGAGCGGTCAGGCCCTCATCCGTTATGGAAAATATATGTGTTTTAAGGAGAGTGTCGCTGTGTTCAAAAAATTCACCAACGGCTGCGTGCGCGTAGTCAACAGATGGCTTCCGGATGCGTTCCTGTTCGCCATCATCCTGACCATCATCACCTTCATCGGCTCCCTGCTGTCCACCAAGATGAGCGTCATCGAGGTGCTGTCCGCCTGGGGCGGCAGCACGGGCTTCTGGGGTCTGCTGAGCTTCTCCATGCAGATGGCTCTGGTGCTGGTCTTCGGCTCCGCCATGGCGTCTGCGCGCCCCTGCAAGAAGGCTCTGCTGGCTGTGGCCGGTCTGTGCCACAACAATAAGCAGGCCATCGTGGTGACGACCTTTGTGTCCACCATCTGCTGCTGGCTGAACTGGGGCTTCGGCCTCGTCATCGGTGCGCTGCTGGCCAAGGAGGTCGTGCGCCGCGTTCCCACCGTGGACTACCCCCTGCTGATCGCCTCCGCCTACTCCGGCTTCGTTATCTGGCACGCAGGTCTGTCCGGCTCCATTCCTCTGGACCTCGTCACCGGCAAGGATTTCGGCGGCGTGCTGTATCAGGCACCCATCACCGATACCGTCTTCCACCCCGTGAACCTCGCCATGGTCGGCGTTATCCTCGTGCTCATGCCCTTCGTCAACTACGCCATGCACCCCGATAAGGAGCATACCGTCACCGTCAACCCCGCCCTGCTCGTGGATGAAGAGGAGCGCACCTACTCCGTTGATACCCCCGCCGACAAGATGGAGCACTCCAAAATCCTGTGGCTCATCACCGTTGTCATGGGCTTCGGCTACATCGTGTACTACTTCGTGCAGAACGGCTTCACGCTGGGTCTGAACATCGTGAACATGATCTTCCTGTTCCTCGGCCTGCTGCTCCACGGCGACCTGCGCCGCTATGTGGATGCCATCACCGACGCCGCTGCGGGCGCAGCCGGCATCCTGCTCCAGTTCCCGTTCTACGCCGGCATCATGGGCATCATGGTCGCGGCCAACGCCGACGGCGTGTCCCTCGCGAGCGTGATCTCCGAGTTCTTCGTCAACATCTCCACCAATGTGACCTTCCCGATGCTGTCCTTCCTCGCTGCCGGTATCGTCAACTTCTTCGTTCCCTCCGGCGGCGGCCAGTGGGCGGTGCAGGGTCCCATCATGATGCCCGCAGGTATGGCAATGGGTATCGAGAATGGCCGTACCGCTATGGCTATCGCATGGGGCGACCAGTGGACGAACATGATCCAGCCGTTCTGGGCTCTGCCTGCGCTGGGTATCGCCAAGCTGTCCGCCCGCGACATCATGGGCTACCTGGTGGTGGTCCTGCTGTTTACCGGCGTGGTGGCCTGCCTGGGCTTCCTGGGCTGGGCACTGTTCTTCCCGTCCTGACGCTTCAGCTGAATAACGAACAGGGACGGCGCGAAAGCGCCGTCCCTGTGTTTTATTATTCGCATTTACACCGCGGCAGCGGTATCCTCCTGCTCCGCCGGGGCGGCGGGCTGGCTGCCGTCAAAGGGCGTTTCCAGGCAGGTCAGATCCCGGAGGCAGCGGCGGAAATCATGACAGAAGGCGGCGTACTCGTAGCCGGTGCAGATACGCTCGTCCATGACGATGCCCAGGGGCATCATCTTCTTGCTCAGGTCACCGCTCATGTAGTTGGGCACAGGCTTGCCCATGCAGACGAACACGCTGGTCGTGCCGAATTCGTAGCAGTGGTGGTGGATATAGCTGGTCTTGATGGAGGCCAGGTTGGTGATGAACATACTGGTGTGGAAGGGGCTCAGGTCGATGACCTTCTTGGGCAGCAGGCCGTGCTTGTCCAGGTGGTAGGCCAGCCATATCACGAACTTGGGCAGGCCGGGGATGGAGAACATCATCTTGGCGAACTTGTCGGTGTTGTTCTTCTGCTCCGTCTGGCTGTTGGCGGCGATGGCGTCGGCGATCTTCTGATTGATGGTGAAGATGGTGTCGCTGGGCTCCAGATAGATCTTCAGCGTGGTCTCGTCCGGGGAGCCGTCGGCCCGCTTCTTCAGGATGACGAAGGACACGCAGAAGTGGTTGCGCTCGTACAGATGGCTGTTGACCACGAACCAGTTCAGCTTGGGGTTGGTCTGATACGCCTTGTAGTAGGCGGCGATGATCACCGCCATGTGGTTGATGCGGATGCCGGCGCGGCGCTTTTCGCGGATGTAGGCCTTGATGGCCTCCTCGTCGATGTTCTCGGTGATGGTGTTCCAGGCGTCATATCGCTTGGGCATGATATAGGGGATGGCCGCCACGATGGGGGGCAGGTCCTTTACTCGCTTTCCGTCAGGGCGCATGGGCAATTCCTCGATTCTGTCTGTGTTATACCTATCATAGACCATATTCTGCGGGATTGCAAGACAATGTGATACAACATATAATTTCTTCTTTACCTTTCCGGCCAACATTGTTATAATAAAATATTATCAAAGTTATCGTGGGATGAAAGTTCCTATTCTGCGGGAGAGGAGGGTCTGCCGTGAAATACCGCAAGTGGCACATCGCACCGGAGAAGCCGGAGGCGCAGGAGCGCCTGCGGGCGGCGGGCTATCCCTACCTGGTGTCCGCCGTGCTGGCCGCCCGCGGGGTGGAAAGCCCGGAGCAGGCGGCGGTCTTTCTGGAGCGGGAGGACAAGCTGACCCTGAGCCCCTTCCTGATGAAGGACATGGATAAGGCGGCGGAGCGGGTGCAGCAGGCGCTGGCCCGGCGGGAAAAGATCGCCGTGTTCGGCGACTACGACGTGGACGGCATCACCGCCACCTGCATCCTGGTGGACTATCTCAAGGGGCGGGGCGCCGACGTGGTGCACTATATCCCCCGCCGCATCGAGGACGGCTACGGCCTCAGCTGCGACGCCATCCGGGGCCTGTACGACCAGGGGGTGCGCCTGCTGGTGACCGTGGACTGCGGCATCACCGGCGTGGAGGAGGTGGACTACGCCAACTCCATCGGCCTGGACGTGGTCATCACCGACCATCACGAGTGCCGCGAGGTGCTGCCCCGCGCCGCGGCGGTGGTGGACCCACACCGGCCGGACTGCACCTATCCCTTCAAGCATCTGGCCGGCTGCGGCGTGGCGCTGAAGCTGGTGCTGGCCC
>CAVDXW010000040.1:0-14732 GCA_963613145.1 Bacteroidaceae bacterium | reverse complement strand
CCAGACCGGCCTTCTCCCAGTACAGGCCGATCTCGGGATAGCCCTCGCGGTGCGCCACACGCGCCATCGCCAGATACATGCCGACCTCGGAGCACTCGCCCTCGAAGTTGGCGCGCAGCCCGTCGATGATCTCGTTGCGGACATCCTCCGGCACATCGTCGCCGAAGACCTTGCCCACGCCCACGACATGCTCGGCCGCCCAGGACTTCTCCTCGGATTGGAGCAGGAATTTCTCGCCGCTGACATGGCAGACGGGGCACTCGGCGGGGGGAACATCACCCTCGTGTACATAGCCGCAGACAGGACAGACCCACTTTTTCATAGTTGTTACCTCCATAATTTAATATTGTATAGCTTGACGCTGCCGCAGCAGCATTTGTCAATCAGTTCTTCCGGCGGAGAGACAGACGATACAGCGGCCGTAAAAGGTCACGCTACAGCTGTCCTCCCTGCCCACCGCCGCCAAATCGGGCGATTCCACGGGGATGGGCGGCAGGTCGATAACCGCGCCGCAGGTGCGGCAGATGAAGTGGCCGTGGGGCGAAATATTGCCGTCGTAGCGATCCTCGCCGTCCACACAGCCGACGACCTGCACCGCGCCCTCCGCCCGAAACCGCGCCAGATTGCGGTAGACCGTGGCCAGAGACAGGCCGGGTATCTGCGGCTTGAGCCGGCTGTATACCCATTCCGCCGAGGGGTGGCAGGTGGTGGAGCGCAGGCACTGCAATATGGCCTCCCGCTTGGGACTGTGCCGCGTGTTGTCCATATGCGCCGCTCCTCTCTTATTGCTAACAATTATCGTTTGCAATAGTATAATAGCATATACCCACGGCTTTGTAAAGGGGCATTTTGAAATTTTCTGAAAATTTTTGCTTTTTATGCGTTTTACGGATGGAATCTTAACGGGAATCGTGGTAATATATAGAACACTACACTTCTGAGAGGCGGGATTGCGTTGGAGCTGGACAAAAGGAACTTCAAGCGGATTATGCTGCTTATCGCTTTTGCGGCATTGCTGTACTGGGGGTTGAACAACCTTTCGCGGCTGGGCGGCGTGCTGAGCGGGCTGATGAGCTTGCTGTCGCCGCTGCTGATGGGTATCTGCATCGCCTTCGTGCTGAACCTGATAATGGCCGCGCTGGAGCGTCTCTGGCAGCGCGCACTCGCCAAGTGGAGCAGCCCGTGGCGCGACAGGCTGAAGCGTCCCGTCTGCCTGACGCTGACGCTGCTGCTGTTTTTGGGCATCATCTTTGCCATATTCTTCATTCTTATCCCGCGTCTGGAGGAGGCCGGCACGACCATGGTCTCCAACATCTCCGTCTATGTGGCGCAGATACAGACATGGTGGGCGCACCTGAGCGACTTTGCCGAGGAGCACGGCGTGACGCTGCCGGAGCTGTCCCTAAGCGCAAGTCAGGTCAAGGCCACCATCACGGGCTATTTGCAGGAGCGCGGCGGCACTCTGGTGAACACGACGCTGAATATCACCACCTCCATCCTGGCCGCACTGGTGAACTTCCTGCTGGCGTTGGTGTTCTCGATGTACCTGCTGGCGCAGAAGGAGACTTTGCTGGCGCAGTCGCGCCGTCTGCTGCGCCGCGCCCTGCCCGAAAAGGCCGCCGACCGGCTCATGTACCTGCTGAGCCTGACAAACAACGCCTTTTCCAGCTTCGTCACGGGACAGGTGACGGAGGCGTTCATCCTCGGAACGCTGTGCTGCATCGGAATGCTGATACTGCGGCTGCCCTATGCCCTGCCGGTGTCGGTCATTATTGCCGCGCTGTCCCTGATCCCCATCTTCGGCGCGTGGATCGGCGCGGCCACGGGCGCGTTCCTTATCGTGTTCCAGAGCCCCATCAAGGCGTTGACCTTCCTCATCTTCCTGCTGATATTGCAGCAGGTCGAGGGCAACCTCATCTACCCCAAGGTCGTGGGCAAGTCCGTGGGTCTGCCGGGGCTGTGGGTGCTGGCGGCCGTCACCATCGGCGGCGGCGCGTTCGGCGTGTTGGGTATGGTGCTGGGCGTGCCCGTGTGCTCCGTGATCTATGTGCTGGTGCAGGACTTCATCCGCTCCGGCAGAGGCGGCAGAGCCCCCTCCGAGCCGTAAAAAGCATCGAATAAGCGAAAAAAGCCTTGGCCGCGCTTTCAGCGCGGCCACGGCTTTGGTATGGGGATTTACTTGTGGTAGAGCCTCTTGACCTCGTATTTCGGCTCGCAGCTGACATTGATACCCAGCCGCTTGTAGAGCTTCGCGTCCTCCTCGGAGATGATGACGGAGAAGTGCGCGTCGCAGCCGCGCAGCCCCTTGAGCTGCGTCTGCACCAGTGCCGCCAGCGGATTGGTCAGGCCGGAGATGGCCAGTGCGATAAGCACCTCGTCCGAGTGCAGGCGGGGATTCCTGTGCCCGAGGCAGTCGGTCTTCATGGCACTGATCGGCTCGATGACGGACGGCGGTATCAGCTCCAGCCTGTGGTCGATGCCCGCCATTTTCTTCAGTGCGTTCAGCAGCAGCGCCGCCGATGCGCCCAGCAGCGGGGAGGTCTTGCCCGTCACGACGCTGCCGTCGGGCAGTACCATGGCTCCGGCGGGCTTGCCGGTCGCCGCCGCCTTCGCCAGCGACGATGCCACCGCAGGGCACAGCTCCGGCGTGACATTTGCCTGCTGCATCACCAGCTCCAGCTTGCGCACCACGCACTCGTCCGCCTGCCCCCTGGCGTGCTCCACACAGCCGGCGTAGTACCGCCGCAGGATCTCCATGCGGCTGGCCTCCTGACACACCGCATCGTCCACGATGGCAAAGCCCGCCATGTTCACGCCCATGTCCGTGGGGGACTTGTACGGGCACTCGCCCTGTATCCTGCGGAACATCGCCGCCAGCACGGGGAAAATCTCCACATCGCGGTTGTAGTTCACCGTCGTTTTGCCGTAGGCCTCCAGATGGAACGGGTCGATCATGTTCACATCGTTCAGGTCGGCGGTCGCCGCCTCATACGCCAGATTCACGGGATGCTTCAGCGGGAGGTTCCAGATGGGGAAGGTTTCGTACTTGGCGTAGCCCGCCTGTATCCCGCGGCGGTTGTCGTGGTAGAGCTGGCTCAGGCAGGTCGCCATCTTTCCGCTGCCGGGGCCGGGAGCCGTTACCACCACCAGCGGGCGTGTCGTCTCGATATAGTCGTTTCTGCCCAGCCCGTCGTCGGACACGATGTGCGCCACATCGGAGGGGTAGCCCGCGATGGGATAGTGCTTATAGCTTCTCATGCCCAGCGCACCCAGCCGCTTGATAAAGGCATCCGCCGCCGGCTGTCCTGCATACTGCGTGATGACCACGCTGCCCACATAGAAGCCCAGAGCGCGAAATACATCGATCAGCCGCAGGACATCCGCGTCATAGCCGATGCCCAGATCGCCGCGCATCTTGTTCTTTTCAATGTCCCCCGCGCAGATGGCCACCACGATCTCCACATCGTCCCGCAGCGTTTGCAGCATACGGATCTTGCTGTCCGGCTGAAAGCCCGGCAGCACACGGGAGGCATGGTAGTCATCGAACAGCTTACCGCCGAACTCCAGATACAGCTTGCCGCCGAACTGCGCCCGCCGCGCCGTAATGTGCTCCGCCTGCAATTGCAGGTACTTGTCGTTGTCAAATCCGATCTTCACCCTGTACACCTCTGTATTCTGTCAAATTACAGCTCATTATACAACATCCTGCGGGGCAAGGAAAGAAAAAGACGCTATTTTCCGGCGGGAAAAAGTGACGAACTTTCCCCCGTATTTTTGGCAAAACCCACCGTTGCTTTTTGACCTCCGCAGGGGTATACTGGATAATACCCCCATTTTGCAGGAGGATATTTTTATGCGTTTCCATGTGGTCTGGCGCAAGAGCCACGAGCCGGAGTCCGCCTACCGCGACTTCTTTGAGACAAACGACATTTACGAGGCGAAGGACTTCGCCATGCGCCTCGCCTTTGACGAGACGAACTGCGTCTATGTCCGCGACGCGCAGCGCGGCGAGGTCGTCCGCGATTTTGACGCGGAAATTTACCGCTGAGCCCATAAACCCGCCGCCTCCGGCCATACTAAGGCCGGAGGTGATTTTTGTGTCCAAGCACAGGCGGGGCTTTCCCTATGATGCCACCCCGGATGTCCACCGCTTTTCCGGCGTGCCCCAGAGCAGCTTCGAGCTGGTGAACCGATACGGCACCTACAACATCCAGCCCACTGCCGACACGGAGAATGTCTTTCCTCTCATTGCCCCCGGTCTGCCCAAGGCGTATCGGGATATGAAGCTGGACAAGAGCGACCTTGAGGAATAGTCCCCCTCCACGCGAAAAGCCGCCTGTACGGGCGCCTTTTCGCGTGGAGGGAGCGGGAAAGGCTTGACTTTTCCGCTTCCTCCACATACTATATACAATACGATACGACAACCAAGAGAAAGGGAGTGACCTATCCGTGTATCAGAAGCTGATGCATACCAAAGGGCTGCGGCTGGTGGGCGGACTGCTCGGCTCGCTGCTGCTGGCCGCGACCATCAATGTGCTTATCGTGCCCCACGGACTGTACGGCGGCGGAGCCTACGGCCTTTGTCAGGTGGTGCGTACCCTGCTGGTGCAGGCCTTGCAGCTCGACCTGCCGTTCGACCTCGCGGGCGTGCTGTACTTCTTTGTGAATATCCCGCTGTTCCTGCTGGCGTTCAAGGCGTTGGGACGGGACTTCTTCCGAAAGGCCGCCATCTGTACGGCGGCCAACGCGGTGTTTCTGGCGGTCATTCCGTCTCCCGCCACACCCGTGATACCCGACATCCTGACAAGCTGCATGGTCGGCGGCATTCTGGTGGGCTTTTCCAGCGGACTGGTGCTCACCTGCGGGTGCTCCACGGGCGGGCTGGACATTCTGGGGCTGTACCTCAGCCGCAAAAGGAACGGCATGACCGTCGGGCGGGTGTCTATCACCTTTAACGCGGGGCTGTACACGCTGTGCTTCTTCCTGTTCAACGCCACCACCGCCATCTACTCCGCCATCTATAACATTCTGAGCAACCTGTTCATCGACCGCTTCCACCGCCAGAATGTGACGGTGCAGCTGCTTATCTTCACCAAGAAGAAGGATCCGACGCTGCCTCGCTACATCATGGAGCGGCTGGATCGCGGCGTGACAAGCTGGACGGCCAAGGGAGGCTGGACGGGCGACGAGGTGCAGGTGCTGTGCGTCTGCCTGTCCAAGTACGAGATCGACGAGCTGCGCCGCGTCCTGCACGAGCTGGATCCCAACGCCTTCTACATCGTGCAGGAGGGAGTCCGCGTCGGCGGCAACTTCGTGCGGCATCTGGGGTAACGCCCTGCTTGTGCGGCATTTTCGATGCTCTGCCTGAGTTGTAAAGATTCTGTGATATTTCTGCGCAGGGGGTTGCCACGGGCAGGGATGTTCTGCTAAAATACGGCTACTTTATTTATCTGTCTGTCACTGTCGGAGGCTTGTATGCAGCACATCAAAACATTTTTCCGCACACACCCCCACGCATGGTGGAGTGCGTATCTGCCGGTGTATCTGGCGATGTTCTTCGCCATCGAGCACTTTATCACCGATAACTACTGGGCAACGCAGACGGTGCTGGACGACCATATTCCCTTTTGCGAGTGGTTCATCTTCCCCTACTGGTCGTGGAGCCCTCTGCTGGTGGCACTGGGCATTTACCTCATCCTGAAGGACGGCGAGGGCTTCCGCCGGTACATGTGGTACATCATGGTAACCTTCACCACGGCGGTGGTGTTCTGCGCCCTGTTCCCCAACGGGCAGGATCTCCGCCCTGCGGTGATGGCGCACCACAACGCCGCCACATGGCTGGTGGAGTACACCTACGCCGTGGACACCAACACGAATGTGTTCCCCAGCGTTCATATTCTGGGTGTAATGGCGGCGGTGGCCGCCGTGTGGCACACGCCGCGGCTGCAAACACCCGCGTGGCGGTGGGGCGTGTCGCTGTACGGACTGCTCATCATGGCCTCCACGATGCTCGTCAAGCAGCACGCAGCGGCAGATGTGCTGGCCGGACTGGTAGCGGGCACAATAGCCTATGTGTTCGTCTATGTCATCGTGGGACGGCGGCGGGATAAGCGTCCGGCCGTTCAAAAAAGGCAATGACAGCCTTCGTGTTCCCGCAGGGCTTCCCTGCGGGGACACTGCTTTTTTCGTCCCATAAAATTGTCAAGAAATTATCAATTCGAGATTGACGATTTCCGCCTGCAATGCTACAATATAAGGACGGGAACCACGGCGGCACAGAGGCCGCCGCGCAATATGGAGAAAAGGAGCCGTGATGTATGTACCGTATCGTCAAAAAAGAAGCTCTCAAGCCCACCGTGATCCTCTACGAGATAGAGGCACCCATGGTGGCGAAGAAGGCGGAGCCGGGTCAGTTCATCATCCTGCGTGTGGATGAGAACGGTGAGCGTATTCCCATCACTATCCATGACTATGACCGCGAGAAAGGAACCGTGACCATCATCGTCCAAACCGTCGGTGCCACCACCGAGAAGCTCAGCCACAAGCAGCAGGGCGAGTGCCTGCACGACTTTGTGGGTCCCCTCGGCAAGCCCACCGAGACGGAGGGCAAGAGGAAGGTCTGCGTGGTCGGCGGCGGCGTGGGCTGCGCCATCGCGTACCCCGTGCTCAAGAAATTCCACGACTGCGGCGCGGAGGTTCACGCCGTGGTGGGCTTCAAGAGCAAGGATGTCGTCATTCTGGAGGATAAGTTCAAGGCCGTCTCCTCCGTGCTCAAGGTCTGCACCGATGACGGCTCCTACGGACAAAAGGGCATGGTGACGGAGGCCCTGAAGGAGCTGCTGGACGCGGGCAATGTGTACGACGAGATCTTCGCCATCGGCCCGATGGTCATGATGAAGTTCGTCTGCAAGACCACCGCGCCGTACAACATGCCCACCACCGTGTCCATGAGTCCCATCATGATCGACGGCACGGGCATGTGCGGCGGCTGCCGCCTGACCGTGGGCGGCGAGACGAAGTTCGCCTGTGTGGACGGCCCCGACTTTGACGGGCAGAAGGTGGACTGGGATCTGGCGGTAAAGCGCAATCAGATGTACCGTGACTTCGAGGTGCGCAAGCACGAGGAAGTCTGCAATCTGTTCAAGCAGGAGGTAAAGTAAGATGGCTGCTAAGATCAACATGCGTCCGGACAAGAACGAGATGCCCTCTCAGGACCCCAATGTCCGCAATAAGAACTTCCTTGAAGTCGCGCTGGGCTATACCGAGGAGCAGGCACTGGACGAGGCCGCCCGCTGCCTGAGCTGCAAGAACCATCCCTGCGTGGACGGCTGCCCCGTCAATGTGCGCATCCCCGAGTTTGTCGCCAAAATCGTGGAAAAAGACTACGAGGGCGCGTATCAGGTCATTCACCAGACCAGCTCCCTGCCCGCCGTGTGCGGCCGCGTCTGTCCGCAGGAGAGCCAGTGCGAGATGCACTGCGTGCGCGGCAAGAAGGGCGATCCCGTCGGCATCGGACGGCTGGAGCGTTTCGTGGCCGACTGGCACAACGCCCACAGCACCGAGACGGCGGCCAAGCCCGCACCCAACGGCCACAAGGTCGCGGTCATCGGCTCCGGCCCTGCGGGTCTGACCTGCGCGGGCGACCTCGCCAAGAAGGGCTATGAGGTCACGGTCTATGAGGCACTGCACCTTGCCGGCGGCGTGCTGGTATACGGCATTCCCGAGTTCCGTCTGCCCAAGGCCATCGTCCAGAAGGAAGTGGACGGCCTGAAGGCCATGGGCGTCAAGGTGGAGACCAACACCGTGGTGGGCCGCACCATCACCATCGACGAGCTGATGGAGGAGTACGGCTTCGAGGCCGTGTTTATCGGCTCCGGCGCAGGGCTGCCCATGTTCATGAACATCCCCGGTGAGAATCTCAAGGGCGTGTACTCCGCCAACGAGTTCCTCACACGCATCAATCTGATGAAAGCGTACCGCCCCGACAGCGACACGCCCATCATGGATCTCAAGGGCAAGACCGTGGCGGTCGTCGGCGGCGGCAATGTCGCCATGGATGCCGCCCGCTGCTCCAAGCGTCTGGGTGCGGAGGTCTATGTGGTCTACCGCCGCGGCATGGAGGAGCTGCCCGCCCGTCACGAGGAGGTGGAGCACGCCATCGAGGAGGGCGTCATCTTCAAGACGCTGAACAACCCCGTGCAGATCAACGGCGACGAGCAGGACTGCGTGAAATCCATGACCTGCATCGAGATGGAGCTGGGCGAGCCGGACGCCTCCGGCCGCCGCCGCCCCGTGGAGAAGAAGGGCAGCGAGTTCGACCTGCCGGTGGATGCCGTGATCATGTCCCTCGGCACAAGCCCCAACCCGCTGATCAAGTCCACCACCAAGGGGCTGGAGGTCAACAAGAAGGGCGGCATCATCGTCAACGAGGAGGGTCTGACCTCCCGTCAGGCGGTGTACGCCGGCGGCGATGCCGTCACAGGAGCGGCGACCGTCATTCTGGCCATGGGTGCCGGAAAGCTGGGCGCGAAGTCCATCGACGAGTATCTGAGCAGGTAAGTACATACGAAAAACAGTCAGCAGCCCGAGCCACCGTTTGGCGGCTCGGGCTGCTGACTGTTCACAAATAATTAAAACCCCGCCTATTGACAACTGCGGCGGCGGGTGGTACACTGGATTTAGCACTCGGAGACAAGGAGTGCTAAACGGAGACTATGCTATGGAACTGACCGAACGGAAAAAGCAAATACTGAAAATCGTGGTGGACAGCTACATCAGCACCGCTGAGCCCGTCGGCTCGAAGGCCATCGTGGAGCAGATGCCGGAAAAGGTCAGCTCCGCCACCGTGCGCAACGAGCTGGCCGACCTGACGGAGCTGGGCTACTTGGAGCAGCCGCACACCTCCGCAGGGCGTATACCGTCCGCCAAGGGCTACCGCCTGTATGTCAACGAGCTGATGGAGCGCAAGCCCCTGTCGGCGGAGGAGGAAAAGAGCATCAGCACCGCCCTCTCCAAGCCGCTACAGCAGGTGGAGCAGGTCATCGACCGCGCAGGACAGATGGTGTCCAGCTTCGTGGGCTACCCCAGCTACGCCGTGACGGATCACCGCACCGCCGCCACCGTGCAGCGGTTCGAGCTGATCGCCGTGGACGGCAGCAGCTTTATCGCCGTGGTCATGCTGTCCGACAGCCGCGTAAAGAGCCAGCTCATCCACACGGCTCTGCCGCTGGAGCCCGACACGCTCCCGCAGCTCACCTGCCTGCTGAACACGCACTTCACCGGCGTGGCGGCGGAGCAGATGAATGCCACGCTGATGAATCTGAGCGAACAGGTGTGCGGGCAGTGGTTCCTGGTGCTGAATCAGGTGACGGAGTACGCCGGAACGCTTTTAGAGGAGGCGCGGCACCAGCAGGTGTACACCAGCGGTGCAAGCCAGCTGCTGAAGTTCCCGGAGTTCCGCGACATCGACAAGGCGCACGACCTGATGAGCTTTATGGCGGACAACAAGCAGGAGCTTCCCGTCCCCACGGGGGACGCGCCCATGCAGATACTCATCGGCCCCGAGAATGTGAACGAGGCGTTGAAGGAGAGCAGCGTGGTCATCGCCAGCTACGACATCGGAGACAATATGCGCGGGCTTGTGGGCGTTGTGGGCCCCACCCGCATGGATTACGCGGCTGTGGCGGCGCGGCTGAGCTACTTTGCCGAGAGCCTGAGCCGTATGTTTGGTAAAAAACAGCTACCGGAGGATACAACGGAATGAGTGAAAAGGATAAACAGGAAAAAACCACCCCCGCCGAGGAGACGGCGGAGCAGGAGGCATCTCCCGCAGGGGAGGCGGCCTCTGCCGAAGCTGCGGAGGAGACCTACACCGTCACCCGCGAGCAGATGGCGCAGATGGAGGAGCTGGCGAAGACGCTTGCCGACGCCAACGACAAGTATCTGCGTCTGGCGGCGGAGTACGACAACTACCGCAAGCGCACCGCACGGGAGAAGGAGCATGTGTACGGCGATGCCAAGATGGACACCATCAAGCCCTTTCTGTCGGTGCTGGACAACCTGGAGCGCGGTGTCAGCCAGTTTGAGGAGGGCGACCCCCATCGACAGGGCATGGAGCTGATGTGCAAGCAGTTCAGCGAGGTGCTGACGAAGCTGGGTGTCACCGAGATACCCGCCTTGGGTGAGAAATTCGACCCCGAGAAGCACAACGCCGTCATGCACACCGAGGACGACACGGCGGAGGAAAACACCGTGGTCGAGGTGTTCCAGAAGGGCTACACACTGGGCGACAGGATATTGCGCTTTGCCATGGTCAAGGTCGCCAACTGAGAGAAGGAGGCTGCATTATGAACGGAAAGAAGCTGTACAAAAGCACAACGGATAAGAAAATAGCCGGTGTGTGCGGTGGCCTCGCGGAGTACTTCAACATGGACTCCACGCTGGTGCGTCTGGGCTGGGTGGCTTTCTGTCTGCTGGGCGGCAGCGGCGTGCTGGCGTATATCCTCGCCGCCATCATCATGCCCGACAGACCGTATTAAGCGAAAAAGCAAATACAGTTAGTAATATAAATTCATCTATATACAGGAGGCAATCATTATGTCTAAAGTTATCGGTATCGACCTCGGTACAACCAATTCCTGCGTAGCCGTCATGGAGGGCGGTGAGGCAGTCGTTATCCCCAACGCGGAGGGCAACCGTACCACCCCGTCCGTGGTGGCGTTCAGCAAGACCGGCGAGCGCATGGTCGGTCAGGTGGCAAAGCGTCAGGCCATCACCAACCCCGAGCGCACCATCTCCTCCATCAAGCGTGAGATGGGCACCGACCACCGCGTGACCATCGACGGCAAGAGCTACACCCCGCAGGAGATCAGTGCCATGATCCTGCAAAAGCTCAAGAGCGATGCAGAGGCGTATCTGGGCACGACCGTCACCGAGGCGGTCATCACCGTGCCCGCCTACTTCACCGACTCGCAGCGTCAGGCGACCAAGGACGCGGGCAAGATCGCGGGTCTGGATGTCAAGCGTATCATCAACGAGCCCACCGCCGCGGCTTTGGCCTACGGCGTGGATAAGGAGCAGGCGCAGAAGATCATGGTCTATGACCTCGGCGGCGGCACCTTCGATGTGTCCATTCTGGAAATCGACGACGGCGTGATTGAGGTGCTGGCCACCGCGGGCAACAACCGTCTGGGCGGCGATGACTTCGACCAGTGCATCATGAAGTACCTTGTCAGCGAGTTCAAGAAGTCTGACGGCATAGACCTCAGCGGCGACAAGGTGGCCATGCAGCGTCTGAAGGAGGCCGCTGAAAAGGCAAAGATCGAGCTCTCCGGCGTGACCACGAGCAACATCAACCTGCCCTATATCACCGCCGACGCCACCGGCCCGAAGCATCTCGACGTCACCCTGACACGCGCCAAGTTCAACGAGCTGACCGGCCATCTGGTCGAGGCGACGATGGGGCCCGTGCGTCAGGCCATGTCCGACGCGGGACTGAAGCCCTCCGACCTTGCCAAGGTGCTGATGGTGGGCGGCTCCAGCCGTATCCCCGCCGTGGTGGAGGCCGTCAAGGGCTTCACGGGCAACGAGCCGTTCAAGGGCATCAACCCCGATGAGTGCGTGGCTATGGGCGCGGCATTGCAGGCCGGCGTGCTGACCGGCGATGTCAAGGGTCTGCTGCTGCTGGATGTCACCCCCCTGTCCCTCGGCATCGAGACGATGGGCGGCGTGTGTACCCGCCTGATCGAGCGCAACACCACCATCCCCGTTAAGAAGAGCCAGATTTTCTCCACCGCCGCTGACAATCAGACCTCCGTAGAGGTGAATGTACTACAGGGCGAGCGCGAGATGGCCGCCGCCAACAAGAGCCTCGGCCGCTTCCATCTGGACGGCATCGCTCCGGCGCGGCGCGGCGTCCCGCAGATCGAGGTGACATTTGATATTGATGCCAACGGCATCGTCAATGTCTCCGCCAAGGATCTCGGCACGGGCAATGCCCAGCACATCACCATCACCTCCTCGTCCAACATGTCCAAGGAAGACATTGAAAAGGCCGTCAAGGAGGCCGAGCAGTATGCCGCCGAGGATGCCAAGATCAAGGAAAAGGTCGAGGTGCGCAATCAGGCCGACCAGATGGTCTATCAGGCCGAAAAGACGCTCAACGAGGTCGGCGACAAGGTGCCCGAAAGCGAGAAGGAGCCCATCAAGGCCGGCGTGGAGAAGCTGAAGGAGACGCTCAAGGGGGAGGATACCGACGCTATCAAGGCGGCCACCGAGGAGCTGACCCAGCTGTTCTACAAGATGAGCGAGAAGCTCTATCAGCAGCAGACTCCGCAGGGCGACCCCGGCATGGGCGGCCAGCAGTCCGGCGGCGATACCAACGGCGGGCAGCAGTATTACGATGCCGACTACAAGGTAGTCGATGACGACGACCAGAACAATAAGTAACCGAAATATCCCACGATAAGGGGCAGGGAGTACCTGTCCCTTAAAGTGGCGTTAGGAGATATGCCCATGGCACAGGAAAAACGAGATTATTACGAGGTCCTCGGCGTCAGCAAGGGCGCGAGCGAGGACGAAATCAAAAAGGCATACAAGAAGCTGGCACGGAAATACCATCCGGACATGAACCCCGGCGACAAGGCGGCCGAGGAGAAGTTCAAGGAGGTCAACGAGGCCAACGAGGTGCTGTCCGACCCGGAGAAAAAGGCGCGGTACGACCAGTTCGGCTTTGCCGGGGTAGACCCCAGCTACGGCGCGGGCGCGGGCGCGGGCGGCGGCGCATACGGCGGCGCGGGCGGCTTCGACTTCGGCGACCTCGGCGACATCTTCGGCAGCTTTTTCGGAGGCGGCTTTGGCGGCGGCCAGCGGCGCAATCCCAACGCGCCCCAGCGGGGCGAGAGCATCCGCGCCAGCGTGTCCGTCAGCTTCAAGGAGGCGGCGTTCGGCTGTGAAAAGGAGGTCGCGGTGGAGCGCAGCGAGCAGTGTACCACCTGCAAGGGCAGCGGCTGTCAGCCGGGTACCACGCCGGAGATATGCCCCGACTGCCACGGCAGCGGACAGGTACAGGTGCAGCAGCGCACGCCTATGGGCGTGTTCGCCAGCAGCCGCCCCTGCCAGAAGTGCCGCGGCACGGGCAGGATCATCCACCAGCCCTGCACCGCGTGCGGCGGACAGGGACGCATCCGCAAGCGCAAGACCATCAAGGTCGCTATCCCCGCGGGCATCGACCACGGGCAGACCATCTCCCTGCGCGGACAGGGCAACGCCGGCACGAACGGCGGCGGCGCAGGCGACCTGCTCATCACCGTCATGGTGCAGCCCGATGAGGTGTTCCGCCGCGAGGGTGTGGATGTGTTCTGCGAGGCTCCCATCACCTTTGCACAGGCGGTGCTGGGCGCTTCGCTGGAGATACCCACCATCGACGGTAAGGTGAAGTACGAGCTGCCCGAGGGCACGCAGACCGGCACGGTGTTCCGTCTGCGCGGCAAGGGCATCCCCGTGCTCAACGGCAGGGGGCGCGGCGACCAGTATGTCACCGTCACCGTGGAAACGCCGCGCAACCTGACGAAGGAGCAAAAGGAGGCTCTGCGCACCTTCAGCGACATGCTGGGCGAGAGCAACTACGAAAAGCGCAAGAGCTTTTTCAAGAAGAAATGAGCAGGTGAACGATGTATCTGGCAGATTATCATACCCATTCGGCCACCTCTCCCGACGGCTCGCTGACGGTCAGCGAGCTGGCGGAGGCGGCGGTGTGCGCGGGACTGGACGAAATATGCGTCACCGACCATGTGGACACGGTGCTCTGGGGCAGCCACGAAGCGCGTGACAGCTTCGACTGGTCGCGTCTGCTGCGCGAGATTCCCGAAGCGCGGGAAAAATATGCAGGCCGCCTGACCATAAAGCTGGGCGCGGAGCTGGGCGAGGCTCCCATGGGCTTTACGCGGGCGGAAAAGCTGCTGCATGACGCGCCGCCGCTGGACTTTGTGATCGGCTCCGTACACATGGCGGGAGAAAAATTTCAATATTTTGACCTCTACTACATTGAAAAAAACAGCGAAGCATATTATAATGCAGTCATAGACAGCTATTTGGAGGATGTGCTCCGTATGGCGAGGTGGGGGAAATTCAGCGTTCTGGGGCACTTGACGCTGCCCCTGCGCTACATGAATGAGGATCTGGGCGAGCACATGACCTTCGAGCGGCACTACGACCAGTGCCGCGAGATATTCCGCGCCCTGATCGACAGCGGCTGCGGCATCGAGTGCAACACCAATCGGGGCAACGCGCCCCTGCCCGACGCGCCGCTGCTGCGGCTGTACCGTGAGCTGGGCGGCGAGATCATCACCCTCGGCTCCGACGCTCACTCCGCAGAGTATGTGGGCTGCTGCATACGACAGCGGCAGGAGCTGCTGCGGCAGTGCGGCTTCCGCTACTTCTGTACCTACACCGGCGGCAAGCCGGAGTTTCGCAAGCTGTAAAAACGAAAAAGGAGACAACCACCATGAAAATTGCTATTGCCTGTGACCACGGCGGCTATCTGCTCAAGCAGGACATCCTCGTCTGGCTGGAGGAGAACGGCATCGACTACGAGGACTTCGGCTGCTACTCCACCGAGAGCGTGGACTATCCCGTGTTCGCGGAGAAGGCCGCCCGTGCCGTGGCCGACGGTACCTGCGACAAGGGCATCGTCATCTGCACCACCGGCATCGGTGTTTCCATTGCCGCCAACA